>JAXGTD010000193.1:0-5589 GCA_040775095.1 Chromatiaceae bacterium | reverse complement strand
TATACGGGTGAGGTGCCCAAGGGCTACTTCGTGGTGCGGCCGAGCACCTATGGCACCTGGATGCCGTTTCGAACCTTCCTTGTGGACGGCTCCCCCAAGCCCGGAGTCGAATCGGTCAAGAAGACCCTGAAGATCTACCCGCTCGCCGATGCCGCCAATCCTGACCCGGTGAAGTTCGCCAATGCCTCGGGCGTCCCGTCGAACTTCGTCTTCCCGGGCGACTACAGCTTCTGGGAGCTGTTGAATCAGGTGGTCCAGGAGGAGCCGAGCGATGGGTCTGACCCGACCACGCTCGGTCTCTTCGCCTCGATCGGCATCGAAAAGGGCAAGCCCTTCGCGCCGGATGAGCGAATGAAGGAGATCCTGACCGACGCCGCGAACATCGGCGCGGCCACCGCGCGTGCGCTGGCGTTCAAGATGCGTGAGAAGAACGCCTTTTTCTATCCGGACAGCCAGTGGCGCCTGCCATTCTTCGGCGGCTACAAGTTTGAGAGCTCCCCGGGGGTTGCCAACCTCGATGGTGCTACCTTCTTCTACTTCTTCGCCACCGGTGTGACCCCTGCGATGGAAGAGAAGATGGTCGGCAAGGGGTCGCAGTATCCCTGGACCGCGCTGGACGCGAACGGCAATCCGTTCGATGGGGCCAGGACCTACAAGCTGCACCTGCCGCCGAACATCCCGGTCAAGGACTTCTGGTCGGTCATCGTCTACGACACCCAGACCCGCTCGATGCTTCAGACCGATCAGGAGGCCCCAAGCGTGAGCAGCCAGAACAAGGGGGTCAAGGTCAATGCGGACGGATCGGTGGATGTCTTCTTCGGTCCAAAGGCCCCGGATGGCATGCAGAGCAATTGGGTGCAGACGATCCCGGGCAAGGGGTGGTTCATGATTCTGCGGCTCTATGGCCCCCTGGAGTCCTGGTTCAACCAGACCTGGCGGCCCGGCGAGATCGAGCTGCAACCCTGATCCTTCCGGCGTCCGGGCCGCTGGTCAGGACGCCCGGGAGGACGTGCACGGCAGAGCGGCTCCGGCCGCCCGTGAGGCCTCGCGCCCAGGCCCCGCCGGGGCGGGCGAGCGGGGAAACCCTGTTTCCCGAGCGAGACGCGGAGATCAGGCGGGGCGTGGTACCCAGGCAAGGCTCACTGGTCCGTCGGCCGCGCGCGCCGCCGGTCGGTGCGCCACCGCGCCGGGGTTGCTCCAGTCCACCGATGGAATGCCCGGCTGAAGGCCGCGGGGCCGGCGTAGCCAAGGATTTGGGCGACCTCCATCGCGGTCATCCGCGTGTTCTCGAGCAGTTGGCAGGCGACCTCCCTGCGCGCCTCCTCGCGCTCCTGGTGGAACGTGGTCCCCGCCGCCGCCAACTTGCGGTTGAGGGTGCGGGGGTGCACGCAGATGCGGTCTGCTGCCGCACGCACCGAGCAATTCGGTGAGATGACCATCGTCCTGAGAAGTCGGCGGATCCTCGTGACGACGTCATCCTCGCCGGTGCGCTTGAGCTCGCGCACCCGCTCCTGCATGAGCTTGTTCAGCAGCAGATCGGCCCCGGGTACCGGTGCGCCAAGCAGACGCGATTGAAACACGATGCCGGTGCGCTCGGCATCGAAGCGCGGCGGCAAGCCGAAGAACCGGCTGTAGGGGGCCACGCGCCGGGGCCGGGCGAACGCGAACAGCACCTCGTCGGGGCGCCACGGCGGACCGAAGAGGTTGCGCAGGATATTCGTGCCAATGGCGATGGCGCAGGCCAGGATCTGGTCCAGGGACTCGATCTGGGCATCGAACAGGGTGTATCCCAGGATCGAGTGACTGTTGTCGCGCTCCTCGACCCAGACCGTTCCCCCTTGGTCCTGTACGTCGAGGTAACGCACGAACGCCCCGAGTGCCTCCCTGACGGTCGCGGAGCTCTGCATCAGGTAGCCGAGGGCACCGAGAGACGAGGCCGTGGCGTGCTGGCCGACCAGCAGTCCGAAGTGCTCGCAGCCGGTGCCCTCGACACAGCGGCCAAGCAGCCGACCGGCGGTCGCCATCGACAGGGTGTTTTCCGGGTCATCGAAGAAGGACTCGGTCAGGTCGAGCTGCGCCAGCAGTGCGGAAGGCTCGACACCGAGGGAACGCAGCACGGCCGGCAGTGCCAGAATCGGGCCAGCACGCACCGTCCCCCGCTCGACCAGCAGCCGACCGAATCGGTTCCCAGTGCCGGAACATCGCGGATCCATTTCGTCGCAGCCCCGCACGGACTCATCTGTCGTGAGATATCAAAATGATAGCGCGAAACAGCAAGAGCGGTCCGGCGATTGCCGATAGATTTGCACGAGCTCGAGGCTGCCCCCGTGCCCGGCAGGCGGCCTTTCGCGTTGCTCGCGAGTCCCATTCGGTCGCACGAACCGAGATGTCGCGCCCAATCGGCGCCGTCGCTACCGGCCGCGTACCGCCCGCCGGTTCCCGCATCCGCAAGGAGAATCATCGATGATGAGGCCAAGACGCCGGACACCCCTGTTGCCCCTGCCGCGGCGTCTATTCGGCGCGCTTGCGCTCTCCACCTGTCTGTGTGCCGGCGCCGGGCAGGCAGCCGACACCGGAGCGCGCCACCATGCCCGCGGCGACTTCCTCGCGCAAACCACGACTTATGTGGTCGCCGCGGGTGACGATCTGGACGCCATCGCCGAGCGGTTCCAGATCCCGGTCGCCGAGCTGATCAGCGAGAACCATCTCCAGGGAACGCTGATCCAGGTCGGCCAGAAGCTGGCGATTGCGGGTGTGGCCCCCGCGGCCGCCGCGCCAACCTACATGCCGGACATCCCGGCAAGGATCACGACCCCCGAGACCGTCGAGACCCGGATCGGTACCCTGCATTTCCCAAACGGCGTTCCCGACGCGGCGACGGCGGAGAAGGTCTATGATCAGCTCGACTTCGGACGCGGCGTCGACGCCTTCCTCAGGGGCATGTCGGCCACCTCTGTCCATGCTCTGTGCTCTGGCTTCGACGGCGCCGGCATCGAGACCAACAGGGGCCTTGGCATTAGCGCGGACCTGATCAACGCCCGGCAGCTTTTCCTGACCGCGAACACCACCACCGTCTACGTCACCCAGTGCGTGGATCTTGGTGGCGGGCCCATGGTGGTGCGGGTCCCGCCGAAAATCCTTGGCATGGTGGACGACGCGGATTTCCGCTGGGTCACCGACCTTGGCTTCACCAGCCCGGACAAGGGGGCCGGCGGCGATTTCCTGTTTCTCCCGCCCGGCTATCAGGGCGAGGTGCCGAGCGCGGGCTACTACGTGCAGAGGCCGCGCACCAACAGGTTATTCCTCTTCTATCGCGCCTTCGTCGAGAACGGCGACATCGCCGCCGCCGTGGACTACGTGAAGTCCAAGGCGGGCGTGTTCCCGCTCGCCGAGGCGGCCGCGTCGCCGGCACCCGTGGTCGTCAATATCTCCGAGCTCAAGCTCAATACCATCAGCGCCAACGACTTCCGCTTCTACGACGAGCTCAATGCGGTCGTGCAGGGCGAGCCGGCGGACTGGGTGGATCCGGATACGGTGGGCCTCTATGCCTCGATTGGCATCCGCAAGGGCCAACCCTTCGCCCCCGATGAGCGCATGAAGCGGATCCTCACCGATGCCGTCGCGGTCGGCAACGCCATCGCCCGCACCAGCGTGTTCGCGCCGCGCGATCCTGCCGCGCGGATCTATCCAAACCAGCCATGGCAGAACGTCTTCGTCGGCAACAGCTATCGGTTCCTGAACGGGGCGGAGCGTTTGCTCGACGCGCGGATCATGTTCTTCTACTACGCGACCGGGATCACCCCGGCGATGGTCGACCCCAAGCCCGGGACGGGCTCCGTCTATGCGATCACCCCGCGCGATCACGACGGGGTCTATCTCGACGGCGGCAATACCTACCGGCTGACACTGCCTGGGCCGATCCCGGCCAAGCACTTCTGGTCCTTCACCGTCTACGACAACCAGACCCGCTCGTTGCTGCCGACCGACCAGAAGCTCGCGGGCCTCGACGGCCCGGCCCCGGGGCTCGCGATGAACCCCGACGGTGGGGTCACCGTCTGGTTTGGGCCGAAGGCGCCGGCGGGCCACGAGGCGAACTGGGTTCAGACCATGCCGGGCGGGGGCTACAACATCGCGCTGCGCCTCTATGGCCCGTTGGAGCCCTGGTTCGACCAGAGCTGGCGGCCCGGCGACCCGGAGCGGCAACCCTGACGCGCATTCGCTCCCTCCTGGTCCCGCGACCGGGGCCGAGAGGGGATGTTTTCTGCTCGCGATCGCGGCACCAGAGGAGGTGAAAAACCGCCATGCATCCGTTGACTGGACATCGACCTGAAAGACACCTCGGGCTCAGGGGGCTGGCCCTGGTCTGTACACTCGGTCTTGGCACCGCTTATGGCTCTGGCGCGGACTCGGGTCCCCGCCACCATGCGCAAGGCGAGTACGACGCTGTAACCGCTACCTACATGGTGGTCGAGGGCGATGACCTGATCGCGATCGGCGAGCGGTTTTCGATCCCGGTGCACGCGCTCAAGGGCCACAACCGGCTCGCCTCGGACAAGATCGAGATCGGCCAGCAGCTGGCCATCCCAGGCGAGGCGCCCGCGACCACGGCGCCCGACCCATCCCCGAAGTACAAGTACTCGACCGCGATCCCGCCGGGCATCGCGGTTCCGGATAGCATCCAGACCCGTCTCGGGACCTTGCGTTTCTTCGACGGCTTCCCGGACGAGGCCACCGCGCAGACCCTCTACGACAACCTCGACTTCCAGCGGGCGGTGCAGGCCTTCCTCCTGGGCATGCCCGCCGTGAGCCAGGTGGCGAACCGCGCGGCCTTCGCCGACCTCGGCCCGGCCAACACCGTCGTGCCGATCTTCAAGCAGTTGCTGAACGCGCGCACCCTGGTGCTCACCGGCAACGACAACACCGTCTACAGCTGGACCTGGCTCGACCTGAGTGATGGGCCGATCGTGCTGGAGGTGCCGCCGAACGTGCTTGGCACGGCCAACGACATGTGGCAGCGCTGGGTTGTCGATGTTGGCATTACCGGCAAGGACAAGGGCGAGGGCGGGGAATACCTCTTCATCCCGCCGGGCTACAAGGGTGAGGTGCCTGCAGAAGACTTCGTCCAGGTCGTGCACTCGCCCACGTTCGGTCTGTGGATCCCCTGGCGCAGCTTCCTCGTCGATGGCGATCCGGCACCCGGTGTCGCGCTGGTCGAGAGGCACACGAAGATCTATCCCTTAGGCAGCCAGCCGGCGACACCGAGCTTCCCGGATATGACCGGAAAGGCGTTCAGCACCGTCTATCCGACCGATTTCAAGTTCTGGGAGCTGCTGAACCAGGTGGTGCAGCAGGAGCCGAGCGAGTCGCTCGATCCGGTGACCCTCGGCTTCTTCGCCTCGGTCGGGATCGAGAAGGGCAAGCCCTTTGCGCCGGATGAGCGGATGAAGCAGATCCTCACCGAGGCCGCCGCGGTGGGCGATGCGACCGCCCGCACGATCCTGTTCCACACCAGAGCCAAAGAGGCCTTCTACTACGAGAACAGCAGCTGGCGGCGTCACCTGAACTGGCAGCGCGGCTTCACCGGAGGCT
>JAXGTD010000192.1:0-5662 GCA_040775095.1 Chromatiaceae bacterium | reverse complement strand
TTGTGGAGCAGGGCGGGATCGATGCCGCAGCAGCAGCAATCTACGAGACGTTTCGCGGCGCGCGGATGGATGATGAGGTCGCCCTGAAATGCGACTTGTCCGCGGAAATTCATTCGCTTGCTCGGATGGGGTTGACTGCAAACGACACGGTTGTCCTGTTCAGTTCCGAGACTGACGACGGCCAGGCTTGCGCGGCTGCGGTCAAGCGCTATCTGGAACGGGCCCGCCACGGGCTTATCTGTCGGATCGAGGTCATCGCTGGTTTACAGGTGACCGACGCCGAGGCATTCCGCAGCGCTGGCGTCCTGAATTTCACGAAGGCCGTCCTGCGCGAGATCACGGCCAACGGTGCAGCGCAATGCGTCCTCAATCCCACCGGTGGCTTCAAGAGCCTGGTGCCCTACACGGTCCTGATCGGGATGCTCAAAGGGGTGCAGGCAAAGTACATCTTCGAGCAGTCCAGTGCCCTCATCCCACTGCCGATGATGCCGGTGGAGTTCGCCCGCTCGCGGCTGGAGCCGTTGCGCCCGGTGTTGGAGCGTATCCAGAACGAAACCGCCATCGCTCGGACTGACCTCGACGCCGCCTTGCCTTTTGTCGAACGGGCCACGCTTGAGCCGCTGTTCGAGGACGTCGGGCAGGGGCAAGTGAGTCTGTCGCCCGTCGGGTTTCTGATCTGGGAAGAGCTCGAATCCCCCTCGGCCCTGGTGCCTTATCTATCCCGCCGGGCGCTGGATGACTTGCTGAAAATCCGCTCTGTCGAGGGGTGTAAGCCCGAGGACTATCTGCCACGTGTCGCCCGTTCGTCTCAGTTGCTGGACTTGGGCAAACACGAGTCGTGGGGCGGCGGTCTGTTTTGGGTCAAGCCAGGGCAGCATACCCGTGATCGTTATCTGGTATCGGTGGAGGGCTGGCGGCTGTTGGTGTGGCGCATCGTCGATCACGACGAGTACGACGATTTGCTCACACAGAACCGCAAGAGCGATGCCGGCGCGCGCATTCTGGCGGACCGGCGCTCGCAATACGAACCGTTTGTGCGGATGGAACTCTACGAAGCCTGAGCAGAAGAGACACGATAAGGAGAATACGCATGCGAAATTTGAGTCCCGCTGTCGACCTAACGTCAGCCCTGCTTGACTGGGACAGCGACGCCAAGGAAGCCCACGGTGACTGGAGCCATTACACCTGCAAGCTGGTCACGCCCCTCTATGGCGGGGGCGTGCGTGCTGGCGAAGTGGATGAACAGATGCCGATCCGCGCCTCGGGAGTGCGCGGCCAACTGCGCTTTTGGTGGCGCATTGCTTGCGGTCCGTTCCCAAACTCCCGAGCCATGTTTCAACGGGAATCGGAGATCTGGGGTGGTATCGCCAGCAGCAGACCGACGGCGAGCCGGGTCTCGGTGCGGGTCGATGGAATCACCGGGCTGAAGGTCGAGCCAGCATTTGTCTACCAACCCAATCGCAACAGGCCGGGCGAGTTGAGGACCATGCCGGACGCGGCGGATTGGGTGGAAGCCTATGCCATGTTCCCGGCGCGTGGCGAGCTGACCAAGGACAAGTGCGAGGAGAAGGTCTCTCCGCACCGGCTCGCTCGGGCGGGCCTAGGCTTTCGCTTGGGTGTGCGGCGGCATCCGGATCTGACTGACGCCCAGCAAGCCGAGGTCACCACGGCCTTGCGTTGGTGGGCGAGTTTCGGTGGGGTTGGGGCGCGCACCCGCCGCGGCTTGGGGGCGGTGCAGGTCAGCGATCTCACACCGGTCAGCGCGCAGGAGGTGATGGCACGGGGCGGGCGACTGCTAACGGGCGGCGCGGCAAACGGCGCCGAGCAAGCCTGGAAAATCGGCGTCGGTCGGCTGCGTCAGTTTCGCCAGGGGATCGAACTGGGCCGCAATCCGAAATCCGAGGGCTCGCAAAGCCCCGCCGGGCGCAGCCGTTGGCCGGAGCCAGACATGATCCGCCGCCAAACCGGACGACACTCGCATGGCCATATGCCGACCCATCCGGTGACCACGGCCTATCCGCGCGCAGCCTATGGATTGCCCATTGTGTTTCATTTCAAGGATGAGAACAAAGGCGAACCCGCACAGCACTTATTGATTCCCGAAGGCGGTGACCGCCTGGCCAGCCCGCTGATCCTCCGACCCTATTGGCGCGATCAGCACTGGCATCCGGCGGCGCTACTCATCCCTGGATGGGAGACGGTGCTTGACGCGAGCGCCGGTTTCGAAGCCGGCACCTATCGGCGCGTCTGGCCTACCGATTCAACCCAACGCCAGGAGCTCGCGGCAAAAATCAAACCGATGGCCGGTCGCGGCACTGACCCGTTGAGCGCATTCATGGACTACTTCGAGAAGGACTGAGCGATGCCACGTTATCTTGTCACAGTCTCCCTGGGGCCGGTGCAGGGCCTGATCGAGGCGGCGCGGCGCACCCGTGATCTCTGGTGTGGCTCATGGCTGCTCTCGGAGGCGGCACGCGCGGCAGCACGGGTGCTGCATGAAGCCCATCCAGGTGGCCTGGTCTTTCCCTGCCCGGAGGACCCCGCGCGGGAACTGTGCCCGCGGCAAGAACCCGGAGACGAGGCCAACATCGCCAACATTCTGCGCGCGGAGGTGGAGCTTCCGGACGCCGCGGCGGCGCGCGCGCTGTGCGGGCAAGCCAAGCGCGCTGCCGCCGGACGCCTGGTCGAGCTTGCCGATCAGGCCCGGCGGCGGCTCAAGGCCAACCTGCGCGATGAGGTCTGGAACGCCCAGGTTGGCGATCTGCTGGAAGGCTTTTCCGCATGGGTGGAGATCCCCGCCGGCGTCGATGGATACCGCCATGCCAGCGCGCAACTCGGCGCCACGCTGGCGGCGCGCAAGTCCACGCGGGATTTCGTTCCAGCCCGTCCGATCTCCACCCTTGGGCTGCCGAAGTCCTCGCTCGACGGCGCGCTGGAAACCGTGCTTCCCGATGCCCAGGACTGGCACGACCACCACCATGCCCGCCGTCAGCTCGGCCTCTCGCGCGGCGAGCAGCTCGACGCGCTCGGCGTGACCAAGCGTATGGCGGGCAACGTAGAGCAGTTCACCGCGTACTCGCGGCTCGCCGCCGACCCCTGGATTCGCACCCTCGATAAGGGGCAGCAGGCCGCGCTGCGCGAGGCCTACGAGCCACTGGTGGCGCAGCAGCTCGCCACCCGTGTCACCGGTAATCACGGCAGCTACGACGAAATGCCTTACGACGCCCAGATGCTCTATGACTTCCGACTGGACAATGCACTCGCCGAGAAGGGTGAGCAGGCCGCCAGGCCCGAGGAGCGCGACGCGCTTGAACAACTACGCCGGGCCATCACGGCACTGCCAGATGAATTGGGCGCGCCGGTGCCCTATGCCGTCATCCTGAAGGCCGATGGGGATCGCATGGGCGCCTTTCTGCAACAGGCACGCACCGCCGAGGACTCTCGGGCGATCTCCAAGGCACTGCACGGCTTTGCCTCCCGGGTACGCGCCATCGTGCGCAAGCACCACGGCCATGCCATCTATTCCGGTGGCGACGACGTGCTCGCGTTGCTGCCGCTGCCCGACGCGGTGCCCTGCGCGGAGCAGTTGGCCCGTGCCTTCAAGGACGCCATGGGCGGTATAGCCGAACAGCTTCGTCTCGCTGATGACGTCAAGCCGACCCTTTCCGTCGGGATCGGCATTGGCCATCTGATGGAGCCGCTGGGGGCACTGCGCGGGCGGGCGGCCCGTGCCGAGCATCTGGCCAAGGGGGATGGACTGCCGCCCGATCAGTCGCGCAACGCGCTGGCTATCGTGCTCGGCATTCGTTCCGGCGGCGAGCTGGACTGGCGCGCGAATTGGGACGATAACGAAGCCCACGCCGCGCTGCACGCGTTCATCGACGCCTATCGCGAAGGCCGCTTGCCCAGCCGCGCGGCCTACGACCTGCGCGCCATCGACCGGCGTCTGGCCTGGCTCCGCACCCACGAGGACGAGACTGCGCGCGGTATGCGTGCGGCTGAGCTCGCCCGCATGCTCGAGCGCGCGCGCGTGGAAGGCGGCACCAGAGCACTGGCCGGACCGCAACGCGAACTGATCCTCGAGCGCGCCCGCAACCAACCCCTGGCCGATCTGGCCGACACGCTGATTCTGGCACGCTGGCTCTCGGCCCGCGCCGCCGCAGACCTGGGAGAGCGCGGCCAATGAGCAAGAAGCCCAATAGGACACCTAAGACCAACTACAGGAAGCTGGCGCGCGCCAAGGCGAAAGAGACGCATCGATCACCATCCTCCGCCACACCGATGCCCGCCGCGCGGGTGCAACGCCAGGCCGTCAAGCCTGCCGCCCCTAGCCCCGTGGCGAGTCTGGAGCCGCTCGCGCCCCTGATCGTACGCTCGGGTCGCCCCTTCGACGACCAGGCCGGTTCGGATGCCGCGCGTTTCCCGCCCCCCTCAACGCTGGCAGGCTGTCTGCGCACCGCCTGGGCGCGGGCGAACGGTAAAGCGTTCAGTCCCGAACTGGCCCAACTGGAGGTCACGGGCCCGCTGCTTGCGCGGCGAGCGGAGGATGGCAAGCTGCGTCTGCTGGCACCCAAGCCGGCGGATGCGCATTACTTTGGACATGACCGGGACGTCCGCTGCATCCGCGCAGAGCCGAAGGCCTTCGATGTCGGCTGCGAGGCCGACCTGCCCGAAGGGCTGCTCCCGCTGCGGTTCACCGACACGGTCGAGGGCAAGGCCAGTAAGGGCCCCGCCTGGTGGGACTGGGCGGATCTGATCGCGTTCCGCACCGGGCAGGTGCCAGGTCTTTCCGATCTGGACAAACGTGGCTGGTCGCCTCCGGCGGGTGACCGCCGCACCCATGTGGCTATCAATTCAGACACGTTGGCGGCTGACTCAGGCCGACTGTTCCAGACCGAGGGGCTGGACTTCGCGCCCGACAACACGAATCTGAAAGGGCGCGACACCGATGGCTTGCGCTTGCTGGCGAGCTGTGGCGAGGCCCTCTCCGAGGGGTTGGTTCATCTCGGCGGAGAGCGCCGCCTGGCGCGCCTGCACCCGGAACCCGAGTCGGCCTGGCCGACGCCGCCCCCGGACTGGTTTGACAGGATCCTGAAGGCCGGCGGCCTGACCCTGACCCTGCTCACGCCTGCCTGTTTCGGCGCCGGCTACCGCCCCGGCTGGCTCGATGACTCGCTCACCGGTGAGCCGCCGCTGGCGCCCGGTCTGCGTCTGCGCCTGGTCGCCACTGCCCTGGAACGCTGGCAGCCCCACTCGGGTTGGGATCTGGCCGGGCACAGGCCGCGCCCAACCCGCAAGCTGGTCGCCGCTGGCGCCACCTACTGGTTTCGCCTGCTCGATGCGTCCGCGCCCGCGGCGCTGGTCTCACTCTGGCTCACCAGCATCTGCGACGCCCCACAGGATCGGCGCGACGGCTATGGCCTGGCACTGCCGGCGCCCTGGCGCCCCGTTCAGTGACATGGCCATCTTTCTCTGACCTCGTTTGCCAAAGGACGACAGCATGAGCATGCAATCACGACTTTTTCATCTGCACACACTCTCGGCGCTGCACTGCGGGACAGGCCAGTCGACCGGTGTCGTCGACCTGCCCATCGCCCGTGCCCGTGCCACCCAACTGCCGATCGTGCCCGGCTCCTCGCTGCGAGGGGTGCTGCGTCAGGAG
>JAXGTD010000191.1:0-5815 GCA_040775095.1 Chromatiaceae bacterium | reverse complement strand
CACGGCCACCTCGGCGCCCGGGGTGTTCGCCGCCGGCGATGTGATGGACCACGTCTATCGTCAGGCCATCACCTCCGCCGGCACCGGATGCATGGCGGCCCTGGATGCAGAGAAGTATCTCGACGCCCTCGCCGCCGAGGGAAAATAGGCCGGCGCGTCGGTGGACGTTGGCGCGCACGAGGCGGCAACGCCACACCGGAAGCGGACGGGAACGAGACCCCCCGCTGCCCGAACCATCGTGCCGCCTGTCCGATCTGCCCTTGTGCAGATGGCGCGGCGCTCTAGCCCGATGTCCAGTCAAATGGCCCGATCGGCCCACGCGCGGTTCACGACCGGGTTGGTTCCATCGGCCACCTCAGCGGAGCAGACATTGCTGGCGCGGCATGTTCCGAACCTCTACCACCTCGAGGACGGCCTCGGGGCCTGGCGGCAGGGCGGACACGAGATCCGTACCGGCTGGGGTCCCTGAGGGGTTCGACATCGCGACGCCGCACCCCCTGGCCGCGTCGAGGGAAACGCCGATCAAGGCGTTTCCTGTGCGGGCCATGGCGGACCCGCGCGATCCGGGAACCACACCGCTCGGATCGCGATCTGATCTCGTCCATGGATGGAAGACATCAGCGCATCCCTCGCGGGCCGGAGGCCGGCGGCGAGTCGACAGGCCGGGGTGAGCGCGCACCGCGCCACCGATCCGCTCCCGGACCTTTCCGGCGCCGGCCCTCGCCCCCATTGTCGCAGTCACTGGCAGCCAACACCCACCGGCAGCGATGTACAGCCTCAGCACCCACGCCGCCATCGACGAGATCCCGGCGCAAGACTGGAACCGGCTCGTTGGAGACGATGCGCCTTTCCTGCGTCACGAGTTCCTCGCCGCGATGGAACATCACGGCTGCGTCGGCGCGCGCTTCGGCTGGATACCGCACCACCTGACCCTTCGCGATGGGCAGGGTCGATGGCTGGCAGCGGCGCCGGCCTATCTCAAGTACAACTCCTACGGCGAGTTCGTGTTCGACTGGGCCTGGGCCGATGCCTACCAGCGTGCCGGCCGGGCCTACTACCCCAAGCTGGTCATCGCCTCGCCCTACACCCCCGCCACCGGGGCACGCATCCTCACCGGTGATACGCCGAGGCGCGCCGAGTATGCCTCGGCGCTGATTCAGGGATCGGTCGAGGTCGCGCAACAGCTCGGCGTGTCGGGCCTGCACTGGTTGTTCACGACCCCACGGGAGACCGACTGGCTGCGCGGGGCCGGGCTGATGCCCAGGTTGGGCTGCCAGTTCCACTGGCAGAACGCCGGCTACGCCAGCTTCGAAGACCTGCTCGCGACCTTCTCGGCCGAGAAACGCAAGAAGGTCCGACGCGAGCGCCGCCGCGTCGCCGAGGCCGGGGTGCGGATCCGTCGCGTATCGGGCGAGGCGGTCAGCGACGCCGAGTGGGTGACCTTCCACCGACTCTACGAGGACACCTTCGACAAGCGCGGCGGTGTCCCGACCCTGACCCTGCCGTTTTTCCGCGAGATCGGCCAGACCATGGGCCAACAGCTCCTGCTGGTCTTCGCGGAGCACGGCGGCGAGATCGTCGCGGCGGCCTTCTGCCTGGTTGGCGCACGGAGCCTGTATGGACGCCACTGGGGATGCTCGAAGGACTTTCACAGCCTGCATTTCGAGGCCTGCTACTACCAGGGGCTGGACCACTGCATCGAACAGGGCCTGAGTCGCTTCGAGCCCGGCGCCCAGGGCGAGCACAAGATCAGCCGCGGTTTTCTGCCAACCCCCACCTGGTCCGCCCACTGGATCGCCGATGCGGCCTTTCGCCGACCCATTGGGGCGTTTCTGGACCACGAGATCCCGGCTATGGAAGACTACATCGCCGAGATGCAACAGCGCAGTCCCTACAAACAGCTGGAGACCAATTGATCCGTCACTCCCCATCGATGCCTTACCTGCTGGCGCCCAACGACCCGACGGGCGCCTTCCCGGACGTCTCCGATGCGCTTCGCTCCCCCGACGGGCTGCTCGCGATCGGCGGGGATCTGGGTGTCAGGCGGCTGATCAGCGCCTACCGCCGAGGCATCTTCCCCTGGTATAGCGAGGGTGACCCGATACTCTGGTGGTCGCCCGACCCCCGCACGGTCCTCTTTCCGGGGCGCCTGCGGATCTCGCGCAGCCTTGCGAAGGTGCTGCGCCGGCGCCGCCTGTCCGTCAGCATGGATCGCGACTTCCAGGCAGTGATCAACGCCTGCGCCGAACCCCGCCGCGAACCGGATGGCACCCTCGGCGGCACCTGGCTGATGCCGGAGATGATCGCCGCCTACCGCGCCCTGCACGACCTCGGGGTCGCGCATTCCGTGGAGGTCTGGCAAGAGGGCCGGCTCGTGGGCGGACTCTATGGCGTGGCCATCGGGCGGGCCTTCTTCGGCGAGTCGATGTTCACCCGCGTCGACAACGCGTCCAAGGTCGCGCTGGTGCACCTGTGCCAGCGGCTTGCGGCCTGGGGCTTCGGCCTGATCGACTGCCAGGTACTCACGGGACACCTGATCCGAATGGGCGCCGAACCGTTGCCACGGCCGCGATTCGTCGCGTTGCTGGAGCAATTGCGCGACAGCGGCATGCCGCCGCGGCACTGGGACGATGGCGGGCTGTGCTTTCCGCAGCCCCCGGCGACGGGGGCAGACGCCAGCGAGGGGCACTGCGATGCAGCGTAACAGCCGTGTGGGCAGCGATCTGCACCTGTTTCTCACCGGCGAGCACGCCTGCTCCTACCTCGAGGGGGTAAAGGCACGCACCCTGTTCGTCGATCCGATGGCCCGCATCGATGGACCGTGCGCGCAACGGCTGCAGCAGATCGGATTTCGACGTAGTGGCGCCCATTTCTATCGTCCCGCGTGCCGCGCGTGTCGGCGCTGCATCCCGGTGCGCGTGCTGGTCGCGGACTTCCAACCGAATCGCTCCCAACGGCGCAATGCGCAACGCAACGATCCCGACGTGCGGGTGCACGACATGCCGGCCAGGCTGGAGGTCGAGCACTACGCCCTCTATGAGCGTTACCTGCGCGCGCGGCATGCAGACGGCGACATGGCGGACGACATCTCGGTGGAGACCTATATGCGCTTTCTGCTCGCCCCATGGGGCGGCGAGACCCGCTTCCTGGAACTGCGGCGCACGGCGCCCGACGGCAGCCACCCGCTGCTGGGCGTCGCCGTCACCGACCTGTTCCGCGACGGTCTGTCCGCGGTCTATACCTTCTTCGACCCGGACCAGGCCGCGCGCGCCCCGGGCACCTATGCCGTGCTGACCCAGATCCGCGAGGCGGCCCGCCTCGGCCTGCATTATGTGTACCTTGGCTATTGGATCCACGACAGCCGCAAGATGCGCTACAAGGACCAGTTCCGCCCGCTCGAGGCCTGGGACGGTCACGGCTGGCGACGCTTCGAGCGCGGCGAACCGATCGCATGGTGAGCCCGTGCGATCGGCCCCCGCGCGGCCAGGGTCACCACTGCCGGACAGCGCCCCCGGCGCGGCGGGGCGATTGCGGTTAGACTAGCGCCTATCGAAAGGGGTGGATACCACCCGGGTGGGAGCAGCAAGCATGGCGCAACTGACGATCTATTTCCAGCCGCCAGAGGGCTGGGGAAACCCCGTTTTCGTCCATTGGTGGGATCGCGCCCCCGCCGGCGGCGAGAGCACCTGGCCTGGCGAGCGCATGCAGCCGGTGGAGGGCCAGCCGGGGTGGTACCGGCAGCAATTCCCCGATACCAAGCGTCTGTGCCTGGTCTTCAGCGACACACACGGCCACCAAAGCCCCGACCTGCAGCACGCGGGCGACGGCTGGTATCGTGCCGGGCGCTGGTACGCGCAGCAACCACCGCCCGAGCCAGCCCAGGGCCCACCTCGGGCGGTACGGCGGCCCCCGGTGCCGAGGCTCGAACCGCGTCCCGTCGGCGAGCGCACCGACTTTCGCGAGGAGACGATCTACTTCCTGCTCACCACCCGGTTTTATGACGGTGATCCCTCGAACAACTTCTTCTGCCGCGACCGCATCCGCTTCGATGCCCAGGGGAATGCCGTCGACCCCCATTGGCGCGGCGACTTCAAGGGCCTGATCCAGCGCCTGGACTACATCCGGGACCTGGGCTTCAGCGCCATCTGGATCACCCCGCCGGTCGAGAACCGCTCGGGGCTGGACTACCACGGCTACCACCCCTACGACTGGACGCGCATCGACCCGCGCCTGGAGTCCCCCGACGCGACCTACCAGGACCTCATCGACGCGGCCCATGCCAGGGGGATCAAGATCATCCAGGACGTGGTGGTGAATCACTCCTGCCAGTACGGCATCCGCGGCCAGGCCCATATCGATCATCTGCCGATCAAATACTATGTCCCCCAGGGTTCCGAGCAGGGACGGGTGGATCACGGCCCCTACCAGGGCAACCTGGGCAACTACGCCTGGCCCGGCCGCGACGACATCGACAACCCGGTCGCACCCCAATGGTACCGGGACCGTCATGGCCGCGACCCCGAGGGCCGCGAGCCCCTGGTGGACCCCAAGACCGGCGAGACCGTCCCCAAGCCCGGCTACAACCCGGGGCGCTTCTTCGGCATCGACGCCAACGACCTCGATCCCGACTGGTACCACCAGGAGGGTTTCATCTGCGGCGGCGACTGGGAGAGCGCCCATCCCCTGCAGCACAAGCACCTGGCCGGCGACTGCATCGACCTGGCCACCGAGCGGCAGAACGTCAAGGACTACATCATCGGCGCCATCAACCGCTACCTGGACATGGGCGTGGATGCCCTGCGCATCGACACCGTCAAGCACGTGGAGCGCAACAACCTGCTCGAGTACGTCAACGCCTGGAAGGCCCACAAGCCGGGTCTGTTCGTCTTCGGCGAAAACCTGGTCAAGGGCTACGGCTGGGGCGACCTGGGGGGCGGCGACAATGGCCCATCGCAGATCCGGCCCTGGTGGTACACGCGCCTGGGCGACGATCCCCGCGACCCGCTCTCCGGCGGCGACTCGGGCTTCGCCCAGCTCGACTTCGGGCTGTTCTCCACCTTCCGAGACACGGTGAGCAAGGGGACCTACGGCGGCACGGGTCAGATCCTGTCCATGGACTGGATCTACGGCGACGTGACCAGCCTGGTGACCTTCCTGCAAAACCACGACGTCGGTCCCGACAACGACTTCAAATACCGGTTCAAGGGCGACGACTGGATGGCCGCCGCGGCCTACAACCTGATCTGGACCGCCCGCGGCATCCCTTGCCTCTATTTCGGCGAGGAGATCGCCTTCATGCGCGGCGCCCCCCAGGACGTGGAGGGGGAACGCGACACCCTCGACCAGACCGGGCGCGCCTACTTCGGCGACCACCTGGGCGAGGAGCGCATCCGGGAGACCCAGTCCCACCCCCTCTATCACCACATCCGGCGCCTGAACCAGATCCGCCGTGCCGTGCCGGCCCTGCAGAAGGCCCTGATGACCCAGGTGAACGAATGGGGCAGCGGCATGCGCTTCGTGCGCGACCTCTCCGAGCAGGGCAGCTATGCCGTGATTGGACTGGCCATCGGCGCCGACCAGTCGATCGAGATCGAGGGCATCCAGCCTGGCCTCTACCGCGACGCCGTCACCGGCCACGAGCTGCCCAGCGACGGTCGCCTGCAGTTCCAGGTCAAGGCCAATTCTGCCGGGATCTATATACTCGATGGTCCCGGCAAGATCGGTGAGGACGGGGAATTCCTGCGCTAGGAGCCTGTCGGGCTTAGGGAAAGCGAAGCGAGGGAGTGGGAGCGCGAGATCCTCTTGCTCCGGTTCT
>JAXGTD010000190.1:0-5863 GCA_040775095.1 Chromatiaceae bacterium | reverse complement strand
TCGCGAATCGTCTCGATCACCGCCCCGGGATCGATCGGCTTTTCGATGTACCCGCTGCACCCCGCGGCCAGCAGGCGCTCGCGGTCTCCGCTCATCGCGTAGGAGGTGATCGCGATGACCGGGATCTGCCCGGCCAGCGGGGTTTGGTGCAGCCGCGCCACGACCTGATAGCCATCGATATCCGGCAACTGGATATCCAGCAGAATGAAGTCCGGCCTGGCGGCGAGCGCCATGCGCACGCCGTCCTCCCCCGTCTCGGCGTTCAGCGGGGTATAACCCGCGTGCCGGAGCAGATCAGAGATCAACACGGCGTTGTTGTCGTCGTCTTCGATAATCAGAACGCGCTTCATGCGGCGATCTCCTGGGGAAGGTGCAGTCGAAACGTGCTGCCCTCACCGGCTCGGCTCTCCATCGAGACCCGGCCACCCAGCACATCGATGACCAGCTTGCGGGTGAGATACAGCCCCAACCCGGTGCCGGCGGTACGGCGGGTGATCTCGGAGTCGATTCGGGAAAACGGCTGGAACAGGCGCCGCTGTTCGTCCGCGGCGATGCCGATGCCGGTATCCTGCACTGAAATCTCCACCTGCGCTGTCTCGCGCGAGCGCACCGCCCGCACCGAGACCAGCCCCTGGCTGGTATATTTCAACGCGTTGCTCAGGTAATTGAGCAGACACTGCATCAGGCGACGACGATCCGAGACCATCTGCAAGGGCTCGGGCAGATCCACATGTAGTGATATGCCCCGCTTCTCCGCCTCCGCACGGACCTGATCCACTGACTCGTTGATCACGGCCCCCAGATCGAAGCGCTCAACGTAGGCCTGTGCCTGACCCGCCTCGATCTTCGCGATGTCGATCACGTCGCCAATCAGCGCCAGCAGATGCCGGCCCGAGCTGGCCACGCGCTCCAGGTAGTCCCGTTGCTTGGCATTGATCGGGCCGGGGATCTGCTGCAGCATCATGCCGGTGAAACCGATGATGGAATTCAGCGGCGTGCGCAGCTCGTGGGACATGGAGGCGACGAACAGCGACTTGAGGCGGTCGAGCTCCTGCAGATGCCGGTTCGCGGCGGCCAGCTCGGCGGTGCGCTCCTTGACCTGCCGATCCAGGGTGGCATGGGCGTCGCGCAGCGCGTACTCGGCCCGTTTGCGCTCGGTGATGTCCTGCACCACACCCGCCACCTTGAGCGGCAGGTCACTCGCGCCGCGGATGAGCTCGGCCTTCGAGGCGACGATACGCCGCGGGCCGCCGCTCAAGGGTTCGATGGCGAATTCCAGATCGTAGGGCTGATCCGACTCGATCAGGTCCACCAGGGCCTGGTGAACCCGGGCCCGATCGGGGATGCGCACCTCGATCTGCTCGATCGGCAGGTCTCCGCTGGCTGGCCGCGACATGCCGAAGATCCGGAAACCCTCGTCGGAGGCCCAGATCCTGCCGCTGGCAGGGTCATATTCCCAGCTCCCGATGTGTCCGATCGTCTGCGCCTTCCGCAGCCGCGCCTCCTGCTCGCGCGCCTGGGTCTCCGACGCGACCCGATCGGTCACATCCTGCAAGGTCCCCACCAGGCGCGAGACCCGATCGTGCTCGTCACGCAACGCCTTGCCGCGACAGTCGACCCAGCGTGTCTCGCCATCGGGTCTGCGGATGCGATAACGCAGATCGTGCGCCATCTCCCCGTCCAGGCCGGACATCACCGAACGCTCGACCCTCGGCCAGTCCTCCGGGTGGACCACCTGACGGAGGGTCTCCAGTCCGGCGGGGCGCTCCCGGTCGATACCCAGGATGCGGTAGATCTCATCCGCCCAGTGCGCCTCCAGCGTCCCGGCCTGCAGCCACCAGTGGCCGAGATGGGAGTTGGCCTCTGCCTCCAGCAGGTGGAACTGGGTCTCGCGCAGGGCCAGCAGCGACGCGATCGACTGCTCGACCATGAGCAACAGCATCCCAAAAAATACCGTTGCCAATGGGAAGATCAGCATCATCGGCAAGCTGATCGCGCTGAGTACCTGCCAACGGATCTGCGCCGGCAATGCCAGCATCCAGGCAAGGACACACAGATGCACGACGACCCCAATGGCGAACAGACTCCCGACGCCCAGGCTCAGACGTCCGGAACGACGCAACAGGTACCCCAGAGTGCCGAGGAGCCCGGTTGTGGCGATCACGGCCATCCCGACCCCGGCACCGACACCGCCCAGGTATGCGCGGTAGACCAGCGCGATGATCACCGCGATGGCGGCGGCGAGCGGACCACTGAACAGGCCCGCCATGCTCAACACGATCGAGCGCCCGTCGAACACGACGCCCGGCAGCAAATGCACCGACAGGGTCATCCCCAGGACCGTGGCGAGTCCGAACAGCAGCCCACTGACCAGATTCCGGGTTCGGGATCCGACCGGGAGTCGCAGCAGGATGACGCTGTGCAGCAGCGCCAAAGACAGCAGCAACGTCGCATTGTTGAGCAGGCTCGTGAATAGGGCCCCTTGCATGGACGGCCTCGTAATCCCTGGAAAGGAGCTGATCTGGTCCATCCGCGGAGAAGATCAGCGCGCGATCGGAGCAGCCTGGCTACAGAAAACCCCCATTTTCGATGACCCGGGCAAACGCTGATTCAAGCGTTTCCCGTCCGGGCCATGGAAGGCCCTGCATTTTCAGTCACCCAAGTGGCTGAAAATGGAGCGTACCGGAAACCGCGCTTTCGATTCGCGAGCTGATTCAATGCCAGGGGGCATTTGATCAGCATCTTCCCAGGGATCCTGAAACGGGCGGGGCTTCAGGTCCCACAGGGGCACGCGCTGATCCACGTTTCCAAGTCGACAAGGCAAGGCCGCGTCGTCGCCTTGCGCCACGCGCATTGGGAAACAGGACGGCACGCGGTGAGGCCCATCCTCGCCCGCGGACTGAATAATCGACCGCCCCAAACGCCTCGGCCCTCGGAACTCTACCTTACCAAGACTAGCCCATTTTCCCCGCTGAGGCGCTCGGCGCCGCGGCGCCACTCCCGCGGCTCGACCGAAACCAGGCGCACACCGACGCGAGCTGGTGGCGCTTGGGTGGGACTGGAATCCTGATGAGGCCGACAGACGCCGGCCAGGTCGCGGTATAGAATCCGCTCATGGACGACGAACCGGGGATCTGGCTGCGCCTGACGCTGCTGGGCGTGATCAGCGGCATCCTTGCGGGTGGCGTCGTGCTCGCGTTCCGGACGCTGGTGGAGTTTGGTCAGACGGACCTGCTGCCACTTGGCAGCGTCGGCAACTACGAGTCTCTGCCGCCATGGTTGCGCGTCGCACTGCCGATCGCCACCGGACTGGGCCTCGGAGTGCTGTTCGACAGGCTGCCGCGGCGCAGCCGTCAGATCGGTATCGCGCACCTGCTCAAGCATGTGCAGGCGCCCGGACAGGAGCGTCTGCCCCCGGCAAACATGCTCACGCAGCTCATCGGGGCCGTCGTATCGATCGTCGGCGGCCACTCGGTCGATCGCGAGGGGCCCGCGGTGCACATCGGGGCGTCGAGCGCGAGCCTCATCGGTCGCGGTCTGCACGCCAGCACCGAGGAGGACATCACGCTGACGGCCTGCGGCGGCGCGGCGGCCATCGCCGCGGCCTTCGACACACCGCTCGCCGGTGTGATCTTCGTCGTCGAGGTGCTGCGTATCCGCTACGAGGTGAGCCGGTTTTTGCCGGTGATCGTCGCCGCCGTCACGGGCGCGGTGGTGAGCCGCTTTCTGTCGCTGTCGGGGCGCGGGTTCGCCGTGCGCCCCGAGGACCTCGGCTCGGACTGGGAGCTGCCGAGCCTGATCCTGCTCGGCCTCATCACCGGAACGCTGGCCCTCGCCTTTATCGG
Source organism: Chromatiaceae bacterium (assembly GCA_040775095.1). Classification (GTDB taxonomy): domain Bacteria; phylum Pseudomonadota; class Gammaproteobacteria; order Chromatiales; family Chromatiaceae; genus JAXGTD01. Next base: position 2,018 of record JAXGTD010000190.1, on the reverse strand, counting down.
TCTGATCGAGATCATCGCGCGCACCACGCCGCGGTGGCCCTGCACCGTCGCATTTCCGCTTGCCGGACTGGTCACCGGCGTGTTGGCGTTGGGGGTGCCCGATGTCATGGGCACCAGTTACGACACCCTCGTGCGTCTGCTGCAAGGCCAAGGGGACCTGGCGCTGGTCACGGTGCTGGTGTTTGCAAAGCTGCTCGCCTCTGCCACCGCGGTGGGTCTGCGCATACCCGGCGGCCTGATCGGACCCACGCTGTTCATCGGTGGTGCGGCCGGGTCGGCACTGGGGCTCGCGATGGCCGGGCTGACGTCGATTCCAGCGGCCTCGCCGGCGTTCTATGCCACCATCGGCATGGTCGCGATGATGGGGGCGACCCTGCGGGCACCGTTGGCCGCGCTGATTGCCCTGCTCGAGCTCACGGCCAATCCGAACATCATCCTCCCGGGCATGGTCGCCGTGGCATGCGCCGAGCTGGTCACCCGCCTGGCGCGGGGCAGGCAATCGGTGTTCGACGTACTGCTCGCCGTTCAGACCCGCGCAAGCATCCCGAAACGCGACGAAAAGAACACTATTCGTTGACATTGGTTCGTGGAAATGACAGGATTTCACCCGCGCGACGATACAGCCTCAGCGCGCAATCTCTGGTTCTCATTCGCGCTATATGGACAAAAGGTGAAACCAATCATGAAGATAAAGAACACCCTCATCCAGTCTGTCGGTACATCCCTGGGTATCGCGGCGCTGATATTCGGGGCGGCGACCGCACACGCTTCATCGAGCTGCAAAGGGTTGGAGAGGGGTCAGTGCGACAGCAACCCAAGCTGTACCTGGGTCGATCGCTATCAGCGAAAGGATGGCAGTCAGGTCGAAGGCTATTGCCGCGGCAAGGGTGGCAAGAAGCCATCGGGCCCCAAGGAAGACCAGTCGTAGCGAAACGCGGCGGTGCGCAGGTGCCGCCTGGCGCCCCCGCGCGGCCGGAACGAAGGGGAGTCGCCGGCGCGACTCCCCTCCTGGATTGCCTGGCTCAATGAAAGTCGCGTGAGCGCACCACCAGGCCGCCGAGCAGGGCCGAATAGTCCATCAGCCGACTGACGATCAGGTGCGTAACACCGCTCTCACGCTGGATCTCCCCGACCACACCCAGCAGACGCGCACCGAGCAGAATGCCGCGCTGGCGCTCGGCAACCCGCTTCCAGACCACCAGATTCACATGGCCCGTCTCGTCCTCGAGCGTGACGAAGGTGACATCGTTGGCCGAAGCCGGACGCTGCCGATTGACCACCAGACCCGCGGTACGCACCGGTTGCCCCGCTCCGGTGCACTCGACGTCGAGGGCGGTGACGAGCCCCCGTCGCTCCAGATCCCCGCGCAACAGTGCCAGCGGGTGGCGTCGCAAGGTCAGACCCAGGCTGGCGTAATCGGCCACGATGGCCTCACCCTCAGTCGGTGGCGGCAGCAGTGGCAGGGGCTCGTCCTGGGCGACGCGCGCGACCAACGGCAGCGGCGCTTCGAGCCCACTCACCTGCCAGACCGCCAGATGGCGGTTTCCGACCAGTCCGGCGAGGGCGTCGGCGCCGGCCAGGGCGTTCAGATCACGCCGGTCAAGCGCGGCGCGCGCCTTGAGTCCATCCAAGGAGCACCAGGGGCCATGTACACGCGCCTGCACCAGCCGTTCGGCGCCCTTGGCCGATAGCCCCTTGACCATCCGCAACCCCAGTCTGAGTGCCGGCTCACCGCCACGAGCCGGCTCCAGCGTGCAGTCCCAGGCGCTATGCCGAACATCGACGGCGCGCACCTCCACGCCCTGCCGGCGCGCCTCCCGAATCAACTGCGCCGGGGCGTAAAAACCCATCGGCTGGCTGTTGAGCAGCGCGGCGAAAAAGGCGGCCGGCTCGTGGTGTTTGAGCCAGGCCGACACGTAGACCAGCAACGCGAAGCTGGCGGCGTGGGATTCTGGAAAGCCGTATTCACCGAAACCGAGGATCTGTTTGTAGATCTGCTCTGCAAAGGTGCGGCTGTA
>JAXGTD010000189.1:0-5874 GCA_040775095.1 Chromatiaceae bacterium | reverse complement strand
CTTTGGCCGGGTGGCGGTCGATGCGCTGGAGCACATCGACGAGGTAGTCATAGGGGTCGACGTCATGCAGGCGGCAGGTGACCAGCAGGCTCTGGATGGTGGCGACGGCCTCGGCACCGACCTCGCTCCAGCAGAACAGCCAATTCTTGCGGCCCATGGGGATCGGGCGCAGAGCGCGCTCGAGGTGATTGGTGTCGATCGGCACGTCGGGGTCGTCGAGGTAGACGCTCAAGCCCGCCCGTCTTTCCAGCGCGTAGTGCAGCGCTTTGGTGAGCGGGTTGCTTGGCAGCAGCGCGGCGTCACGGACCGCCGCCTTGGCCCAGGCGAAGAAGGCATCGAACACGGGGCGGGCGTGAGCGTTGCGATAGGCGACCTTCTCGGCACCGGCCAGGCGCTGCGCGCGGATCACCTGCTCGCACGCATACAACTCGCCGATGCGCGCCAGGGCTTCGGCCACGGCGTCGGGCTCGATGTCCTTGGCACGCTCGAAGGTACGGCGCGTATGCGCCTTATCTGGATCTCCAGATAAGGCGCATTATCCCGCGTCCGGTTTTATCCGGAGTCAATGTTCGGCAGCAGTGGTGTGATTGCGTGGCGGGAGGTTTCTTGCTCCAGATAAAAAAGGCGCTTTGGGAAGCCCTAGCCGGCGCTCACCGATGAATATCCAGCACCTGGGGCGGTCACAGTAACTGGGTTCCAAACGAGGCGGCGTTCGAAAAAACGTGCGTTGTGCGGTGCAGTTGCGATTCAAGACAACCCTCGGCTGTCGGGAGTACGTCACGGAACAAGCTTGGCGGGATGCCGCCCTGGAACGTTGTCCGCTGCATCCCGATGGCGGCTGTTCCTTTGCCCGGCACGGCACCTATGGGCGGATTGACCCGCCTGGCGCCCGCATTCCTCGCTGGTATTGCCCCGAAGGTCACCGCACCGTCAGCCTGCTAGCGGATTGCTTTGCCTCGCGGCTACCCGGATCGCTCAGCGACTTGGAGCGGGTGGTCATGGAAGTCGAGCAAGCCAGGAGCCTGGAAGCGGCAGCCGACGGCCTGCGCGCAGACGACATCTCACTTCCGGGGGCCATTCGCTGGACGCGGCGCCGCGCCCAGGGTGTCCATACCGTGCTGCGGATCTTGCTCACCCTCCTGCCGGAATGCCTCTGCGGTTGCCAGCCCACTGTCAGCGCGCTTCGCCAGTGGCTCGGTGTGCAATGGGTCCTTCCGCAGGTGCGGGAAATGGCCGCCGCGTACCTCGGCATGCTGCCGCCTCCAGTTGGGTTTGCGACCTCTCGGCTAACCGCCAATCACGGCGGACAGATCCAACACGACAAGGGGCCAGATCCGCCGCGCGAGCTGCGTTAGTTTCTCGATTATCGCGTTTGTTGACGCGTTGAACGAGAAGCCCACCCCATGACCATTCCGACAACCGGCACCCAGCAACGACGCACGCAGGTGGTGCGGATCTGGCGTCAGAACCGCTGTCTGCGATCCAGCACGATTGGTGTATATCTGCTTTGGGTCCAACGGTTCAAAGCCTACTGCCGTGGGCAGAAGATCAAGGAGGTCTCGCAGCTCACCCTGGCTGGCGTCGACACCTTTGCGACCTGGTATGCCAGCAAACGCGGGATCGATCACAGCCTGGCCTTGGAGGGCGCGCGCAGCGCTTTGCGGGCCTGGGCCCTGGCCTTGGAGGTGTTGGGCTGTCTGACCCCGCTCTGGGAGCCCGCACCCGAACCACGATCACCATCCTGTCCGTTACTGGAAGAATTCGAGGAGCATCTCGCCCGGCATCGTGGGAATCCACCGGTGACGCGGAAAAAGAAGATGGCTCACCTCGCTGTCTTTCTCGCCTTCCTGCACGGCCGGCGGCGCAGCATGGCGGAGCTGAACCTTGCTGACATCGATGCATTCATCGTTGCATGCCGGCACCACTATGCGCGCACGACAGTGGCGGACATGACCTCGAGTCTGCGGGGCTTCCTGCGCTTTCTCCATATCACCGGGCGCTTGGCAGTGGATCTGGCTCCCTCGGTGATGGCCCCCATCGTGCGCCGCGGTGAGCGGCCGCTGCGGGCACTGCCGTGGGAGAAGGTACAGCAGATACTCGGCGCCATCGACCGCTCCACGGCCGCGGGGCGGCGCGATTATGCCCTGTTGCTGCTCATGAGCGTCTATGGCCTGGGGGCCGGCGAGGTGCTGGGCCTGCGCCTGGAGGACATCGACTGGCGCGCTGGCGTTTTGCATGTCACCCGACCGAAGACCGGCGTGGCGGTGGACCTGCCGCTGTTGCCGGCCGTGGCCCGGATGCTGGTGGCCTACCTGCGCCATGGGCGCCCACAACATGCGAGCACGCGCCGTCTCTTCGTCAGCCTGCGGGCACCCCATGGGCCCCTCGGCGCTTCCGCGGCCGTGCGGCACATCCTGCACAAACACGCTCGGACTGCCGGTGTCTCGGCCCCTTACCTCGGCAGTCATGTGTTGCGCCACACCCATGCCTGCCGTGAGCTCGAGCAGGGGGTGCCGCCCAAAACGATCGGCGACATCCTCGGCCACCGCCGCCCGGAATCGACCTCGGCGTACCTGCGCGTAGCCACTGAGCGGTTACGCGAGGTGGCCCTTGCGCTGCCGGCATGACCCGCCTCACGCAAGCGCAGCTGAGCGAGGACATCGCCCAGTTTCTGGTCTTCAAGCGCGCCCTCGGTCATCCCTATCGGCGCGGCGAGGCCATGCTGCAGAGCTTCCAGCGCTTCGCGGAAGCGCAGGCCGGCGCAGACGCGAAGATGGAGCTGGAGGTCATGATCGGCGGCTGGCTTTCGCGCATCGCCGGACGCAAGCCCGTGAGCGTCACTCTGGAGCTGGGGGTGATCCGACAGCTCTGTCTGTATCGGCGCCGATCCGATCCCCAAGGCTTCGTGCCCGGTCGCCAGTGGGCACCGCAATCCACCGAGTCGCATTTCCTGCCGTATGTCTTCTCCCGGGCAGAGGTCCGGGCGCTGATCGACGCCGCAGTCAGGCTTCCTCACCGCAATCTCACGCCTGCGACGCTGCGTACCTTGCTCCTGATCCTGTACTGTACCGGACTGCGGCTGGGCGAGGCGGTGCGTCTTACGCTGCAGGATGTCGACCTGGAGCGGGACCTGTTCACCGTGCGGGAGAGTAAGGGGAAGACCCGGCTTGTCCCATTCCGTGCCGATCTGCGGCAGGTCCTTGACGACTATTTCTCTGAGCGAGCAGCGGTCACGCCCATCGGCGATGAGAGACCGCTGCTGGTGCGCAAGAGCGGTGATGGCCTGCCCGTCGCTGTCGCCTCCGGGGCCATCCGCCAGCTTCTGCGCAAGCTGGGGCTGAAACCACCGCGCGGTCGGATCGGCCCCCGTCCCTATGACTTGCGCCACGCCTTCGCCGTTCATCGCCTGACCGACTGGTACCGCCAGGGGGTGGACATCCACGCGCGCCTGCCTTGGCTGTCAGCCTACATGGGCCATGACGATGTCCTCGGCACCGAGGTCTACCTCACCGCCACGGCAGAGCTGATGGACTTGGCCAGCGAGCGCTTCGCAGCGCGCTTTCGGGATGCCGCTCGGCGAACATGACGCGGCCTGCAAACAATCCGCTCCCTCACCTGGTCGAGTCGTTCTTCCGTGACCATCTGCAACGTGCCCAGGGTGCCAGCCCCCACACGGTGCGTGCCTACCGCGACACATTACGGCTGCTCCTCCTCCACCTGGCCGATACGAAGGGCTGCACCGTGGCCGATCTGCAACTGGATGATCTGCGGGTTGAGGCGATTGCCGATTTCCTGGCCCAGCTGGAGTCGGAGCGGGGAAACAAGGCGGTGACGCGCAATTGTCGCCTGGCCGCCATCCGCAGCTTCTTCCGACATCTGCTGCGCCAGGACGTGACCCATGCAGAGCAGTACCAGCGGGTCTTGTCGTTGCCAACCAAGAAGGCCGGGGCGCCGCTCGCCACTTACCTGGAGCCGGAGGACGTACATGTCATCCTGGGAAAGCCGGATCGCAGAACGGCCCTCGGACTTCGCGATCATGCCCTTTTGCTGTTTCTCTACAATACCGGTGCGCGAGTCGGCGAGGCGCTGGCCATCCACGGCCAGGACCTCGACCTGACCAAGCCTTTCCAAGTGCGCCTCCATGGCAAGGGGGGAAAAGATCGAATTTGTCCGCTCTGGGCGGAAACGGCCACCGCTCTGCAGCGTCTGACAACCGTGCGACAAGGCGGTCCGGGCGATACGATTTTCCTCAGCAGCCGTGGGAAACCGCTCTCGCGCGATGGTGTCGCCTATATCCTGGGCAAGTACGTGGCGTTGGCGGCGAACGATATACCGACGCTGCGCCGGCGGCACATCACCCCCCATGCCCTTCGCCACAGCTGTGCCGTCGCCCTGCTGCAGGCCGGCAACGACATCACCGTCATCCGCGATTACCTGGGACACGCGAGCGTTGCCACGACCAGTCGTTACGTCACGACAAACCTCAAGATGAAACGCGAAGCACTCGAGGCGTTCTGGAAGCGTGCAGGCATCTCCCCGGCACGGGTCACTCCGTGGCAGCCGAAACCAGACCTGCTCGCTTTCCTGGACTCCCTGTGATGCCTTCGATTTATGTGGGGGAAAATGTCTCACCCCTCCTTGTCATGCCGCAGCAGCCAGTCCATGACTCCGGATAAAACCGGACGCGGGATAATGCGCCCAGCATTGGGCATGGACGATGCCGGCGCGCTCGGCATAGCGTGCATAGGCGCTGTAGCCGTCGCTGATCAGCACGGCGCCTTCGCCCGGATCGTCGCCCAAGCCCTCGCGTACATGGCAGGCCGCACGCGAGGGTCGGTAGAGGAAGACCAGGTCGCCGCCTCCGCCGTCGTCGGTATCGCCCCAGATGGGCCAGAACCAGCCTTTCTTGAGCTTGCCGGCGCCTTTGCGCCCGGCCTTGATCGGGGTTTCGTCCATCGCCTTGACCCGCGCGCGGCGAATCGCCGCCCACTGCGCCTCGACGATCGGGGCGAGCAGCAGCGCGGCGGCGAGCACCAACTGCGTCAGCCATTGGCGGCTGACCTCGATGCCGGCCGCCGTCAAGCGCTGATGCTGGCGATACAGCGGCAGGTGATAGAGGAACTTGTCAACCAGGACGCCGGCGAGGAAGCTCACGTCGGCGCGCCCGCCTTCGATGACCGCCGGCGGGGCCGGCGGGCAGTGCAGGGTTTGATCGTCCTTGCGCTTGATCAGCGGGCGGACGTACTTGAGCACGACGTAGCTGCCGGGACGCTGCGCCAGACGATGGGTGACCTTCTCGCCGATCACCTCATAGGCGTCGGCCTGCGCGTCGTCCATCTCCGGGTTGGGCACCACGATGGTCTCCACCGGCACGCGCGCATCGAAGAACAGTGCCGGCTCGCCGTCGTCATCCGCGCGCTTGGTGCTCACGCGGCGCTGGTGGGCATCGACGGTGCGCTTGGCCGCGGGGTCCTGGGCTGGCGCACCGATGCCCTCGCCGAGGCTCATCTGCTCCGGCGGCGGCTCAAGGTGACGGCGCTCGGAGGTCTCGCCGAAGAGCTGGCGCTTGAACCATTCGAGTTGGTGTTCGAGCGCGGCAATGCGCTGGTGCAACTCGGCACGCTCCGCCGCCCAATCGGCGGGGGTTATGCGCTCGGATGCGGCAGTGCTCATGGACATGGACCAAGTCTACCGCACGTCTTCCATTGGCGTCGGACGCGTTTGATAGCGCAGCAGGGCGAGCGCATATAAACTAGTTTTGAAACATGTAACTGGGGCATGCTTTGGGAAACTGTCTTAGGAGTTTCTCGTGTCTGCCAGCATCTTCGAGCATTTTGCCCCAGTCCCGGACTTTCGCATTGAGCGCAAGAAGGT
>JAXGTD010000188.1:0-6074 GCA_040775095.1 Chromatiaceae bacterium | reverse complement strand
GCGTTCGCAAGCTTGCGGCGGGGCGATCCGGTAGCGTCCGAGCCCGAAGCTGGTGCCCTTTCCAAGAAGGGTCCACTGGCCGAGCCAGAGGAGCGGCCAGAGTGTCTGCAGACCGTCGCCGGTCAGCGAGATCCGGCCGATGAGCCCGCCCATTTGCATGGTCGTGTCCTGGCGCGAGGAGTAGCGGGTCCACTCGTGCCAATGCAGGTTCTTCTCGCTGATCTCCACGCGGCGGGCCGCCTCGGCGATGCCGGGTACGTCGAACGGGACCTTGGGGTGGGCATAGGTGTTGGCCAAGACGCCGATGCGGCTGCTGAGCGCACGCAGTAGGTCGCCGGCGCTCAGTTGTCGGGCGTTGATGAAACGGCCCTGATGCTTGAGACGAAGCGGTGTCTGAACCTGGCATGTGACCGATGGGGGAGCTGGCGGAAGCGCGGGCGCGTGGGTGTCGATCGGGTTCAGCGCACCGCGCGCGCTGGTGTAGATCGGCACCCAGGTATCCGCGCCGAGCTGGGGCTCCTGGTAGAGCGTCGTGAGTGAGAAGCGCCCGCCGCGCTGGCCGATCCCCCGATTGCCGACGCGCTGGAATGCGTGGATCAGGTAGGGCACGCGCTCGATTGCGGGGCCGATGAGGTTGACGCCGAGCGTAAGCGCTTCGCCCGGCGCGATGTCGCAACGGGTTTCGGTGTCCGGTTCCAGCACGTAGGGATGTGGCAGTGCGCTGTAGCGGGCGGCCACATTGGTATCCGATGGTGGTGACTCGAACAGGACCGAGTAGGTGCACTGCCGGGTCAGCAGACAGCCCGCACAGTGTGGCTGGTGCGTTACGCAAGCGCTCTCGCGCAGCCCGCGCCCAAGCAGCCCGCGCCAAGCCGAGCCCGTAAAGGCCGGCAACCGGATCGGCTCCAGGGCCTGGAAATGGAAACGCAGGCGCTGCAGCGCGGGGAAGGGGAACTGCATCGGTTGGCCTCCTGGGTGCCGGCGGCTGTCGCTTGATGGGTGTGTACGGATAGCATCGATTGGCCAGTGCGTGCAAGCCGGCAAGGTTGCGGGCGGGGGGCTCGGCGGGCGCCGGCGAGGTGGGGCGCTTTGTCCGTGAGGGCGACGGGGTGGAATCGAGCGCGTGGAAGACAATGGCGGCTGAAGCCGCCCCTACGGGGTGCCCGGATGGGGTGGAGGGCAATGGCGGCTGAAGCCGCCCCTACGGGGGTGCCCAGAGGGGTGGAGGGCAATGGCGGCTGACGCCGCCCCTACGGGGGTGCCCAGAGGGCGTGGAAGTGATGCGTCGGGCCATGTCCCGAGCCGACGCGGAGGCGCTCGGCCCCGGCGATCGCCCCGGCGACATAGGCCTTGGCCCGGCGGGTGGCCTCGAGGACGTCGTTCGTGATGGCGAGCTGGGCGGCGAGTGCGGAGGAGAGGGTGCAGCCCGTGCCGTGGGTGTTCGCGGTCGCGAGGCGCGGGCCCTCGAGCCAGATCCCGCCGCTGCCCGTCGCCAGATAATCCGGGCTGTGCGCGCCGGCCAGATGGCCGCCCTTGAGCAGGACGTGGCGCGGCCCCAGGGCGAGCAGCTGCTCTGCCATGTGGGCCATGGCGGTGCGGGTGGCCGGCTCTGGCTGGCCGAGCAACTCGGCGGCCTCGGGCAGATTGGGCGTGAGCACCTCGGTGAGCGGCAGCAGCCGTTTGGTCAGCGTCTCCACCGCCTGTTTCGCCAACAGCCGGTCGCCGCCCTTGGCGACCATCACCGGGTCGAGCACGACGTGGTGCGCACCATGACGCTCCAGCGCCTCGGCGATGATTCCCGCGACGTCGCCAGTGGCGATCATGCCGATCTTGACCGCGTCGACACGGATGTCGGCGAAGATCGCATCGATCTGCGCGGCGACGAACGCCGGTGCGACCAGCTCGACGGCACTGACACCACGGGTGTTCTGGGCCGTCAGGGCGGTGACGACGGCCATGGCGTAGGCGCCGTTGGCCGAGATGGCCTTGATGTCGGCCTGGATGCCGGCGCCGCCGGAGGGGTCCGAGCCGGCGATGCTGAGCACGTTGGCAATCATGCTCGTACCCCGGGGTTGCTGGCGAGCCCGATGGCGTGCGCGATCTCCCGGGCCGCGGCCTCCGGGTCGGGGGCGGCGCAGATGGCGGAGATGATCGCGAGCCCGCGTGCGCCCGCGGCGATGACATCCCTGGCGTGCTCGGCGCGCAGGCCACCGATCGCGACCGCCGGGACCGGACAGGCGGCGCACACCGCGGCGAGGCCGTCGAAGCCGAGCGGTACCGCGTGATCGGGCTTGGTCGCGGTGGCGAACACCGGGCCGATGCCGCAGTAGTCGACGATGGTCGGGTCGACGCGGCGGGCGGTGGCGACCTGCTGGACCGACAGACCGATGATCGCATCGGGGCCGAGCAGGGCCCGCGCCGCGCCGACGTCGGCGTCGGACTGGCCCAGATGCACGCCGTCGGCGCCAATCGCGATGGCGACATCGACACGATCGTTGATCAGAAGCCGCGCCGGGGTGTCGGCCAGCGCCCGCCTGAGCCGCTGCCCGAGTGCGACGAGGGCCTCGTCCGAGGCGTGCTTGTCGCGCAGTTGTACGACGGTGGCGCCGCCGCGCACCGCGGCGACGGCGGTCTCGACGACACCGCGTCGGGCGCACAGCCCGGGGTCGGTGATGAGATAGGTGGAGAGGTCGATGGCGCCTTTCATGCGTGCGGGAGTGGGGCCTTTGGGGTCGGATGGATGGGGCGCGGGGGTGGGGCTCGCATGCCCCTTGCGTTGCCCGAGCGCGCGGGCCTGTGCGAGCACGATCGCCACCCTGCACGATCTGTGTGGGGCCTGTCCAGCGACCGGGCCCCGAGAGCGTGCGCCGGGTGGGCGGGCAGGGCGCGCGCCGGGAGCCGAGGGGCAATCCCCTTGCTCCATGGCGGTTGTTGCCTCGCACAAACCGCATTAACATAGCGGGTTCCGAGGGGTAGGCCGCGTCCGAATGGCCCGTGTGCGCTGATGCGGGATCCAGCCTCATCCATCCAAAGCAATGCTCCAACGCCGCCGAAGTCGTATCCCATGACAGAGTACGCCCTCATCCTGGTTGGCACGGTCCTGGTCAACAACTTCGTGCTCGTCAAGTTTCTTGGCCTGTGTCCGTTCATGGGTGTCTCGAAGAAGCTCGAGACGGCGATCGGAATGGGTATGGCCACGACCTTCGTCATGACCCTCTCGTCGGTCACCTCCTGGCTGGTCAACGAGTATATCCTGGTGCCGCTGGCCATCGAATACCTGCGCACCATCGCGTTCATCCTGGTCATCGCGGTGGTGGTGCAGTTCACCGAAACGGTGATGCACAAGACCAGCCCGGTGTTGTATCAGGTACTCGGTATCTTTCTGCCGCTGATCGCGGCCAACTGCGCGGTGCTGGGCGTGGCCTTGCTGAACCTGCAGGAGCAGCGCACGCTGGTCGAGTCCTCGCTCTATGGGTTCGGTGCCGCGATCGGGTTTTCGCTGGTGCTGGTGTTGTTCGCGGGGGTACGCGAACGGGTCGCCGTCGCCGACGTGCCAGAGCCGTTCCGGGGTAGCTCCATTGCCCTGGTCACGGCCGGCCTCATGTCGTTGGCATTCATGGGCTTCGCTGGTCTGGTGTCGGTGTGATGTCCAGTGCCGTTGCCGTCCGGTTCATCGATCCGTTTTAAGGTAGAGGGAATCCCGCATGCTGATCGCCATCCTCGCCATCGCCGCGCTGGCTGCCGTGTTTGGCCTGTTACTCGGGTATTCGGCGATCCGCTTCCATATCGACGGTGACCCGGTCGCCGACCAGGCCGACGCGCTGCTTCCGCAGAGCCAGTGTGGCCAGTGCGGGTACCCGGGCTGCCGTCCCTATGCCGAGGCGGTGGCCAAGGGCGAGGCGGATATCAATCTGTGTGTCCCCGGCGGCGAGGGCACGATGCTGGCGCTGGCCGACCTGCTCGGACGCGAGCCCGTTTCGCTGGGCGACGTGGTCGAGAAGCCAAAGGCGGTGGCGAGTATCGACGAGCAGGTCTGCGTGGGCTGCACCAAGTGTCTGCAGGCCTGCCCGGTGGACGCCATCGTCGGCGCGACCAAGCAGCTGCACGGCATCATCAGCAGCGAATGCACCGGCTGCGAGCTGTGTGTGAGCACCTGTCCGGTGGACTGTATCCACATGCGCCCCATCCCCGAGTCCATCGGCAACTGGAAGTGGCCGTATCCGGCCTACCATTCCGACGAGAACCTGCATCGCCAGGCCGCCTGACCCGCGCGCGGCGCTGGCGACTCGCCCTATCAGCCGAACACCTTTGCTCATGAGTATTCCATTGCCTTTCGTCGGCGGCCGGACACGTAAGCTCTGGCACTTTCACGGCGGCGTCCATCTGCCGGATGAAAAGTCGCTCTCGAGCGTCCGTCCAGTGGCGCCCGCGCCACTGCCGAAGGCCTTGGTGATCCCATTGGGCCAGCACATCGGCGCACCCGCGCGTGCCTGTGTCGCGGTCGGCGATCGGGTGCTCAAGGGCCAGATGATCGGCGAGCCGCAGGGCTACATCAGTGCGCCGGTGCATGCCGGCAGCTCTGGAACCGTGGTCGCGATCGAGCCCCGCCCGATTGCGCACCCCTCCGGGCTGACGGCCCCCTGCGTCATCATCGAGACGGATGGCGAGGACGCCTGGGCCGAGTTGCCGGAGCCGCTGACCGACTTCGAGCTCATGGATGCCAACACCCTGCGCGATCGCATACGCCTGTGTGGCGTGGTCGGCATGGGTGGGGCCTCGTTTCCGACCAACGTCAAGCTCAACCCGGGGCAGGATCAGCCCATCCACACGCTGGTCATCAACGCCGCCGAGTGCGAGCCCTACATCACTTGCGACGACATGCTGATGCGCCAGCGTGCGGCGGACATCCTGGACGGTGTCCGGATCATGTTGCACATCGTCGGTGCCGAGCGTTGCCTGATCGGGATCGAGGACAACAAGCCCGAGGCGGTGGAGGCGATGCGCCAGGCGGCCGCGGCGTCGCCGGTGAGTCAGCGGGTCGAGGTCGTCGTGATCCCGACCCTGTACCCGAGCGGCGGTGAGAAGCAGCTGATCCGAATCCTGACGGGTAAGGAGGTGCCGAGCCATGGCATCCCTGCCCAGATCGGACTGGTCTGCCAGAACGTTGGCACCGCCGCCGCGGTGGCGGATGCGGTGCTGGGTGGCCAGCGGCTGATCGACCGCTATGCCCCCGTGACGGGGCGCGTCATCCGCGCCCCGCGGAACTACCTGGTTCGGATCGGGACCCTGGCAACGGAGCTGGTCGCGGCCAGCGGCGGCTACACCGGCGAGCTGTCCAAGCTCTTGGCCGGGGGGCCGATGATGGGTTTCAGGCTGGCATCGGACGCGGTTCCGATCACCAAGGGTGTCAACTGCATCCTGGCACTGACGCCGGAGGAGAGCCCGGACCCGGGCCCGGCGTTGGCCTGCATCCGCTGCGGCAGCTGTGCCGCGGTCTGTCCGGCCGAGCTGCTGCCGCAGCAGATGTACTGGCATGCGCGCGCGAAGGATCTCGAAAAGGTACAGGACTACAACCTGTTCGATTGTATCGAATGCGGCTGTTGCGCCCACGTCTGCCCATCGCACATCCCGCTGGTGCAGTACTACCGCTATGCGAAGACCGAGAGCTGGGCGCGCGAAAAGGAAAAGCGCGCCTCCGAGCACGCCCGTGAGCGGCACGCGGCCCGCGAGGCGCGGCTGGAGCGCCTGGATCGCGAGCGCAAGGCGAAGCTGCGTAAGAAAAAGGAGGCGATCACGCCGAGGGCCGGCGCGGGCGGCGCCACGGTCGCTCCACGAAAGGAGACCGCCGGGGATGCGCCCGCCGACGCGCGCGCGGCAAAGATCCGGGCGGCCCGTGAGCGCGCGGCCGCGAAACAGGCCGAGATGGCCGCCGCGGGCGGCGACGGGGACGAGCGCCAGGCGAAGATCCGGGCCGCCCGTGAGCGCGCGGCGGCAAAGAGGGCCGAAAGGGCCGGCGCGCCGCCCGCCGAGGCACCGGTGACGCCGGAAAAGGCCAGCGAGGAGCGCGCGTAATG
>JAXGTD010000187.1:0-6081 GCA_040775095.1 Chromatiaceae bacterium | reverse complement strand
CGGTTGGCAGGACCCGGCATATCGCCAACAGGCCGCGGACCTCCTCGAAACCACCTTCGGCAGCGACAAGGTCGGCTGGTCGGATCCCGGCCAAAAGAAGAAACAGAGGGAGAAGAAGATTAAGAATCGCCGCGAGATGATCGCAAAGATCCGCGCAAATACTAGGCCTTCATAGGGTGACGCGGGTCCAGCGCCCTGCTGGCGTTGGATCCGCTCACGCACCGGGAGCGCGTCGGATCGGCGATTGTCTTCGCGCCTGCCTCGTCCACATCACCCGGGTCCGGTCTGCGACCCAAGCACAATCCGAAACAACGATGAACCAACCCATCCTCATCGCCACCGTCGGTGGCTCCCATCAGCCCATCCTCACCGCCATCCGCGAGATGGAACCCCGTTTCGTGCTGTTCTTCTGCACCGACCGGGACACCGCGACCGGGCGGCCGGGGTCGATCAACACGATCACCGGCAACGGCGAGCCCATCGAGGTGCGCCGCGGCGGCGAGATCGTGGAACGCCTGCCCAACCTGCCGACGCTGGCCGGCCTCGCGACCGATGCGTTCCAGGCCGAGATCGTACCCGCGGACGACCTGGATCAGGCGGTGGCGGTCATGCTCTCGGCCATCGCCGCGCTGCGGCAGCGCTTCACGGACGCCACGTTGGTCGCGGACTACACCGGCGGCACCAAGACCATGACGGCGGCACTGGTCATGGCGGCACTGGACAGCGACGCGGTCGAGCTGCAGTTGGTCACCGGCACCCGCGCGGACCTGGTGAAGGTCCACGACGGCAGTCAGTCCGGGCTCACCATCAGTGCCGAGGGCATCCGTATCCGGCGCGCAATGGCGCCCCATCTCGCCGCTTGGGAACACTTTGCCTATGGCGAGGCGGCGGCGGGACTGGCGAGGTTGCGCTCGCCGCACGACCCCGTTCTGCGTGCCCAGCTGCAGATCGCCAAGGGCATGAGCCTGGCCTTCGATGCCTGGGACCGCTTCGACCACCGCAAGGCCGCCGAACAGCTCGAGGTCTACCGCCAGCGCCTGGGTGCGGAGTCCGGCGCAATAGTGGGCCCGCTGTTCTCGGCATTGAAGTGTCTCACAGCCTTGGGCGAGGATTCGCGGCGCACCCCGGCCCGGCTCTGGGACCTCTGGCTCAACGCGGGGCGTCGCGCCGCGCAAGGGCGCTACGATGATGCCGTCGCGCGTTGTTATCGGCTGCTGGAATGGACCGCGCAATGGCTGCTGTCCGGTGCAGGCGTCGACACCTCGGACCTGCACGCGGATCAGATCCCCGCCGAGCTGGCGATCACGCCCGGCCCCGACGGCAAGCGTCAAGCCGGCCTGCGCCAAGCCTGGCTCCTGGCCGCGCATCACCTCGGCGACGACGTAGCGGCGTTCGTCGAGCAGGAACAACACCACATGCTCGATCAACTGCGCAAGCGCAACTACTCGATCCTCGCCCATGGCGATCGGCCGATCGCGGGCTCGGACTGGCGCGAATTCTCGAGTTGGACCGAGGCGGCCCTGATCCCACTGCTCAAGGCCCATGCGGCCAGGGCCGGCCTCCGGGCCCTGGCGCCACAGCTCCCAACCCAGCCGCCGTGGCGCTCAGAGCTTGCGGGTACACCCGACGAGCGCTAGAACGCCAGCGCGAGGCCGCGCATGGCCCGGATGCCCAACACCGCTTCGATGAGCGCAACATGACCAATCCATGATCACCCATCTCTGCCTGGTCTCCAGCCAGATCACGCCCAACCTGACGCCGGCACTCGACCCCTCGCTGCGCCCGGCGCGGGTGGTGCTGCTGACCAGCCCCGACATGCGCCAACAGGCGGCGTGGCTGGGGACCGTGCTCAACCGGCGCGGCATCCGCGTTGACGAATGGCCCATTGAGAACCCCTGGGACGTCGAGCAGGTGCAGGACCGGGTGCTGGAATTGCTGGAGACGCTATCCCAGGCCACCGCTGAAGGCGTCCTCACGCTTAACGTCACCGGCGGCACGAAGCCAATGGCCCTCGCCGCATACGAGGCCTGTCGGGCCTACGACCTGCCAATCTTCTACGTTCACCCGGAACGCGATCGACTCATCTGGCTGCATCCCCGGGGCCGGCCCGCGCTCGAGCTCGACAACCGGGTCAAGCTCGACGACTTTCTCGCCGCGCACGGAACGGCGCTGATCTCCAGGCAGGACCGGGCCGTGCCGCGGCGGCTTCGCGCCCTGACGGACTGGCTGGTGACCCAAAACGCGCACATCGCCCGCCCGCTCGCCACACTGAACTGGCTTGCCAGCCGCGCCCAGAACGGCCTCGTCACGCCGGAGCTCGACACGCGCCAACAACAGGACACCGGGCTCGGCGAGCTCATCGCGCGCTTCGCCGATGAAGGTCTGCTCAGCCGCCGCGGCAAGCGCCTGCAGTTCCCGGACGAGGACGCCCGTTTCTACGTCAACGGCGGCTGGCTCGAAGAACACGTTTACGGGGTACTGCGGGCACTGCGGGGAGAATTGCCGCACATCCAGGACCTGGCCCGCAGCGTCGATATCACCCGCGAATCCGGGCGCGGCGACCCGGTACCGAACGAGATCGACGTCGCCTGCCTGGCCGACAACCGACTCCACGTGATCGAGTGCAAGACACGCACCTGGTCCGACAACAGCAGCAACGGACCGGGCGCGGAGGCCCTTTACCGGCTCGACACGCTCGGTGATCTGCTCGGCGGCATACAGACACGCTCCATGCTGATCAGCTATCGCGAGCTGCCAGCCCCGGTGCTGCGCCGCGCGTCGGCGCTACACGTCGGTGTCTGCCACGGAGCGCGCCTGCCCGAGATGTCCGCAATCCTGCGCAACTGGATCCGTCCCTAGCCCTTGCCGCGCGGACCCGGCGCCTGTTCGGGTCCGCCACGCGCCTTCCGCCCCTCGCAACCTTGCGAACCCCGCCAGCGCGCTCGCTCAGCGGTAGTCTGCGGCCATGACCCAACGCCGTCTCTATATCGCCGCCTACGACGTCTCCGACCCCGCCCGCCTGCGTGCGGCGCTCAAGGTTCTGAAAGGCTACGCGAGCGGCCGCCAGAAATCCGTGTTCGAGTGCTTTCTGACAGACGCCGAGCGCCTCGAGCTACTGGACAAGGTCGGCGTCGTGATCGACGCCATCGAAGATCGCTTCTTCCTCGTGAGGCTTGATCCGCGCGGCAAGGTCCGCGTGCTCGGACGCGCGATCAAGCCCACCGATCCGCCCTGGTTCTACGTCGGATAACCACGATGGCCACACTCTACCTCGACCGCCGCGACCTCTCCCTCAAGCTCGAAGGCCAGGCACTCGCCATCTATGCCTCGGGCGCGCGCGAAGGCACCGTCCCGCTCCACCTGCTCGAGCGCATCGTGCTGCGCAGCAGTGTGCGCCTGGACAGTGGCGCGCTCGCGCGCCTCGCCGACAGCGGCATCGCGCTGGCCGCGTTCGGCGGCCGCATGGGCGGCAAGCTTGCGATCATCCACGGGCGCAGTCACAACGACGGCGCCCGGCGCATTGGCCAGTATTGCCGCTATGACGACGCCCACTGGCGGCGGCGCTGGGCGCGCTATCTGGTGCTGGCCAAGCTGCGGCGCCAGCGCCGCCTGCTGCGCGGGGCACTCGCCCAGCGCCCCGACCAACGCTACCGGCTCACCACGGCCCTCGCGGGCCTGGACAAGGCCATCGCGCGGGTCCTGGCGGAACAACGCATCGGCGTCGACAGCCTACGCGGCATCGAGGGCGCCGCTGCCGCGGCCTATTTCAAAGGGTTCTGCGAGCTGTTCCCGCCCTCGCTCGACTTCACCGGGCGCAACCGCCAACCGCCCCGCGACCCCGTCAACGCCGTGCTCTCACTGGGTTACACCCTGTTGCACGTCGAGGCGGTGCGCGCGGCCTATGGCGCTGGTCTCGACCCCATCATCGGCTACTACCACAGCCTCGACTATGGCCGCGACTCGCTTGCGTCCGACCTCATCGAGCCACTGCGACCGCGGGTGGACGCCTGGGCCTGGGAGCAGTTTCGCGAGCGCCATCTGCGCGCCGAGCATTTCCGTCGCGACGGCGACGCCTGCCTGCTCGGCAAACAGGGACGCGCCCATTTCTACGCGGCATTCGAGCCCGCGATGCGCCCCATCCGGCGCCTTCTGCGCCGCTGCACCGGCAAGCTTGCGGCGAGCCTCGCGGAGGTCGGAAGGCGCAGGGCCGACGATGCCAACCCAACCGCCGGCGAGCTCCCCAGCACGGAGGCAACCAACACATGAGCACCCGCACCACCTACCAGCCCCAGCCGGCCCGCGGCGCGGTCAGCAATGCCCGGCCCCTCTACCTGCTGCCGAGCAGCGACGCCAGCGTCGTGCTCGACGGCCCCGCGCTGTGCGTCGGCGTCGACGAGCGCGCAGACCAGACCTTCCCCCTGGCACGCGTCTCGCGCGTCTACAGCGCAACGGACGTATCCTGGTCCACCGAAGCGCTGCTCGCTTGCGCCGACGCCGGCATCGGCGTCCTGTTTCTCGACCGCGACGGCGCGGTGCGCGCACGCGTGCTCGGCCGCCCGGGCGAGCGTGACGAGCTCTACCAACGGCTCACCGAGTTCCTGCTCCTCCCCGAGGCCATGGGCCGCTATCGGCACTGGCTCACCAGCATGCGCACCCGCGCCGCCCACTGGGCCGGCCTGAAGCTTGGCGCCCCACCCGTACTGCACAGCCCCAGCACCTGCCGCCAATGGATCGAGCACCGTGCCGCCCAACTCGTCGGGCGCAACCCGGCGCAACGCAACCGCCAATGGCTGCGGGCGCTCGCCTATGGATGGATGCAGGCACACCTGCACGACCTGGGCTTTGGCCGTACCACCGAGCTGGCGCAGATCGACGAGCCCGACCTCGCCCGCGACCTGACCGACATCCTCGCCTGGTACCTCGAAGTCGCCCGAATTGGATGGCTCCAGCGCCGAAAGCTCGCCGCCGAGCGCAACGGCGAGTTCGTCCAACCACCCGGCCGTGCCGCTGTGGTGCGCCTGTTCGAGCACCGCCAAACGCGCACCGCGGCGCGCGGGCGCGAGATCTCCAGCGCCCTGCATCGCTGGCTGATCCACGAAACCTGAGGCGATGCGCGTCGAAACGCGACCGGGGCTGAGAAGTACCCATCCCTGGCCCTGGATTCCGGCACCCGAGCCGAAACAACGGGCACAGCGGCCACGTTCGTGGCCCATCGTCCCGGCAGGACACCAGGGCCCAGTGCCATGGACGGTGGGAGGCGCTCCAGCCGAGCAATAGTGCTCATCACCCAACCTGCTCCGCCGACATCGCTGCACCAGCTCACCGCGGCCCACGCCCGCGCTCACCGCGAATCCTCCGTGAAGACCAGCCAACAACCATCGCCAAGAACGCCCTTCAACCAAGCGCATCGGGAGACACTCAATGCCCGCAAACCAATCCATGCTGTTTCTGCTCGCCTACGACATCGCCGATCCGAAACGGCTCCTGCAGGTCCACCGCACCGTCCGACGCCGTGGAATCCCATTGCAGTATTCGGTATTCCTGATCCCCGACACCGTCGCCATGCTCGATGCCCTGCTCGCGGAGTTGCGCGGCATCATCTCTCCCATCCACGACGACATCCGCGTCTACCCGTTGCCCGGTCGCATCCAGGTCGACCGCCTCGGTCGCCAACAACTCCCCGAGGGCGTGCGTCTCGTCGGCGATCGATGCGTCGATACCGCGATCGCCGCACTTGTCGGCCCCCTCGCACCGGGTTAAGCTCTCTGCGTCCCTCCGCCACGGTTTCGGGACAAGCCAAGCCGCCTACCCAGAGCGACCAAAGGCCATGATCCATACGCCAACTTTCGGTCCGCCCAATTTTCCATCAACCGCCTCTCTAGGGCGCTGTTTTCGTGGCGGTTTCCGCGGCGAGCGGCTCCGAACGAAGACCCGATCTCAAGGGGATTAAGACCCCTGACCTTGGACGCGATCTTGCCAGACTGGTAGGCTCCGAACGAAGACCCGATCTCAAGGGGATTAAGACTCCAGCTCCCTACGAAACTCCCGCAGCGCTTCCCGCTCCGAACGAAGACCCGATCT
>JAXGTD010000186.1:0-6174 GCA_040775095.1 Chromatiaceae bacterium | reverse complement strand
TGAGCGCCTCTCGTCTGATTCGTCGCTACAGCGCCTATTTTCACCACTGGGCCCAGGCGTTTGGCAACCACGAAAAGCTCGGAGAGGAGGGCAGCGCACTGCGCTGGCTCATTGGTGAACATCAGATCGGGCTGATCCTTACGCCCGAGATCAAGCGACTGCTCTATCCCTTTTTTCTCGGGCGGCAGGCGGAGGATATGCCGCGGGTCCAGCTTTCCCACGACCATCTGCGCATTGACGACCTGCATATCCGATTTGACGAGACCCATCAGCGTGCCATCGATGCCGCCATCGCGCTGCTCGAGGTGGGCGGAGACCTTCACCTGTGTCAGACCTACCACCTGATCTATCCCGGAGGAACCCGCATCCTGACCCTCGGCCGACGTGCACCGCTGCCGTTGATCTATCGCGAGATCACGTCGCTGTCGCTCGAGCTGGTGGCGCACGGCGCCCCGCCCGGGGCCGGCGTTGACGCCGGTTGACCGCAATCCATGGGATCCCCCGTGGAGGAGATCGGTGCATGACCCGCGGGGCGCGCTGTTTCGAGCGCGCCGGTGGCCGGCGTGGGGGATGCGTCGAGCCAGGGTCTCGCCCGGCATGTCCAGTCATCAAAGTGACTGGGCAGGGCGCGGAATCCGGAACCGCGTCGTCGGATCGCGGGCCGGGGTTCCCACGGTTGGTTAGAATCCGTGTCCGCATAAATTGACGCCTTCCTCACCGACAACGGCCCCGCGATGAGCTCCAAGTATCCCCTCGTTCTGATCGACGCCTCCGGCTACCTGTTTCGGGCCTATCATGCGCTGCCAAAGCTGACCAACTCCCGCGGCGAGGGCACCGGCGCGCTGATCGGCGTGCTGAACATGCTGCGCAAGCTCATCGACGAGCAGCAGCCGGAGCTCATCGGTGTCGTCTTCGATGCGCCTGGAGCGACCTTTCGCGACACCCTGTATCCGCAGTACAAGGCCCATCGTCCCGCGATGCCACCCGACCTGCGCGAGCAGATCGAGCCGCTGAAGGAGATCATCCGGGCCATGGGCCTGCCGTTGCTGGTGGTGCCGGAGGTGGAGGCCGATGACGTGATCGGCACCCTGGCAACGCGCGCCGCCCGGGCCGGTATTCCGACGCTCATCTCCACCGGCGACAAGGACATGGCCCAGCTCGTTGGTGAGCACGTGACCCTGGTCAATACCATGACCGATACCGTGCTCGACCCCGATGGGGTGAGAGACAAGTTCGGGGTGCCGCCCGATCGCATCGTCGACTACCTGAGCCTGATGGGCGACAGCGTCGACAATATCCCGGGCGTGCCCAAGTGCGGTCCGAAGACCGCCGCCAAGTGGATCAGCGAGTTCGGCGATCTCAATGGCGTCATTGCCCACGCGCACGAGGTCAAGGGCAAGATTGGCGAGCATCTGCGGGCCCACCTCGAGCAGCTCCCGTTGGCGCGTGAGTTGACCACGATCAAGCGCGACGTCGAGCTCGATCTGGGCCCCCGGGAGCTGACACCGACGGCGCCGGATGTCGAGTGCCTGCGCGGCTGGTACGAGCGCATCGAGTCGCGCCGGTTGCTTGCGACGCTCGACGATGCTGTGCCGGAGCGCGACGCCGATGCGCCGCCGCCCGCGCCGGCCCAGGACTACGAGGCCGTCCTCACCGCGCAAGCCTTCGACGTCTGGCTGGCGCGCCTGCGCGCGGCGGAGCTGTTTGCGTTCGATACCGAGACCACCTCGCTCGATTACATGCGCGCGGACATCGTTGGGGTCTCGTTTTCGGTGGAGCCGGGCCAGGCCGCTTACGTGCCGCTGGCGCACGCCTACCCCGGTGCGCCCGATCAGCTCGACCGCGACCAGGTGCTCGGCGCGCTCAAACCGCTGCTCGAAGACCCGGATCGACCGAAGCTCGGGCAGAACCTCAAGTACGACATGAGCGTCTGCGCCCGCCACGGCATCGCGATGCAGGGCCTTGCCCACGACACCATGCTCGAGAGCTACGTGATCGGCAGCACCGCGACACGCCACGACATGGACTCGCTGGCAAAGAAGTATCTGGATCACGACACCATCCATTTCGAGCAGGTTGCCGGGAAGAGCGGCGGCAAGGGTGCCCGGCAGCTCAGCTTCGACCAGATCCCGCTGGAGCAGGCCGTGCCCTATGCCGCCGAGGACGCCGACGTCACGCTGCGGCTGCACCGCGTGCTGTGGCCGAAGCTGACCGAGGTCCCGGCGCTGGTCGGGCTTTATCGCGACATCGAGATGCCGCTGGTGCCGGTGCTCTCGCGCATGGAGCGAAGCGGTGTGCGCATCGATTCCGACGGCCTCGCTGCCCAGAGCCGCGACCTCGCGAGCCGCTGTGCCGAGCTCGAGCAACGTGCTTACGCCAGCGCGGGCCGCAAGTTCAACCTGGGATCGCCGAAGCAGATCGGCGCCATCTTTTTTGATGAGCTGAAGCTCCCGGTCGTCTCCAAGACCCCGAAGGGCGCACCATCGACGTCGGAGTCCGTACTGGAAAAACTGGCCGAAGACGGTTACGAGCTGCCGAGCCTGATCCTGGAGCACCGCGGCCTGTCCAAGCTGCGCTCCACCTACACCGACAAGCTGCCGCAGATGGTCAATCCCGACACCGGGCGCGTCCACACCAGCTACCACCAGGCCGTTGCCGCCACGGGGCGATTGTCCTCCAGCGACCCGAACCTGCAGAACATCCCGATCCGCAGCGAAGACGGCAGGCGCATCCGCCGCGCCTTCGTGCCAGAGCCGGGCTCACGGATGCTGGCCGCGGACTATTCGCAGATCGAGCTGCGGATCATGGCCCACCTGTCCGGCGACGAGCGCCTGCTCGCGGCCTTCGCCGCGGGCGCCGACATCCACCGCGCCACTGCCGCCGAGATCCTGGGATTGCCGCCGGAGCAGGTCACCAGCGACCAGCGCCGCTCCGCCAAGGCCATCAACTTCGGCCTGATCTACGGCATGTCCGCGTTCGGGCTGGCCCGCCAGCTCGGCATCGAGCGCGGCGCCGCGCAGGAGTACGTGGACCGCTACTTTGCCCGGTATCCCGGCGTCAAAGACTTCATGGAGCGCATCCGCGCTCAGGCGCGCGCCGACCGCTATGTGGAGACCCTGTTCGGCCGCCGGCTGTATCTCACCAACATCAACCACAGCAACCAGCAACTGCGAAACGCCGCCGAGCGCACCGCCATCAATGCCCCGATGCAGGGCACCGCTGCCGACATCATCAAGCGCGCGATGATCGAGGTTGACCGCTGGATCGAGACCGAGCGCCCGCCGGTGCGGATGATCATGCAGGTGCACGACGAGCTGGTGCTGGAGGTCGCCGCCGACGCCATCGATTCCGCCCGGGACAGGGTGCGCTCGCTCATGGAGGCCGCCGCCGACCTGGCCGTCCCGCTCGTGGTGGACTGCGGCGTTGGCGACAACTGGGACGAGGCGCACTGAGGCATCGCGCGCCCGGGTCGTTCATGGCCGGGCAGGAGAGCCTCAAATCAGCGTTTCCTTGTAACTGACAATCCAAGCCGAATGGGGGGTGAGAGAATGGGCAATCCGGTGGGTTGGTTCGAGATCTACGTCGATGATATGCAAAGAGCGA
This sequence comes from Chromatiaceae bacterium, assembly GCA_040775095.1. Taxonomy (GTDB): domain Bacteria; phylum Pseudomonadota; class Gammaproteobacteria; order Chromatiales; family Chromatiaceae; genus JAXGTD01. The sequence continues at coordinate 2,571 of JAXGTD010000186.1, read as the reverse complement.
AGGCCTTCTACCAGTCGACGCTGAGTGTTGAGCTCGTGAGGCTGGAAAACACCGAGTTCGAGATGTGGGCCTTCCCGATGGAACAAGGGGCGTATGGCGCGATGGGATCCCTGGTGAAGCTGCCTGGTCATCAGGTCGGGGCGAACAGCACGGTCGTCTATTTCTCCTGCGACGACTGTGCGGTTGACGCCGAGCGGGCGGCCAAGGCCGGTGGCCGGATCGAAATGCCCAAGAAGTCGATTGGTCAGTATGGTTTTATCGCGTTTGTTGTCGATACCGAGGGCAACATGATCGGCCTGCACTCGCTGAAATAGGTGCTGGGTCCCGGATGAGTCCTGTCACCGAAAGAGCCCGCCTTGGTTCTCCGTCCGGCGCGCCGACGCTGGCAGGCGCGATCGCGCGACCGGCAACGCGCTGGGGATGACCGACCCGACCAAGTGCCTCGGGGCGAGGGTGTCCGGCGCCACCGCGCGAGGCGCGACCTCAGAGGCGGCTGCGCCGTCCAGGTCCGACGAGCCCGGGAGCGTGACGTGACCGGACTCCCGCTCGCGCGGCCTCTGCCCGTTCCACGCCGCTCCGGCCCCTGTTGAACGTGCCGTCGCGGGTGCCTCGCCTCGGGGTCGGCCTGCTGCTGGGCCTGTGGTCGGCGATGCCGCTGACGGCGTTGCTGGCCGCGCCCCAGCTCCAGCAGGGCCCGACAGGGGTGATGGCAGGCGTTTCGAGTGGCTCTGCATCCGGGAGTGAAGCCTCGCCGCCAGGCCTCGCCATCAAGCCGGCCCTGACCATCGACCTGATGCAGGGCGCTGCCGTCTTGGCCCTGGTGGCAATCGGCCTGCTCGGCTGGCGCTATCTGTCCCTGCGTCGGTTGAACCGCCGGCTGGCCGAGAGCGTGGCGCGTTTTCGGGCCAGCTTCGAGCAGGCCGCGGTGGGCATGTGTCTGTTGGACGCATCCGGGAGTCTGGTGCGCGTCAACCCAAAACTCGCCGCGATCCTCGGTTATGGGGTGGATGAGCTGGTCGGTCGTCGATGTGCGGATCTCATCTTTGCGGAAGACCGGGAGGCGGGAGCCCCGGAAACCGAGGATGTGTTTCTGGGACGGGTCGCAAGCTATTCCCAGGAGGTGCGTTTCCGATGCAAGGATGGTCAGGCCCTGTGGGCCCGGCGCACCGTATCGCCGGTCCGCGACGAGGCGGGAAAGGTACTCTTCGTGCTGTCGGTCATCGAGGACATCACCGAGCGCAGGCTGGCCGAGGCAGCACTGCGCGAGAGTGAGCTCCTGTTTCGATCCCAGTTCGACCTGGGCAATATCGGTATCGCGATCACCTCGCCGGGGAAGGACTGGGTACGGGTCAATGTTCACCTGTGCGAGCTGCTGGGCTACAGCGAGACCGAGCTCAGGGGAATGACCTGGGCGCAGATGACCCACCCCGACGACCTGGCCGCCGATGAGGCCCAATTCGCGCGCCTGCTGGCCGGCGAGATCGACGCCTACGAGATGGATAAGCGGTTCTGCAGCAAGGCCGGCGAGCAGGTCTATACCCACCTGACGGTCGGTTGCTACCGGGAGCAAGGGCAGGTGAAGTTCGTGGTCGCCTCTTTGCTCGACATCACCGCGCGCAAACAGGCGGAGACCGCGCTGCAGGCGGCCAAAGACTATGCTGAAAACCTGATCGATACCGCCAATGCCCTGTTTCTGGAGCTGGATGTCGAGGGCAACGTCCGGCGATTCAACCAGGCGGCGGAACACATCACCGGCTACAGCCTCGAGGAGGTGCAAGGCCGCAACTGGTTCGAGCTCATCGTGCCGCGAGAGCGCTATCCGGAGGTCTGGGCGATGTTCGAAAGCCTGCCCTCGGGCGGGCTGGCGAAGAATTTCGAGAACCCCATCCTGACCAAGGGCGGGGAGGAACGCTTCATCATCTGGAAAAACAGCGCGCTGCGCGTGGATGGCCAACTCGCCGGTGTCGTCACCTTCGGCATCGACATCACCGAACGTCGAGAGGCGGAAGAGGCGCTGAAGCAGTCGCGGGTGGCCTGGGACCAGGCGATGGACTTCTTCGCTGACGCGGTCTATCTGATCGACCTGGATGACCGGGTCATCGCCCTCAACCGGGCCTTCACCCAGTTGACCGGGCTGAGTGCAGCGCAGGCGATCGGGCGGGATATTGGCTCTATCATTCATCCCGGGGGGGAGGCCGTGCCCTGTCCCGTCTGCCGCGCCCGCCACGCCCGCGAGGACGCCTTGGTCACCATGGAGGCGGATCACCCCGACAACCCCACCGGGCGGCCCATCGAGGTCATGGTACGCATGATCCGCGATGGGGAGGGCGAGGCGCGCAGCGTGTTGATGACCATCCACGACCTGAGCGGCGATCGCGAGCAGCAGGCGCTGCAGTACGCCAACCAGCGTCTTCGGGAGCTGGACCGGCTCAAGTCGATGTTCATTGCCTCGATGTCGCACGAGCTGCGCACGCCGCTCAATTCCATCATTGGCTTCACGGGCATGATTGTCGGTGATCTGGCCGGGCCGATCTCGGAGAAGCAGCGCGACTACCTGGAGCGGGTCTATCG
>JAXGTD010000185.1:0-6297 GCA_040775095.1 Chromatiaceae bacterium | reverse complement strand
CCAGCAATACCATAGCTGGGGATAAAGAGGGCGGTTGTATAGTTTATTGCTCGGGGCGAACTTTGCAGCCCATTCCAGAAAAGATCGAACAAGCGATTTCACCGCTACACGCTCCCTTCGGTCGCGTGAGCGTGAATCGTCGTGTTCGGTGTACGATCCATAAGTGGACGCTTGAAAATCCATTGCCCAACATTGGCGCACAGTTCCCACCCATCTCGACCAAGCGATTGCAACGCAATTTCCGTCATTGGTTCGCTCGCCTTGCGTTCAATCAAATACTCCCACCGAACAACCGGAGGCACTGTACGACGGTTTTCTTGTGCTTCAAACCTTGCTTTCTGCTTATTCTTCATGGGTCCATCCTCTCTTTGTCGTTATTCAAAACCGTCGTACGGTGCTCCGTGGGGTTGGAACCACGCGCCGCGTTTAGCGCATCGTCGAACGCGACAAGCCATTCCTCGAACCTTCCGCCCGTGCGAAGCTCGCTCCACGGCGCGAAATCCCCGTTGAGGTGCAGGCCGCCGACTCCGTGACTTTCGTTCATAAGCGACTCAACGGCTTCCAGTCCCTTCCGCGCAACGGCAAGCTCGCGTTCCAACTGCCCGCACACTTCAATCGCTGTCTGATAGTCGTACAGGTCTGCCGCATCTGTTCTGGGTGTGTCGCTCATATTTCGCCTTTCTGATTCAGACTTCCAACAACGCCATGCACGCTACCACCGCCAAGCGGTGGCGCGTGATGGCTGGGGTTCGCCGCCCGCATGTGCGCGTCGATGGCCGCCCGCAGCACGCACTCGGTCGGCACCCGCGGCGCGGCCTGGGCCAGCAGGCGCTCGGCGGGAGTACGGCAACTATTTGGGGCAACGGCAAACTGGGGCAAACTGCCCCCGTCTGCCGTGCCCGTAGGGGCATAGGGCAAGGGTTCCCTATGCTCCCTACGGCAAGGGCAATCCTCTCTTAAGGTTGCCGTTGCCGTAAAATCAGGCTTCCGCACGGTAATACCTCCCGTCTTTTTCCCGCACTCGCGGATCGGTCTTGAGCTTGATGATGTCGTTCGTCCATGTTCGGTCCGATGTCCAGAGCAGCGCCGTTTTGGCCTTCGTTTCCCACTCGGCGTTCGTCAGCCCGCGGTCCGCTTGGAGCAGGCCGATGATCTTGGTCCGCCGGGCATCCGCCATTTTGGACTGGGCGTTTTGGGGCGTCTTGAGCGCCATCTCGTTCAGACTTTCATCAATCGTCCAAAGTGGATACTCCCACCGGACGCTGAAGTCCTTGGGCCGGGCGAAGCTGCGGACGGTGGTTTCGACCCGGTAGCACCCATCCTCTTCCAGCTCGGTCACGGACATGATAGCGTCCGGGGCGCGGGCAAAAACGCCAGCCCCGCTCATGCGGTCGATGTGGTGCTTGCCGTTCTGGAAACCCTTGCTGAAATGGTGGGCCAGCATGACGGCGGCGCCGGACATCTCCGACAAGCTGTAGAGTTCCTGCATGGTCACCGCCTGCGCCGAGTTGTCGTTCTCATCGCGCCCGTCCCCGAAACAATAGATGGAGTCAACCAGGATGAGCGCGAAAGGCTCGCCCGTCTCCTTCATCCGCAAAGCCACCGTTCGCTCTATGTCCGCGATCGAGAGCCGCTTGCCCTTGACGCGCCAGTAATCCATGTTCGCGGGAACGGAAGGCAGGCCCAGCGCGTCGATCAGCTTCTGGATGCGGCTCTGCCCGTCGTAGTGCGGCAGCTCGGGGTCGATGTAGAGGACGCGCCCCGGCATGGTCTTCCATGCCAGCCACATCCGCCCCGTGGCGACCGCAAGCCCAAGCGACTGCATGAGCCACGTCTTGCCCGCCTTGGAGCCGGAGGCGATAATGCCCACTTGGCCGGCGCGCAAGACCCCGAACAGGATCTGCGGAGGCTCCGGCACCTTGCGGGCCATGAACTCTTGGAGGGACACGATGCCGGACGGCTCTCCGATGTATTGGCTTTCGTCCGGCAGCTTGGGGTCTTCGATTTCCGTAAGCAGATCGAGGGGGCTTCTCATTGCTGCATATCCATTTGTGGGTTGAAGTAAAGAACGGTTTGGCGCTGGCCGTTGTCGCGGGTTCCCCCCGGCATCCGCACCAGCTTCGACATGTCGAAAAGGGACTCGTCCGCGCCGAGGCGCACGGCGATCTTGAATAGGGTTAATGCAAGCGCCGCACCGGGGACCGCAAACCAGCCGTGGATCGACTTGTTCCCCGACCAGACGGCCAGCACCAGCGGGGCGGCTTCCGTGTGCAGGCTGGAAAGTACCGCGGCCTGCTCCTCGCGGCTTTCACCCGTGTCGAACTCGACAACGAGGTAGCGGCGCAGGCTCCGAGGGGAGGCGTTGGCGAGGGAGCGCGGCGCGCCGTTCGGCCCCTTTTCGGCAGTCATGGGGTTGGCGACGATGTAGGGCGCTTTGTCCGCGTTGGGCAACAGGGCGGACAGCGGCAGCGTCGTGGCGCGGTTGACCGCCCAGCCGACGCAGACGAGCGGATCGCCGGGGAACAGGGCGGGCAGCACGTCGGCGGGGCCGAGGTCCGTGCCCTCTTCGGGATCGAACAGGAGCGGGTGGCCGAAGCGGGTTCGGCGCAGGGCGTCGTCGGCCTTCGGCCAGCGTATGGCGAAGGGGCCGCGAGCGGCGCCCTCCTCCGGCCCGGTCTTGGCGAGCTTGGCAAGGATGTCTTCGATGGTCTTGCCGCCGCGGTCCGTCCAGCCGCGGTCGGCGCAGATGGCGGCGAGCCCCTCGCGGATCTTCTCCGGCTTCCAGTTGGACGCCTGGAGCTTGGCGGCGACCCGAAAGAGCCAGTGGTGGCGTCCGCGCCCCGCTTCGGGCGGATCGGCCAGGAGCGCGGCGCAGGCGGGACTGAATGGACGGAGGACGGCCATACGGCTATTCGGCGAGCGCGGCCTTGTCGGGGTGGGCTTTGTCGTGGCAGTTGCGGCAAAATGCGCATGTTTTCTTTTTCATGTGGGTCTCCTCGTTATTTTCCATATCGGTTTGCGACGTGCGCCTCGACTTCCAGTGGCAGGCGGTCGGCAAGCGGCCACGCCGGGGGCGTCCGCATGATGCGCTCCATCTCTGCCTTGACGGCGGGCGCATCGGCTGCGGGGCACTCCGCAACCAGCTCGTCGTGGACGGACAGCACGATCCTGATCCCGGCGTCGGCGCAGCGGAGCCAGGCGTCGGCCAGCAGGTCGCGGGCGGTCGCCTGCGTGTAGTTTTCGGCCAGGAGCCCCGGATGAACGGCGTAGCGCGTCCCGCCCTTCTCCGTGGCGCAGGACATGTCGCCGTTGCACTCCGGGTTCCAGTAGTGGATGGCGCGGCCCGAGGGCAGCTTGAGGACGAAGTGCGGCTTGCCGTGGCGCTTCTCGAAGGCGTCCCCGAGGCGGTTCCACAGGGCGACGACGAGAGGGTTCGTCCGGCGGTAGGTCTCGACGTGGCGCTTGCAGTCGTCGAACTCGATGTCGAGCCCGGCGAGGACTTTCGCGGCGGAAACAAACTTCCCCGCGCCCATGCCGAAGCCGAGGCCGAGGGTCATGCCCTTGGCAAGCTGGCGCAGGCCGGGGTCCACTTCCTTGATCGGGCGGGGGTCGGAATAGCCAAGCATCTTCCGCGCCGCGGCCTCGTAGAGATCCATCCCCCCGCGCAACAGGTCGAGGAAATCGTAATCCCCGGCCAGCCACAAAAGCACGCGGGCCTCGATCTGGGCGTAGTCGGCAATGATGAAGGCATGGCCGGGGGCGGGAACGATCAAGCCCCGTAGATCGGTCCCCGCTTCCCCGGCCTGCCTGTTGAAGTTCTGGACATTCAGCCCGCCGCCGCCGCTCCAACGTCCGGTCTGGCCTGCGCCGAAGTATTTAAGCTCGTACTGCATCCGCCCCGTGGCCGGGTCAACGCGGTCGAGCATGGAGCGGACGACCTCGCGGGTGCGGTTGGCCTTGCGCCAGCCCTGGACCTGGCGGACCCACAGGGGGCTGTTGGCCTTCTGGTTTTCCCGGCACCATGTCTCGACCTTCGGGTCCGCGGCGGCGGTGCCGGGCGGGACGGGTTCTCCGGCGGCCTCGCAGGCTTTCTTGAGTGCCTTCGCGCTGGCGATAGGACGAAAGTGGATGCTCGCCTCAAGTCCGGCGATGGATGCGTCCAGCGAGGCGATGGCGGCCTTGGCGCGGGTTTCGTCGAGGCAGACTCCCCGGTCGCCCATCTCGTCGGTCAGGGCGTGGATGCGCCGCTCGGCCTCCGGCCACTTGTGCCCGAGGCGTTCCCAGAGGCGCCATGACCATTCCGCGTCGATGACGGCGTAGGCGGCGGTGTCGTCGAACAAATCGGCCTGGTAGCCCGCCATCCGGTTGCGGATGGACTTGTCGAGGATCACGCCAAACAGTGCCTTGACGGCTCCGGCGAGGTCGCGGGGGATGCCGAAGTAGGCGCAGGCGGCGGCGCTGTCCATCCATATTTTAGGTTTTATGCAAGCGGGAACGATGCCGTCCGATTGCAGGCGGCGGAAGACGGCGCGGTCGAACGCGGCGTTGTGCGCCACGATTTCTTTGTCGTCCAGCACGTCCCACGGGAAGCGGTCGGGCGTGGTGCTGACCTTGATGGTCGGCGACCACGCCGCGGCCATCGTGCAGCGGAACCGCGGGTCGCGGGCGTAGCGCGCGTGGCCGAGGTTCTTCACGGAGTAGTCGCCCGCGTAGTGGGTCTCGAAATCTAGCGCGACGCGCTTCATTCTTCCGGCTCCGGCGGCCACTCGATGCCGAAGCGCTGCCACAGTTCGGCGATGGCGGCTTCCGCCGCGTCGCCGCCCCCGCGGGCGAGGTCGATCAGTTGCTTGACGCGGGAGCCCATCAGCGAACCCTCGGATCGTAGCCTTTCAAGTGGCGCCAGAGATGGCAGGCCGCGAGAAAAGCCTTGTACTCCCCGATCAGGTCGGCGTGCTCGTACACGGAGATGCGGCCCGGCTCGGTCGTCGAGATGTACACGTTGATGGCGCGGACCTTGTGCAGATTGCCCGCACCGATGCGGGCGGCGAGGTAGGCCGCGAGTTGCATAGCCTGTCCGTCGTAGGGCTGGATCTTTTTTTCCGTCGGCTTGGTCTTGCGCGTCTTCCAGTCGATCGCGCCGAACTTCCTTTCCCTGTCGTTGAAGAAGGCGTCCACGCGGCCGGCGTAGCCTTCGGAGGCGCTGGCGACGACCACCTCGCGCTCGATGATCTCGATTTTCTCGGCGGCCAGCCACTCCTTGACGGGGGCCAGATAGACCTCAAGGTCGGCCTTGTACTCCTCTCCCCCGAGGCATCGGTCGATGGCGTCGTGGACCTCGGAGCCGATGTCCGCGGCGGTCGCGGCCTCCTGCATCGCTGCCGAGCGGACGCGGGCGAGCCAGTATTCTTCGGGCTCGTCCGGCTGCTTGGGGTTGGCGACCGCAGCCAGGGCGGCGCGGTCCATCTTCCAGTTCGCCAGCGCGGGCTTGTCGATAACGCCGATGATGCTGGTGACGCTGGGCAGCAGGCCCAGCTTGCGGGCGTCGGCGAGCGTGGTGGCGCGGGTGCCCTCCCCGTCCTTCTTCAGCATCTCGTGAAGGGGGTTGCCTTCGCGCGTGTACCAGTGGGCGGACGGAACCTGTTTCGCCATGAGAATAGCCATTTGAAAATCCTCCTTGTGCGCGTTTTGGCGAGGACGCGCCCCCTCGGGTTTCGGACGCGGGCTAGAACGGAATCTCTTCGTCGGACTGGTCGTTGTCGGCCAAAGTGACGGAGGGAGCCGGGGGCGGCGGGGCGGGCTCGGCGGTCTTCTTGGGCGCGGGGGCAGATGCCGGCTCCGCGGCGGTGGCCGTGAAGCCTTCCGGCAACGGGCTCACCGTGGCGATGCTCGCGTAGGTCTGTCCGTTCCTGCCTTCGGCGTGGGCCACCGTGATGAGAACCTTGCGGCCCTTTAGGCTGCAATAGTCCCAGCCCATCTTCGGCGGCTCGCCCAGGATCGAGGTCAAGAAGCCGTAGAGGGTCGACTTCTCGTTCCCCAAAATCCTCATCGGCTTGCTGTCGATCTTGTGTGCGTTTCCCTCGCGGTCGCGGAAGCCGAACAGGAAGGCGGTCAGATCGACCTTCTCCATTTGATCCGGCTGCTCGAACTTGCGGCGCTCGACGCCGTACTTGTCCACGATGTCGATGATGGTGGCCGCATACGTGCCCTTCGGGGGCAGGTTGGACGGACCCAGATCGAACAGATGGAACACGCTCTTGCCAGCATTGTCTTGTAGGATTGCCATAACTATCTCCTTTT
>JAXGTD010000184.1:0-6323 GCA_040775095.1 Chromatiaceae bacterium | reverse complement strand
GGCACTCGAGCTCGTTGCCGAGCTGAGGCTTTCAGGGAGGGAGTTCCCGGTAATCGTGGTTGGGCCGGGAACAGCCTTCCGGGCAGCCACCGAGATCGCGCGCCTCGAATTCACCGACTTCCTCCAACGCCCGCTGACCGCCCATAAACTGCGTGCTGCTGTCGAACGGCTGTGCGACGCCAGGAGACAACGCGGCCGGCAACCGACTCCATCGGGGCAACGATCGTGATGTCTTGCAGCGCCGCCACGTCGCCCGGCACGCACAGGGTGCAAGCGAGACTGCCAGGATCGGTGCCGTCGCCCTCATCCACCCACCACGGCTCGCCACCGCTCGCGATGCCCCCGGTTGGGACAGGGAGGACGCGCCCCGCGAGGATACGAGGTGGGGATTCCCACCGGTCGACCGGGAGCCGGATGACGACCTCGACCAAAGCCCTTCACGTTGACCGGAGCTTCCTTGTTTCGAGCTCGCGCGGTCCGGATTCTTTCCACTCACTTGTCGGTACACCCTAGGAGAATCGCAAATGCGCACTTGGATCAAACCGTTACTGACGACGCTGGTCGCGGCATGCCTGACCCTGGCCGGTTGGCAGGCGTCGGCGGCCGACCAGGAGAAGGTCCTCGCAGGCAGGGTCAAGATCGACAGCACCCAGCTTGCCTTCATCGTCAGCGGCCAGGCCGGTGGCGGCGTCCTGGAGCTCAAGGGCAAGGAGTATCCCTTCAGCATCGGCGGCCTCGGCGTCGGCGGCATCGGCGTTCAGCACCTCTCCGCGACGGGGCAGGTCTACAACCTGAAGGAGGTTTCCCAGTTCGCCGGGACCTTCGTGCAGATCCGCTCGGGCATCACCATGGGTACGGGCAAGGGCGTGCTGTCGCTGAGCAATCAGAACGGCGTCATTCTGGAGCTCAAGTCCAGCAACGAGGGCGTGGCCCTGTCCCTCGGCGCCGACGGCATGGTCGTCACCATGAAGTAAGGCGGCGGAAACCGCACCTCGCTGCGCAATGGCGCATGCCATGGCGCCCACGTCCGTACTCGACATGGCATTGGCCGCAAGCACGCGACGATCTCGGTGACGGCGCAACCGTGGCGCCCGATGTCCTGTTCACAACCGGGGCTGCCAGGCACCCGTGTCTTTTTTTGGTAGGCCGGATCACCGTCATGCATGCCCGGCCCGCACGGCGGCGGTTGAACGCCCCCCAAAACAACCTTGGAGAGGTCAAGTCGGCGGTGCCACACCGCGCAGCGCCGCCAGACGCTCGGCGGTGAGGGCGGACCACTTGTCGAAGGCGTTCTTCGCGTAGGACCAGGCTTGGAACGAGTTGAGATAGCCGCTCGCCCAGGTCTGGGCCGCACCGGCGGCGTCGGAATCGAGTTCGGCGGCATATTTGCGCCCGATCTCGGTGTCACGGCACTCGGCGACCACCTTGCCCGAACCGCCATCGCGGAGTTGCATCTCCATGCTGGTCTCACCGAGATAGGGCGTGGACCCGGCAGGCCGGCCGGTGGCGACCCCTGAGCCGGCCTCCGCAACGAAGGCGTAGGGGACGACGGTCCCGGTGACGCTTCTTGCGACGCTGGTCGGCACCAGATTCGTCAGCGCGATCCGCATCACGAGCACCCCCGAACCTGGCTTATCGACGACCTTCATCTGGGGCTCGAGTGCCTTGACCAGAGACTGGTAGAAATAGTCGGTCAGCATCTTGAGGTCCGTCGGATCGATGCCCGCTTCTTGGCCCGGTTTGAGCTTGACGGTCATGCGCCCGATCAGCACCTTATCGTACTTCTTCGCATCGAGGCCGGGGTCGCGCCAGCACTGGATTCCCTCTGCCCAGGAGACGGTCCTCAGCCGACCGTAGTCCGACAGGAAACCGCTCTGGGTAAGGCGCGTCGGATCACTGGCGGTGACACCGGTGCCGCTCCCCATGATGGAGGAAGCCGTCGGGGCACAACCGGCTGCCAGCACGGTCGTGGCAAGGGTCACTCCACGGAGCCATTGGTGAGTGCGTCTTCTGACATCGATCATGATCTAAACCTCGTCGTGGAAGGGCCGTCGGCACCTGTGGTAGATGAGATCGGCTGAGGCAAAGCGGCACCTCATGTTCCGCCGCTGGATTCCCCAACGGCCGGGGCCGGACGCGCCGAAGCGAAGGAAACGCGAGCCCAAGCCTGGGGAAACCGCTGAACAACCGTGCGATTCCTCAGGGCGCGAACCTATGCAGCCCTGTCAACGCGAATTGGACGCCCATCGACAGGACGATGAGCCCCATGAGTCGTGACATCGTATCCCGCACGAATCCATTACCCTCGCGTTTGCCGGCAAGGCGCGCGGTGAGCAGCATGATCAGCCAGGTCACCGCGATCGCGACGAGGATGGCGACCAAGGCCGTCACTGGGAGCCTCAAGCGCGTGTGGGCGGCCGAGATCGTGATGACCCCGGTGATGGTCCCGGGGCTGGCGGCGAACAGGATCAACGGCGTGAGGGCCGGCCGCGAATCAGAGGACGTGGCGCCTCCGGACGTGGACGCCTTGCCACTGAGCATGGAGAATCCCATCCAGGCCAACACGCCGCCGCCAGCCACCATGAAGGCGTCCAGGGACTAACCGAACAGGTGCAACAGCTGTGTTCCAGCCAGCGCAGCGCCGACGAGAATCGCCAGGACGGCGAGCGCCACCTTGGTGGCATCGAGTAGCTGGCTACTCGCTGCGCGCCCGGCCTCGGCTCTGGCGAACAGCATCCCACAGATCGCGGGGTTCACGAGCGATAGCACGGTGACGATGGCCTGAATCTGGTCTTTCAACGCGGGCTGCGCATGAGCGCCATCGCCCAAGGGGGAAAATCATTGACCAAGGGAGGGGCCACCGACCAGGGATCCGGCTGCGCACCGAGCGTCAGCCCCGCGTCGAACCCAGCCTGCATCTGCTTGGGGTTGAACGCCAGTGAATTGCCCCCGGTGTCGGCGCCTTGCGGGATGGCAACCGTTCTGAATCGGTAGCCATGGGCGCGGGCCGCCACATAGGCCCTGAGCATCAGCGAGTCCATGGTGTTCGTCAGCATGGCATCGAGGCTGCCTTCAGCGACACCGATGATGTCGTTTCGCACCGCCGCGGGCGGATCGCTCGCCTTGCCATTCTGGATCACATAGACCGTACCGGGCCCGAAGCGGGGCGGCGGCGGGCGCTTGGTGCCGGTGAGACCGATAACGACGATGTTTTGGCGCACGCCCCCGTCGGCGAAGAGGTAACCGTCGATCGCCACCGGCGGAAAGGCGACGGGCGGCGCCGCCGAGGCACGCAGCACCTGCTTGTACAGCTCCAGCTTGCCGTCTTTGGCGATCCCGGTGAGGTCCCAGACCCAGGTCTGGTCATAGTCCAGATTGGTCGTCCCGACCCACAGACGCCGATTGTCATCGTGGGCCGCGGCAACGCGGCGCAAGGTCTCGGCGGTGATGTATTTGTCGAGCAGCCTTTGGAGGGGTGATGTGTTATAGAGTGAATTCCCGCCGAACAACAGGCCGAGCAGCGGCTTGTGCTCGTAGATGCTGTCCTGGTCGACGCGGGTGAAGATCTCCTCCAGAACGGCGTCGTCCGCCGGCGTGCCCAAGAATGCATGGGTGGCAAGCAGGGCGCCGGTGCTGACACCCGCCACGATGTCGAATTGGGGACGCCCCCCACGCTCCCGCCAACCCTTGAGGAATCCCGCCCCGAAGGCCCCGTTCTGGCCGCCGCCCGAGAGCGTCAGGATCTGCAGCGGGTGCCCGCGCTTGCCCTCGAAATAGGGAATCGCCCCCTCCGCGATGCTCGGCTGCTCCGCGCCACGAGCCGACACCGGCTTATCCGGACGCAGGGGGTCGCGGCCGCTCGGCAAATACGCGTAGCGCACCGGCTCACGCGACAGGGTGCGCTCCGGCGCGGTGGAGCAGCCAGGGAGGACGAGGAGCATCAGGATCGCAAGCTGGAAGAACGGAAGCAGTCTGAGCATTTCCCGGGTTCGTTGTGCCGAAGTTGGAGAAGTAACCGAAAGGGTACTGCGGCGTCCGCGTGTCAGTCGATGTTTCCCTTTTGGTGCTGGTCATAGAGGTAACCGCCCAGGGCTCCGACGCCGGCGCCGATGAGAGCGCCCTTGCCGGCGTCTGCGCTAAGAGAACCAATCAACGCGCCGCCGGCGGCACCCATCAGCGCGCCGCTACCGGCGCGCTCCCCGGTCGTGGTGCCGCAGCTGGCGGTACCGATCGCGGTGACAAGTACAAAGGGGGTGGCAAGCTTGAGCATGCTTGGTGACTCCTGGAAGTGTGTAAAGGCCGTCGCGCAGGTGTTTGTTCACTGGCGATACTGGCAACGGAATGGAAGCCTCGGCTATCTGCACGGGTATTTCTTGGCAAGCGCGCGGACCAGACCGACCACGGGCACCTCGTTCATCAGCCCCTTGTCGCCGGCATGCTCTTTGGCCCAGGCAACAAAGGCCGCGCGGCCATCGGCAATGGTAGCGCTTTGCGGATAACAGATCAGTCGTTGCAGATTCTTACGATCCGTAACCTCGTCATGATACTGGACGGCACCTTCTATGAAGCCCCGGCATGCGAAAGACGCGGGGATGAATTCCGGTGCCCCCGGCTCGACCGAGCAAACCTGGAAGAGGTCTTCCGTGGTGTCGAAGTCGATATCCTCATCCTGCACCGAGATCGCGGACTGGCTCCCGAAAACGGCTGCTGCCGAAAAGGCATATGTGATAAGGGATCTGTTCTTCATTTAGTCGAGTTCTCTTGTTTGGTGTTGGAACGATTTCGTCCGGGTTTCGGGTCGGCCGAAATCAGGACAATTCAACGGCATGCGCACGGCACGAGGGTACGCATCTCCTATCAAGTCTTTGACGATGAGACGTTTCCCGCGTCGATCGTCGCCGAATTCGAGCGGATCCGGCCCAGAATGTCGGTCGACTCCGGTCTACTGGAGAAACCGCAGATTAAAGCTGGCGCTGTTTCACCGCTCCGGCTGATCCGGGCCACGATGGACGACTGACGCCTTATGCTCGACGAAGCCGGGCCGAGTCTCAGAAACGGAAGTTCACCCCCAGCTGAGGTCCGCTGAGACTGAGATTGTCGAGCTCGGAGCCGTTGAAATCCCAGTCCAAGTAGCGATACAGGAGATAGGCGTCACCCCAGTTGAGCTTGTAGCCGACCCCGCCCGCGATCTGCCAAGTGAGGTCCGAGTCGCCGGTCCCGACGTCGAGGTAGTAGGGGGCGAACCAATTGCCCTTCAGATACACATCGCCCTTCACGCCGACAATGGCATCCCAGTTGACCCCCGACGCGCCCAGTTCCCTACCCCTTGCCAGTGGACCGAGGCGACTCGACGTATTGAGAAAGGTACTGACTTGCAGATTGCGGGCACCCGCGATCAGATCGAGCGTCGCCTGCTGCGACTCGAGCACGCGATACCCCCCGGTAAAGCCCAGCACCCAAGCACGAAGTTTGACGTCTGCCTCGACCTTCACGCTGAGACCAGGCGCCGATGCGATGGGCACTTGTCCCCCGCCACCGGCCCCGACGTTGAGATAGATGACATCGGCTGCCAGGGACCATTTGGATTTGCGGGCCTCGGCATTGCCCATAAAGGCAAAGTTGAGATTGTCGATTAGGTCGCTGAAGCTGATATCGAGGTCGCTGCCGAAGGCCGTCTCGCCCTTGATACCCGCCGCGTACAGGTACACGCCGGCCTTGAACTGCCAGTCGTTTTCGGCACTGGAATCCGCTGCCGCCGCGGTCGCCGACACCATGGAAATAGCGCTCGCGTAGAGCACGGGCACGAGAAATCTGAAGTCTGTCATCTTTTCACCTTTGGACAGGCAGGCAACGTGACGCCGAACAGGCTGGAGATCAGGTTTCCGACGGGACACTCCACCCGCACCCTAACGGAGCCTTATTGTCATAGTTGTCTGGTCCGAGCAGTGGGTGAACTGCAAGTTGAATCCGGCGAAGATCTGCCAGTCCGGCTGGCCCGGACCTCGGTAGGCGCGGCGGAGGTCCGGGGCTCGCCGAAGACGCGGTTCATGACGCTTGCGGGCCATCGAAAGGCCTGCTCGAGCCCGCAACGCCAGCGACCCACGCCGTGGGGCCTTGCACCGTTATCAAAAGAGCGGGTTCTTCACCAAGGCCGGAATGACGGGGATGATGTTGAGCTTGACCTGCCACTCCTGACCGAAGCTGTCCTGACTCACCACGGAGTACTCGGCACCCAGCTGGAACTTGACGGGCACCTTGCCGATCTTCGTCATCTTCGCGACAGTCAGGCCAATGGGCACATTCCATTGGTTGCCGGACGCCGC
>JAXGTD010000183.1:0-6357 GCA_040775095.1 Chromatiaceae bacterium | reverse complement strand
CTCGGTGGCATCGTCGCCTGGCTGATGGTGGCACTGACCATGCAGGCGCTGCAGGCCCCGGTCGACCGGTTGGCCGCGCTCTACCATACCGAATTCCGAATGATCGGCCTCGGGGCTCGGCCGTCGTTGCTGCTGCTTGGTGCAAGCGTCGCACTCGGCGTGCTTGGGAGCTGGATCGCGGTCGGCCGTCACCTGACGCGTGTCGACCCGCTCTGAGGATCAGACCGCCGTGAGATCAGCGACTTGCCGCCTACGGGTGGCCCATGGACATGCGTCGCATCCGCACCCGTCGCGCGCCCCAAAACATGGCACCGGCGGGGCGCCAGGCACCAAGACGTTGCCGGATCCGGGTCGAACCGTACAGTTGGCAGACCCGTGTTTTGTCCATCCTTTGCCGCAGGAACTTTCCGTTCAAAGCCTGCTCGAAAACCCCATTCGCGATATTGTCACCGCACTACAGACGGTGCTAATATTATTTCCGAGCAGTTTACTTGGGTATCGCCACTATGAGCAAAGACATCGCCACGATCGGTTCGCTTTCCACCGGAACGATCGACGCCTATATCAGTAGCGCCTACCAGATCCCGATCCTGACGGTCGACGAGGAGCGGGAGCTCGCGCTTCGCCTGCGCGACCAGGGCGATATGATGGCGGCCAGGCGCCTGGTGCTGTCTCATCTGCGGTTTGTGATCCGCATCGCCCGCGGCTATCTCGGCTATGGCCTGCCGCTGCCCGATCTGATCCAGGAGGGCACGGTTGGATTGATGAAAGCGGTGCGTCGTTTCGAGCCCGACGTCGGCGTGCGTCTGGTCTCGTTCGCGGTGCACTGGATCCGCGCCGAGATTCACGAATACATCCTGCGCAACTGGCGTATCGTCAAGGTGGCCACAACCAAGGCCCAGCGCAAACTCTTCTTCAACCTGCGCAGCGCCAAGAAGCGCTTGGGGTGGTTTACCAAGGAAGAGGTCGAGGCGGTCGCCGCAGATCTCGGGGTGAAGCCCGAGACCGTGTTGGAGATGGAATCGCGCCTGTCCAGCCACGACATGTCTTTTGATGGCCACGACGACGACGATGACGACAGCCCGTCGGCGCCCGTGACCTACCTGCCCGACAACCGTATGGAGCCGGCGGCCGCCCTGGAGCGCGAGGACAGCGACACCTGGCAACGCGAGCGCCTGCTCGCCGCGGTCGAGGGGCTGGATGCGCGCAGCAAGACCATCCTGCAAGCGCGTTGGCTGACCGACAAGAAGCAGACCCTGCACGAGCTCGCACAGCAGTTCGGCGTCTCCGCGGAGCGCATCCGTCAGATCGAGAAGAACGCGATGAAGAAGCTCCGTCTCCAACTGGAGCTCTAGGGCAACGCCCAGCTCGACTCTTTCCCGTCCGTCCCGGCGACACAAGGCCCGGCATTCTCGAGCGATGCCATCGCGTGGGAATGGGACACCGCGTGACTCCCATCTCGACAGGCCCGGGGGCTGATCCGATCCTTGGACAGATCGGGGCAGCGCTTGTGAGGCCGACGCGACCACCCGCCATCCAGCGGATGTTTCCGTTCGACCCAGCCTGCCTCAGCAGGGATGCTCACCGCGGCCCGTTCAGTCCGCGCGGGCGGCAGTCTCGCTTACGGCGCTCGCGGGTGCTCGCCCCTGTTGCGCGCTGCACGCAGCCGCGCGGACAGGGCCCATGAACCGCGAGGCGCATACAGGGATTCCGATCGACCTGGCCTGGGCGCGGTCGCCCGGGGCAGGCGTACCCGGCACTCGCTTCAACCGATTCACCCGTCGCGTACAGGTTGGCCGCCAATGAGGCTTGCAACGCGCGCGCGATGCTGGCCGAATAGCGCGGCCCGTCAGCCGTTGGCCGGACGCGCACGGGGCATGGGGCAGCGCGTCACACCGCCGGGCCAAATCGATCGCGTCGTACGGCGGCGGGTGAACGGGGGTCGATAGACTATCCTGGCCGGGAATCGGCCCACAAAGCGCCCGCGCGCTCGACGCCCCCCCGCCAGCCAGGGTTTCCTGACGCGCGCGCTCACCGAGAGCGAACGCCTCGTTTTTCGCCCATTCGAGCACCGCGGGGCGCATCGGCGGCTACCCCGAGGTCCTGTCCAACCGGGCCCGATGCGCAGGTCCCGGGGCAGGCAACCGGAACCATCCACCCAAACACACCAAGATCGACCATGAGAAAGACGCTTACCGCCCTGCTGCTCAGCCTCCCGTCTGTCGCCCTCGCGATCCCCGCCACGCCGGTGATGACGCTCTACAAGTTCAATGGACCCATCGAGGTGCCCTACTACCGGATCGGCGCCAATGGACCGGGTGCGCGCGCGGGTACCCTGACGCAGGGCACATCCGTGATCCCCTGCCTGGTCATCAAGCATGGCAAGCCATTGACCGACGCCAAGGGCACACCCTACATCGGCTTCGACATCGTCGTTGATCCACGCAGTGCAAGCGGCCCCTCCGCCACGGCCAAATTCAAGCAGACATTCGCCAAACGCGCGTCCATGCAGGTGAAGAATCATCACTGCGACGCGAGTGTCCGCTACCTGATCAGCGTAGGCGACTTCTACGCGCTGGAGAAGGCGCCGTTCTTCGACCCACCCGGGCGGGGTGACGCCGAGGTGGCTGCCCGGCAGGCGAACGGTCAGCTCGATGAGATCGTCCGGCGTTTCCACAACTCGCCCCAGTGCGAACGCGCCAACCGCAGCCTGTTGGGCCGACGCGACGCCCTGGCCGGCGCCTGGGAAGGCTTCATCGCGAAGCAAGGCGGTCGCTGGAACAAGACCACTTTGGCCCGCGCCAAGCATCTCGACTACACCATGCGCACCGCGCTCTACGAAGGTCATCTCGATCGCGGCTGTTCCGCCTATGGTGCATGCGAGCGAAACGTCGTGGCACTGTCGATCCGAAACCGTGCCGTCGGACAGTGCGTCAGACGCCAGGGCTGCCGCTTTCCCGGCGACTTTCAGGGCGTCGCATCCGATCCATCCCAATACAACATCTGGGACGCGTATCTGACCCAGATCTCCGGGCTGACCTCCTGCTATCTGCGCTCCGATCTCGCCAAGGACGACGACTACGCCCGCCTGCAGGCCATGTATACGCAGAACGTCGGCGACGTGGAGCGCATCCTCTATGGCAACGAGGGCGATCTTCGCGAGGTCTTTCCCGGCACGCCCATCGCTGAGCTGACCGAGCTGCGTCACTATTACCATCCACCGGCCATGGGCAAGTGCTTCCCGCAGCAGGACCGCATCGAGTACATGTCGGGCGCCGTCGCCGGCAAGGGCAGTGACTTCGCGTTGATCGCCAACAGCCGCATTCGCGTCGATGACCGCGTTGGCAGCGGCTACCACTTCCGCGAATTCCGCTTCGACCAGGAGCCGGACGGCGACCGCATTCGCATCGAGGACAACTTCCCCGGCTTTATCGTCGACGGGCGCAAGGTCCGTCTCGGTGGCGGTGGCGGCTGCACCGCCTACGGGGTTGCCAGCGGCTGCCGCTTCTCCAATGTCGGGCGCTGGCGCAAGACCCCAAGCTGGCTGCGGGCCGGAACACCCCTGGCCATCCACTGCCGGATCGCCGACCGCGGAGAGTCATGCCGCGGTGGCGGACGCGAGAAGGACGTCAGCGTCGGCGGCTCCTGCGATGTCGAGATGATGCCCGTGTCGCGGGTGCATTGAGCCGGCCCCAACCACGGGGATCGGGTCGGTGTCGACATCCGGCGAGATCGGCCGCGCTGCCACTGGCGATGCCATCCCGCGTCGACCCGCGCTCGCGCGTACCCCAACCACGACATCAACGCCCCACAAAGGGGCACCGCCGCTTGATCGGCGCCGCGCCGGACCGGACAATGCGGCACGGCCTGTCGCGCCGCGCCGCATCGGCCGCGAAGCAGGTGCCCGTTGGCAGGTCTGCTGCCGCACCCATCGGACGAGGCCAAGCACGCGCGTCCCACCCCGGTAATACCATGACTGCACAAGCAACCTTCATCAACGTCGGCGAACGCACCAACGTCACCGGTTCCGCCAGGTTCAAGCGCCTGATCCTCGATGGCAACTTCGACGCCGCGCTCGATGTCGCCCGCCAGCAGGTGGAAAACGGCGCCCAGGTCATCGACATCAACATGGACGAGGCGATGCTGGACTCGCAGGCGGCCATGGTGCGTTTCCTGAATCTGATTGCTGCCGAACCGGACATCGCCCGTGTGCCGATCATGATCGACTCATCCAAGTGGTCGGTGATCGAGGCCGGGCTCAAGTGCGTCCAGGGCAAGGCCATCGTGAACTCGATCAGCCTGAAAGAGGGCGAGGCGGCATTCCGGGAGCAGGCCAAGAAGGTCAGGCGCTATGGCGCCGCGGCCGTCGTCATGGCCTTTGACGAGGTCGGCCAGGCCGACACCGAGGATCGCAAGTTCGAGATCTGTCAACGGGCCTACCGCATCCTGGTTGACGAGATCGGCTACGCCCCCGAGGACATCATCTTCGACCCCAATATCTTCGCCGTCGCCACCGGAATCGAAGAGCACAACAACTACGCGGTCGACTTCATCGAGGCCACCCGCCGCATCAAGCGCGGGCTTCCCTATGCCAAGGTCTCCGGGGGCGTGTCCAACGTCTCGTTCTCATTCCGCGGCAACAACCCGGTGCGCGAGGCGATTCATTCGGTCTTCCTGTACCACGCCATCAAGGCGGGCATGGACATGGGTATCGTCAATGCCGGCCAGCTTGCGGTCTACGACGATCTGCCCGGCGAGCTGCGCGATGCGGTCGAGGACGTCATCCTCAATCGCCGCCCGGACGCCACGGAGCGCCTCATCGACCTGGCGCCCAAGTACAAGGGTGACGGCTCCACGGGCGAGAACAAGCAGGACCTGTCCTGGCGGGATGCCCCCGTGGAGAAACGGATCGAACACGCGCTGATCAAGGGCGTGACCGACTTCATTGTCGAGGATACCGAGGAGGCCAGGCAAACGCTCGGCGCCCCGATCAATGTCATTGAAGGCCCGCTGATGGACGGTATGAACGTGGTCGGCGACCTGTTCGGCGAGGGCAAGATGTTCCTGCCGCAGGTCGTCAAGTCCGCACGCGTGATGAAAAAATCCGTCGCCTACCTGGAGCCCTACCTCGAGGCCGAGAAGTGCGCGGGTGACACCCAGGGTAAGATCCTGATGGCCACGGTCAAGGGCGACGTCCACGACATTGGCAAGAACATCGTCGGCGTCGTGCTGCAATGCAACAACTACGAGGTCGTGGACCTTGGCGTCATGGTCCCAGCCAACCAGATCCTGGACCAGGCCCGCGAGGTCAAGGCCGACATCATCGGTCTGTCCGGCCTGATCACACCGTCGCTGGACGAGATGGTCCATGTCGCCAAGGAGATGCAGCGCCAGGGCTTCACCATCCCGCTGATGATCGGCGGTGCGACCACCTCCAAGCTACACACCGCGGTCAAGATCGAGCCCCAGTACGAGCACCCGGTGATCCACGTCAAAGACGCCAGCCGCGCGGTCGGCGTCGCCGCACAACTGCTTTCCAAGGACCTGAAGGCTGCCTACGTCGCGGGCGTGCGCGCCGACTACGAGGAGGTGCGAAAACGCCGCGCCAGCCGCGATGAGGCCCGCGACCTGATCCCGCTGGCGCAGGCCCGAGCCAATCGCATCCCCATCGACTGGATGCACTACCAGCCACCGGTTCCGGCCGAGCCCGGCGTGCAGGTGTTCAAGGACATCCCGCTCGGGGAGATCGCCGCCTATATCGACTGGACCTTCTTTTTTCACGCCTGGGAGTTGCGGGGGCGCTTCCCGCAGATCCTCGACGATCCAGTCAAGGGAGACGAGGCCCGCAAGCTGTTCGCCGATGCCAAGGCCATGCTGGCGCAGATCAATGCGGAAAAATGGCTCGGCGCGGCGGCGGTCATCGGTCTGTTCCCGGCCAACGCCGTTGGTGACGACATCACCGTCTACGCCGACGAGCAACGCGGCCAGCCGATGCTGACCTTCCACTGCCTGCGCAAGCAGGGAAAGCAGCCGCCGGGGAAATACAACGACTGTCTGGCCGACTTCATCGCCCCCGCCCAGACCGGCATTCCCGACTACATCGGAGGCTTCGCCTGCACCACCGGCATCGGCATTGACGCGCAGGTCGCCCGCTTCGAGGCCGACCACGACGACTATTCCGCGTTGATGCTCAAGGCACTCGCCGACCGCCTGGCCGAGGCCCTGGCAGAGATGCTGCACCAGCGCGTGCGCACCCGGCATTGGGGCTACGCCAGCGGCGAGCGGCTCGATAACCAGGCCCTCGTGGAGGAGCAGTACCAGGGTATCCGCCCCGCCATGGGCTATCCTGCCGCCCCG
>JAXGTD010000182.1:0-6371 GCA_040775095.1 Chromatiaceae bacterium | reverse complement strand
GCGCTCGCCTCCCAGCTCATGCTCGCTGATGCCGGCGCCACCGATGTCGTGCTGATCAAGTCGGCGGATTACGGGGCGCACACCAACGGTATCAAGGTGACGATCGAGCCAGGCTCGTTGCGTGGCCTGCGCCCGAGCGTGCAGCAGGATGAGCTCTACTACACGAAGGACAACGTCGCCGCCACGCCATTGACGGTGCGCTACTCGGGCGCGGAGGCGAGCGCTGTTGTGGACGTGAGCGCGACCGGCGTCGTCCTGACGGCCCCAGCCGGTGGCTCGGCCGTGACGCTGAGCTTCGCCAGCTACTCGAATGTGCGTGAGCTGTGCGATGCGATCAACGCCCAACCTGGCTGGTCCGCGGTCGCGCTGATTCCGGGCAACCCGGTCGCCAACGCGCTCGATGGCCTCTCCGCCGGCTCCGCCAAGGGGCTCGACCTGCCGCTGACGGCGAACCTGCAGGCAGTGGTCGACTGGTTCAATCAGGCGGCTCGGGACCTGGTGTCCGCGACCCGACAGAGCGGGGCGCTGAACCCGCCGGCGGCCATCACCGGGACCTACCTGGCCGGCGGGTCCAACGGCGCCGCGCCGACCAACGCCGACTGGCAGGATGCGTTCGACGCGCTGCAGCAGGCCGACGTGCAGTGGGTGGTCCCGTTGTCGGCATCGCCCGACATCTGGGCCATGGCCGATGCCCATGTGCAGTTCATGTCGAGCGTCGGCAAGATGGAGCGGCGTGCCTTCGTCGGCGGCGACGTGATCAGCACCACGCTGGCAGAGGGAATCTCCGCCGCGCTCGATGCGGCCGCCTCGCTCAACACCGACCGCACCGCGCTGTGCTTTCCGCCGATCCTCGACAGCGCGGCGGACGGCTCCCTGCAGGCGTTCCCAGCCTATTTCCTCGGGGCCAAGCTCGCCGGCGGTTTCGCCGCGATGAATCCCGGCAACACCATGACCAACAAGGTGCTGAACCTTCGCGGTCTGGATCCCGTCGTGAGCAACCTCTACGACTCCGACACGCTGATTTCTGGCGGCGTGCTTGGCGTGCGGCGCAACCGGCGCGGGTTCGTCGTCTCCAAGGCGGTGTCCACCTGGCTGTCGAACGACAACTACAACCGGGTGGAAATCTCGACCGGTGCTGCGCTCGACTACGTGGCAAGAACGGTGCGTGAGGCGCTGGAGATTTTCATCGGCCGCAAGGCCTCCCCGATCACCCTCTACGAGGCGCTGGAGCGTACCGAGTCGGTGCTGCGGGGTCTCGCGCGGCCCGAGCCCGTCGGTCTCGGGGTCATCGTCGGGGACGACGCCAACCCGGCATACCGCAACATCTCGGCCGAGATCATGGGAGACATCCTGCGGGTGTGGTTCGAGTGCTCGCCGGTCATTCCGATCAACTTCGTCCTGGTCTCCGTGTACGCGCGCGCCTACAGCGGCAGCGCCACGACGGCCGTCTTCAGCGGATAAGGGGTAACTGACAGTGTACGAACATCGGATTGTCAATAGCGGCAACCGCATCGAGGTGCAGTTCGACGGCAAGCAGATTGGCCTGGTCCAGAACCTGCGCCCGTCCGACGACTACGGCCATGAGCCGGCCAGCGGCGTTGGAGACATTCACGTTCAGGAGTACGTCCCGTCGATGGCGCGCCACCAGCTCAGCGTGTCGACCATGGTGCTGTTCACCGAGAATCTGCGCGACACCGGGATCGCCATGGAAAACGGTGACGAGGTGCTCAAGGGCCTGGTCTTCGACATCGTCGTGTTCGGCAAGGACCCGAAGAACTCGGGGATGCTGCGCAAGTACATCAACTGCTCCTACGTCTCGGGCGACATCGAGATCAACAAGCACGCGATCGTCGCGTCGAACGCACAGCTCGTCGCGCTGGACGTGACCGGTAAACGCCTGTGACGGACAGGACCTACAACGTCAATGTCGAGGGCATCGGCAACTTCGTTTGTCGGCGCCGCACGATGCGCGTGGCCGTCGCGATCAGCGCCGAGTACAACCGGCTGACCGAGGGCGCCTCGACGGTCTCGAAAGAACTGGACGCAATCGCCGACTTCCTGTCATTCCTGGCGGTCGTCGTCGTGTCCGGGCCTGAGGGGTGGGACCCCTACCTGTGCGATCCGGATTCGGCGCAGGAGATCGAGCGCTTGCAGAGCGTCTACCGGGCGATCAAAGACGCAGAGGCGCGATTTCGCGCAGGCGCAGACAAGGACGCTGAAAAGTCGGGCGAGATCGCTCAGTGATTCGGTCGAATGGTGGTATCGCGGCCGCTACAACCTTGCTGCGACGGACCCGCGCTTCCTCGACTCGACCTATGACGACATGTTGCTCGACGCCTGGGCGGCGTACTTCGAGCACGCACGCAAGAGCGGCAATGGCGAGCTGATCGAGGACGACGATTTCGATCTGGACGCCATTCTCGCCGACCTGGCTGAAAACGCTGGTGCGCAGGGGCAGTGGGAGGAGATCGAGAACTGGACCGCGCCCGACAGCTAAGCCCGCTTCGTCGGGCTTTTCTCGTTTCTGAGGCCCGGGTCCGAGGCCCTTTTCTGAGGACGGCGCAATGAGCACAACTCTCGGCATCGGCGTCAAGGCCACCGCGGACTTTTCCGACGTCGAGCGCGGTGCCGAGCGCACCGCAAGCCGGATTGCCAAGCAACTGGGCGGGTCGCCGACCTCGCCTGCCTCACAGGGCATGGTTCAGGGCCTGCTCGGCGGGCGTGGGTCGAAGCCCCAGGACGTCGACCGCGCGCTCGATGGCGTGCGCAAGGCCATCGAGCGCACGGCGCAAGCGGGCAAGCGCCTGCGCGACATCCGGTTCCCGACCGGCCAGTTCGCGGATGCCGAAAAGCAGATTCGCGCGATCGAGCGGCGCATCGCGCTTGTGCACATGTCCCCCTGGGGGAAGGACCTAAAGAAGCGGCTGTACAAGGAAGGAGCGGACCTGGGGCGTCCGCTCGGCTGGGACTGGGCGAAGCTCTACGGCGGCAACGCGGCGGCCGGGGAGGCGGCGCGACAGCGCTTCTTCGCCGGGGCAACGCCACAGGCAGGCGGCACAACGCCGGCGCAGGCGTCCAATCTCGCCCGGCTCATTGCGGGCGCCATGGAACGGGCGATCGGCGGTTCCGGGATGCGGCACGGCGCTGACACTGGTGAGGCAACGGCCACTGGCGGTGCCCCCGCTGGCGGCGCCCTCGCTGGACTGCTCAAGATGGTCCCCCGATTGGCGGGCGCGGCGGGCTCCATTGTTGGAGGTGGCATTGCGCTCTATGCCTTAAAGGCTTATGCCGAACATCTGCGCACGCTCGAAGATACCGATGCAATCTACAAGTCGAGCGGCTATGAGGCCGGGTTCGAGGGCCTGCAGGGGCGCTTGCGCGATCTTGGCAACGAGCTTCAGCTCACGGCGTCCGAGGCCACGCGGCTCGCGCGCACATTCATCTCGACATCCGGCGCCGTCGACACGCACGCGGCAACCGGGCGGGCGTGGGTCGCTGGCAAGTTTGGCCGCGGCTATGGGATGGACCCCGGCGCGTCTTCCGGGCTGTTTGCGCGCGCCGGGCTGGTCGGGTACGGCACCGACAAGCGCTCGCAGCGCGAGTTCGCCTTGCTGCTCGCGCAGACGATCGGCGCCAGCAACATGTTCGCCAGATCCGAGCAGGTCATGGGTGACCTGGTTGGCCAGGTCGAGACGATTGCCACGCAGCAGGGCCGCACCCCGGGCAGCGGCGAGATCGCCCAGCTCGGGCGGATGTTCGAGGTGCTGTACCAAAACCCGGCAATGCGCGGCGGCGGGGCCAACATGGTCATGGAGTCGCTGCAGCGCGCCGGCAGTGGCGGCGGGTTGTCGCAAGACATGCTGTCGTGGCAGGCGTTTGGCGCGGCGGTGGGCTACAACCCGGCGAAGGTGATTGCGCTGCAACAGGCAGCGCCGTTCACCTCTCCGGCCGACCTGTTTGGCAAGGGATACTCGGCCAAGACCCGCGCCGAGCTGGTGCACGAGGCGGCCAAGCGCGGCGCGGCGCTGATGCCAGGCGAGGACGAAGCCGAGCGCATGGCCTACTACCAGCACGTCGTCAGCGGCACGACGATGGCTGGCGGCAAGGCCATGTACCGGCTAATGGAAGACCTGCGCGGCGGTGGCGGCAGTTTCTCGGACTTCCTGCCGTGGATGGAGAACCAGACCGGGCGGACTTTCGACAAAGTCGACCCCTCGTCTTACGCGGCGCTCTCGCAGCTCTACCGGATCCGCGAGGACCACGGCGAGGCGGCGGTGCGCAAGCGCCGGAGCATGGCGGGCGCGTACCTGGAAGGCGGGAATGTCCCGGCCGATCTGCAGGCGAAGCTGCAGGCGGCGGGGAAGAACGATGCCGCATTGGCGGCGATCCTGCCGCGCGTGGTGGCGGCGACCAGCGCCATGGGCACGCTGGCAGACCAGGATCGCACGGTGAAGGCGAAACTGACCAACGAGCTTGCCAAGCTCGGCGACGAGGTTCACGCCGTCACGCTGAAGTTCAACGAACTGAAGCTCAGCCTCGCGCGCGGTCTGACATCCACTGTCGACGCGACAGAGAAGCATTTCAACGCGGCCGCGCCGGGGATTCGCCGCGGCGCGGCGGCTGTCGCGGCCAGCGTCATCCCCTCGGCCGGTGCGTCTGAAATCAGGCGCGCACCGCCGCGTCTTGCCAACGCGATCCCATCGGCGCCGCAAGCGCTCCAGGACGCGATGGCGGACGAGGACCCGCGAAGATACCGCGGCGTCGACCCGCGGCTGCAGGCGATCATCGAGAAGACGCGCGCGCAGTTCCCGCTGAAATCCAGGATCACCTCCGGCCTGCGCCCGGGTGACAAGGGGCGGCACGGGTCCGGGCGGGCCATGGATATCCAGCTCTTTGGGGCGGATGGAAAGCCATTGCCAAACTACCAGTCCGGCGCGGCATTCCGTGCCTACGAGCTGTTCGCGCAACAGGCCTACCTGAACGCGAAGGCGATGTACCCGGAACTGGCCGATGGCCAGGGTGACGACTTCAACTGGGGCGCCGGGTTTGGCGATGACGGCAAGGGCGGGCTGAAGTACGGCTCCAACGATCTGATGCACTTCGCGCTGGATGCGAACAACAAGTTTCGGGCCCATGGCGGCAAGGGCCCGCTCGGCGGCCTGACTGGGAAGTATCGCGGCTGGTACGACAGGGGCGACCCCATGGGCGGCTCGCGGGCCTACTCGCCGCGAGAGCACGCCACCGACATGGCGCGCCTGGGTACATCACGGGCGCCGGCCGGACTGACCAAGGACGAGCTGGAGGCGCAGGGGCCGAAACCCTCGGGCGACACCGATTACTATCGGCTGCGCGAGCAAATGTTCAAGGCGTTCCCGCCAGAATCGTTCCCGCCGACGAGCCAGGCGTTGCCACCGCGGATGCCGTGGGAACTGGACAAGGCGATTGCCGAGGCAAGAAAGCCGGTGGAGGCGAAGTGGCAGGGCCAGGTCGCGATGGACGTGACGTTCCGGGATTCGCGCGGGAACGTCGTCCAGCGCCGCCAGGCGCTCGCCGTGTCCGAGCCGCGTATTGCCGGCTCCGGTGGCAGCTCCGCGGACGCTGGACGGCTCGCATGGTCTGATACCGTGACACTGCCGGCGTTCGCCTGATGGCCTCTCCAATCCTGTCGTACCGGCCTGAGGTGCGCATCATCATCGGCGGGCTGGACCTGACGCGCCACCTGGGCGATGCCGGGACGGTGCTGATCCAGAAAGGCCTCTACGCCCCAACCGGCGAATTCCATATCACGCTGCCGGACATGCCGACCGACGGGCGCGACTCGCTCTATGGGCTGCTCAAGGTGATGTCGTCGGTGGAGATCCGCATGCGCCGCTGGGTCTATCCAGCCATGACGGTGGGCCCGTGGGTGACGGTCTTGCGGGGGTTCCTGCGCAGCATCGGGCGCAAGGAGGAGGTCGTCGGCGACGGGCGCGTGCAGCGGCAAGTGGAGTTGATCGGGCATGACACAGGATCTGCGTTCATCATGGAGCAGCTCTCGCCCTACATCACCTACCAGAACACGGGCCTTGCGATCCCGGCGCCGCTGACCTGGCTGGTCGAGTACGACCTGATCAGCAAGCCCTATCGGATTGCCGACTTCATCTGGGAGATCGCTTATCGCTCGACGCTCGACATCCTGGCATGCGCCGGGTTCGCGTTCGAGAAGGTGCTCTCTGTCGAGCATGGTACGGCGCTCGCCAATCAGGCGATCTCCGCGGTCGGCCCGGTCTGGGAGCTGTTGTCGCGCTACGCGGACCGGCCATGGAACGAGCTGTTCGTGCGCGAGGGCGAGACACGCCCGGAGCTTGTCTTCAGGCCGACGCCGTGGCGCG
>JAXGTD010000181.1:0-6400 GCA_040775095.1 Chromatiaceae bacterium | reverse complement strand
GCCACAGAGCACTGGAACCACCTGATCCCATCCCGAACTCAGAAGTGAAACGGTGTATCGCCGATGATAGTGTGGGGCTTCCCCATGTGAAAGTAGGTCACCGCCAGGGCCTTCTCCAAAACCCCATGCCAACGTGTGGGGTTTTTTTTTGCCCGCGGAACGGGCGACAATGTCTCACTGTCAACGTGATAACAGTCCACACTGCGCCGACCCCGAGGAGCCATCGCCGGGCGGGGTAACGCAGCATCGGACACAGACATAGAGATTCAGATGCCCGAATATCGCTCTCGAACTACGACCCACGGCCGGAATATGGCAGGGGCGCGTGCGCTCTGGCGCGCGACCGGCATGCGTGACGACGACTTTGATAAGCCGATCATTGCTGTCGCGAACTCGTTCACGCAGTTTGTGCCGGGCCACGTGCACCTGAAGGATCTCGGTCAGCTGGTTGCGCGTGAGATCGAGTTGGCTGGCGGCGTAGCCAAGGAGTTCAACACGATCGCGGTGGATGATGGTATCGCGATGGGGCATGGAGGGATGCTCTATTCGCTCCCCTCGCGCGACATCATTGCTGACTCGGTTGAGTACATGGTCAATGCCCACTGCGCCGATGCGTTGGTGTGTATCTCGAACTGCGACAAGATCACTCCCGGTATGCTGATGGCTGTGCTGCGATTGAACATCCCGGCGGTGTTCGTTTCGGGTGGGCCGATGGAGGCTGGCAAGGTAGATCGCGGCGGGACGGATCTGCACCTGGATCTGGTGGACGCGATGGTCGCGGCCGCGGACGCCACGCAATCGGATGCGTCGGTCGCCGAGTATGAGCGTTCCGCCTGCCCGACCTGCGGGTCTTGCTCGGGGATGTTCACTGCAAACTCCATGAACTGTCTGACCGAGGCGCTTGGGCTCAGCCTTCCTGGGAATGGGTCCCTGCTCGCGACCCACGCGGCTCGCAGAGAGCTGTTTTTGGAAGCGGGCCGGCTGATCGTTGGTCTGGCGCGCCGTTGGTACGAACAGGACGACGCACGGGCCTTGCCGCGCACGATCGCGGGTTTCCCTGCGTTTGAGAACGCGATGAGCCTGGACATTGCCATGGGCGGGTCGACCAATACGGTGCTGCACCTCTTGGCGGCCGCATACGAGGCGGGGGTTGATTTCACGATGAGTGACATCGACCGGCTGAGCCGGCGGGTGCCGAATCTGTGCAAAGTGGCGCCTGCGACCCAGACCTACCACATGGAGGACGTGCACCGGGCCGGAGGGGTGTTCGCGATTCTCGGCGAATTGGACCGGGGTGCGCTGATTCGTAAAGACGTGCCGACGGTGCACAGCGCGACGCTGGGGGAAGCAATCGAGCGCTGGGACGTGCGCCGCGGTGGCGAGCAGGTGGCGCGTGAGCGCTACCTGGCGGCGCCTGGAGGGGTCGCGACCCAGATCGCGTTCAGTCAGAACGAACTGTGGCCAGACCTGGACCTGGACCGTACCGGCGGCTGTATCCGCGACCTCGAGCATGCCTATAGTCGGGACGGCGGACTCGCCGTGCTGTTTGGCAACGTGGCCGAGCAGGGCTGTATCGTCAAGACGGCGGGCGTCGACGCGGGTGTGCTGACGTTCACGGGCCCGGCGCGGATCTTCGAGAGCCAGGACGCCGCGGTGCAGGCGATCCTGCTGGACCGTATCATGCCGGGCGATGTGCTGGTGATCCGCTATGAGGGCCCGAAGGGAGGCCCTGGCATGCAGGAGATGCTCTACCCGACGAGCTACCTCAAGTCGAAAGGCTTGGGAAAGGTCTGCGCCTTGATCACCGACGGACGTTTTTCCGGCGGTACCTCGGGTCTATCGATCGGACATGTGTCCCCGGAGGCCGCGGAAGGGGGGGCCATTGGGTTGATCGAAGAAGGGGATCAGCTTGAAATTGACATCCCTGGGCGTCGAATCAACCTACTGGTATCCGAGGATGAACTGGCCGCTCGCCGGGGCCGTATGAACGCGAAAGGGGTTGACGGCTGGACCCCGATCGGGCGCAAACGCGAGGTCTCAGTCGCGTTGCGCGCCTATGCGGCAATGACAACGAGCGCGTCGCGCGGCGCCGTCCGCGACCTCTCACAACTGCGTTGAGGAAACGCTGACATTGGGCCGTTGCCGGCCCGGGCCAGGGATGGTCCGATGTCTTCGGCCACCCATGCGACGGAGAACGGAACGAATCAGAGGCCGGGTGCTCCATGCGCGAGTTGATCCAATCCCAGGAACGCAGTGGATCAGCGGTATTCTTATAGTGCGGCTTCGGTGAGCCAGTTCCGTGCATTGGCACACGCCGCGTGCCGCCGGTCTCTCGCGTCGCGATCCATTCGGCGGGTGCGGGTCACCGCGGCATCCGGCCCGTATTCCGCCGCCGAGAGTTGGAGAGCTGCTGGCCGTGATTGTCGGCGCCGAGTGTCGGGGTCTCGGGGCCCGTTAGAGCGATCCCCACGAGCTCGGACGGCGGCGAAAGCGAAGGTGGGGCAGCAACAGGCCGAGAACGATTCCGGCAATGATCACAGCGGCCCCGATCATGAACCAGCGCTGCCGGTTCTGATTGACGAGCTCAAGGTTGTGTTGTTCCAGGTTGCCAACCTGGCGCTGCAGGGCAACGACCTGATCCTGCAGCGCGGTGCGCTCGCGCGTGATCCCGATGACATCCGCCGATGCCTGGCGGATCTGGCCGAGCTCCTGTTCCAGCTGGCTGTGTTCTCTCTGCAACGTTTCGTGTGCCGCCTTTAGCGATGCATGGGCAGACTGCAAGTCGCGCAGACGGGTCGCGAGGGCGTCCGGGGCTTGCTGCAATTGGGCGAGCTCTTCGCGCATCGCGGCGAGCTGATCCCTGGCGGCGGGCTCATCCTGCAGATAGCGCATCAGGATGTAGCCATTGAGTCCGTCGCTGGTGCGTACCTGCGCGTACCCGGTTCCGGTGTTTGTCGAGACAATCTCGAGCGGCGTTCCGCTCGGCAGGGCCCGGAGTATCTTGTAGCGGGTGCTTTCGCCGCTGCGTAGATTGAAATCGTACTGGTCGGTGACGTAGCGTGTTTCGGCGGAAGCGGGCCCCGCGAGCACGAGGCCCAAGCCCAGGACGACGACAAGGCGGTACAACGGTTTCAAAGTCAAGGCGGCGTCTCTCGGCGACATGGGGTTGAACGCGGCCACGCGTAACTGGCGTGCGAGACCGACAGGCCTGGGTGAAGCCCGATGCGCTTAGCTTGCGTCGTCGACGAGCAAGCGCTCGAGCAACGCCTTTTGGGCATGCAGTCGATTCTCGGCCTCGTCCCAGACGACGGACTGGGGGCCATCGATGACCGCGGCGCTGACCTCTTCGCCGCGATGCGCGGGCAGGCAGTGCATGAAGATGGCGTCGGATTTCCCCCGGGCCATGACCGATTCGTCGATTTGGTAGCCGGCGAACGCGCGGCAGCGCGCCTTTTGTTCCTCCTCCTGGCCCATGCTGGCCCAGACGTCCGTGACGATCAGGTCGGCCTGCTCGGCCGCATCGCGTGGATCGGCGACCAATTCGCAGCGCTCGCCGGCATCGGCAAGCAATTGCGCGTCGGGCGTAAAACCCGAAGGACAGGCAATCCGCAACCGAAAATCGAACAGACGGGCCGCGTTGATGTAGGAGTGGCACATGTTATTGCCATCACCCACGAACGCCACGGTCCTCCCGCGGATATCGCCTCGGTGCTCAAGATAGGTCTGCATATCGGCGAGCAATTGGCACGGGTGGAAGCGGTCGGTCAGACCGTTGATGACCGGGACGCGAGAGCATGCGGCAAAGCGCTCCAGCTCGTCGTGCCTGAACGTGCGGACCATGACCGCGTCGACCATGCGTGACAGGACCCGCGCGCTGTCCTCGATTGGTTCGCCGCGTCCGAGTTGCGTATCCCGGGGCGACAGGAACAGGGCGTGGCCCCCGAATTGTGCCATGCCGACCTCGAACGAGACCCGGGTACGGGTCGAAGACTTCTCGAATACCATGGCGAGGGTGCGATTCGCGAGCGGTCGATAGTCGACCCCGGCGCGAAGCATCTCCTTTAACTCGATCGCGCGCCGAAGCAGTCCAACGGCCTCTTCCGGCGAGAGGTCCAGTAGGGTCAGGAAGTGGCGCGGTGGCTTGCGAGTCGAGTCCATGGCATGGGCGTCACGTAATGCGGTCACTATGGATGACGGAAGAATTCGTGTAGCAGGCGTGACAGTCCGGTGACGATGAGGTCAGCCTCGTCGGCTTCCAGAATGAGGGGTGGCAGGAGTCTGATCACCCGCTCGGCTGTCACGTTGATGAGAAGACCCTCGCCGAGTGCCGCGTTGACCAATTCGCCGCAAGGCCGATCGAGCTCGATACCGATCATCAGGCCACGTCCGCGAATCTCCACGACGCCGGGCAGCGAGCTCAGCGCACTTTGCAGATCGTCCAGGAGCCGCGCCCCCATAATCCCCGCGTGAGCGACGAGGTCCTGATCGGCAAGGGCGTCGAGCACCGCGACCCCGGCGCGACACGCCAAGGGATTGCCTCCGAAAGTCGACCCATGTGAGCCGGGGCCGAGCACGTTTGCCGCCGGTCCGCGGGCGAGACAGGCGCCAATTGGGACACCGTTGCCGAGGCCCTTGGCCAGCGTCATGACGTCCGGGAGGATACCCGCGTGCTGGTGCGCGAACATGCGCCCGGTGCGGCCCATTCCCGTTTGAATCTCATCGAGCATCAGCAGCCAGCCATTACGGTCGCACTGCTCCCGAAGATTCTGGAGGTAACCGTCGGATGGGACCACGACACCACCCTCTCCCTGAATTGGCTCTACCAGGATTGCAACGATGTTTAACCGGTTGGCGCCAGCCGTGGCGACGCCTTCAGGGTCATCGTATGGCACCCGGACGAAGCCCTGCACCAGCGGTTCGAAGCCCGCTTGCGCCTTGCGACTGCCGGTTGCCGTGAGGGTCGCGAGTGTGCGTCCGTGGAAGCTGTTCTCCATCACCAGGACCGCCGGCTGTTCGACCCCGGTCTGGTGTGCGTGCAGGCGGGCAAGCTTGATGGCGGCCTCGTTGGCCTCGGCCCCGGAGTTGGCGAAAAACACGCGCTCCATCCCGGACACCTGACACAGGCGCTCGCCCAGCGCCGCTTGTGTCGGTACCTGGTAGAGGTTGGACGTGTGAATCAGTGTTCCCGCCTGATCGCATACTGCGTCATGCACTCCGGGGTGGGCGTGCCCAAGTCCGCACACGGCGATGCCCGAGAGGGCGTCGAGATAACGCTTGCCGGCTACGTCCCACAGCCAAACACCTTGTCCGCGCGCAAATGCGACGGGTAGGCGATTATAGGTGGACATCAGCGATTCGCCCATATGGAACCTGTCGAGAACAACGCCAAAACAAAGAGGCGGTTCCGGCATAAAGGAAACCGCCCCGCGTGATTTCTGGAAGACTCAACAGTCTAACATCGGGCGCTGGTCGCTCACAACCGAGTCGGTCGCGAGTGCCGGCGCCGGTTGAGTCGAGGCGCCACGAGCGACTCTCTGCTACCAATAGGGTGCAATTGATAGAAAGCTTGCCGAGTGCTGCCTTTGGCGGGCCGGGCATCGACCGGTGCATACCCCGCCGCGGCCGTCGTTTTCGGCTTTCGCAGTGAAACCGCGGCTCGGGTATCGGTGAGACCAAGGCGGAAGTGGTCGTTGGCGGTCGCGGTCGCCGCTGCTAAGCTGCAGTGGTTCCTTGGATCGGGGAGAGTGGGTCATGTACGTCATCAACCAACGCGCCGCGGGATCTGTTCGCCTGACCCTGTTCTCGGTGCTTTGGTGCTGGTCCGTTACGGCACTCTCGGTGCAAGTGGACATTGCACCGGAGCTGGAACGGCTCGCGGCGGAGCATCGGTTTGAGGTTGTTGGTGGAGAATATCTCGAAGATGCGGTTGGACGCGCGGAGGGCGATGACATCTATCGTCGTCTGCGTCTGTTGTTGGAACGCTTTGATCACATCATCGTGCAGGGTCCTCACGGCGGTATCGAGCGCGTCATCGTGCTGGGTCGGACGACCCCGGGCGCGGTACCCCCGCCGCCCATCGTCGACGTGGGGGGCTCGAGTACCGGCGACGATCCGAAGAACATCGTGCTCGAGACCCGGCGCGAGGGCAATCAGCACTCGGTCACGGTGTCACTTGAGGGGGCTCGCGGCGAACGTATCGAGAAACTGCTGCTGATCGATACCGGCGCCGATGCGATCGTACTGCCGGCCTCACTGATTCAGCCGCTCGGGATTGCCGCGGATCGGTTGAGCGAGCGCGAGGTTCAGACCGCCAACGGCCGCGTCAAGGCGCGCATGGGGAGCCTGCCCGGGGTCTGGCTGGGGACGCAGCGGATCGCCGACGTTGAAGTCGCCTTTCTCG
>JAXGTD010000180.1:0-6496 GCA_040775095.1 Chromatiaceae bacterium | reverse complement strand
GTCCCACCTCGAGGAAGGCGGTGAGCCCGGCCTCCCGCACCTCGAGCCAATCGGAATCGACGAGCGTCAGCGCACGCAACGGCGCGCCATGCGCGAGGCGAAGGAGCAGCGCCGGTGCGGCCCGCGCCCGCTCCCGTGGGAGGCTGGCCAGATGCTGCTCGAGCCAGGGCACGGCGTCGCGCTCGGCCGGGGCGGGCACCTCGATGCGCTGGCAGCGACTGCGCACAGTCGCTGGCAGCCGCGAGGCATCCTCGGACAGCAGCATCAACAGGGTCGATGGCGCTGGCTCCTCGAGGGTCTTCAGAAGACTGTTGGCAGCATGGACATTCATCGCCTCGGCGGGACTGATCTGAATGACCTTACGCCCGCCCCCTTGGGCCGTGAGGGACTCACCATGGACCAGGGCGCGGATCGCATCGACCTTGATCTCAGGGCTTTTGCTGTCGGTCTCCGGGCGCACCCGCACGATATCTGGATGATGCCCCGCGGCGGCCAGGGTGCAGTCGTGGCATTGGCCGCACGGCACCCCGTCATCTCCACTCCCGGGACACTTCAACGCGGCGGAGAACAGGTCGGCGAACAGGCGCTTTCCGGTACCGGCCGGCCCGGTCAGCAACAGCGCATGGCCCAGGCGCCCGTCGCGCTGCGCCCGCCAAAGCCGCTGCCAGTGCGGCAGCAGCCATGGCAAAGGTCGCCGGCCGAGCTGAAACAGCCCGCTCACCCGCCGCCCTGCCCCCGCACTCGCGAGATGTAGTCGCGCAGCAGAGCGCGAACCGCGACCGCGACCTCCTCGCGAGCGGGTTCCGCGTCCACTCGCCGTATCCGCACCGGGTCTTTGGCGGCGATGGTCAGATAGGTCTGTCGGACCCGGTCAAAAAAGGCCCGCGCCTCCTGCTCGAACCGGTCTGGCTGCGAGCGCCCCCGCGCCCGCGCGAGGCCCATCGTCACGGGCAGATCGAACAGAAGGGTCAGATCCGGACGAAGATCTCCCTGGACAAAGGCCTCGAGCACCGCGATGCGCCGGGCCGAAAGCCCACGCCCGCCCCCCTGGTAGGCGTAGGTGGCGTCGGTGAACCGGTCGCAAACGACCCATTGTCCGCGCGCAAGCGCCGGCGCAATCGTCTTGTCGAGGTGCTCGGCCCGGGCGGCGAACATCAGCAGCAGCTCGGCGTCGGCGGCCATGCCTCGGTTCTGATGGTCGAGCAGAAGGGCTCGGACGCGCTCGGCGACCTCCGAGCCACCCGGCTCGCGGGTGAGCACGTACGGGATGTCCTGTTCGTCCAGGCAACCGCAGACGACATCCCTTTGCGTCGACTTGCCTGCCCCTTCGATCCCCTCGAGCGTAATGAAGTGTCCCCTGCCCGCAGCTTTCATCCGCTACTCCCTCAGCCCGCTGCAAGGTTGCTTGAGTTGATAGTGGCGCACGGCGCAATTGTGCTCGTCGAGGTTCGAGGAGAAGTAGTGGGTTCCGTCACCGCGGGCAACGAAATACAGGCTATCTCCATCGGCCGGATGCAGCGCCGCGTGGATCGCCTCGCGCCCGGGCAAGGCAATCGGCGTGGGCGGTAATCCCGCCACCGCATAGGTGTTGTAGGGTGTCGGCCGGGACAGGTCCTCCTTTCGGATATTGCCGTCGTAGGCGTCGCCTAACCCATAGATGACGGTCGGGTCGGTCTGTAGCCGCATACCCTTCTCGAGCCGCCTCACGAAAACGCCGGCGATCCTGGGGCGCTCGGCGGCCACCGCGGTCTCCTTCTCGACAATGGATGCCAGGATCAGGGCCTCATATGGGGTCTGCAACGGCAATCCGGCATCACGCCCCTCCCACTCGCTCGCGAGGATATCGCGCATGCGCTTGTAGGCGCGCCGAAGGACCTGCGTGTCGGTGGTCCCGCGGCGAAAGCGGTAGGTGTCCGGGAAGATCCAACCCTCCGGATGCCCAGCCTCGATGCCGACACGCCGTATGATCTCCTCGTCGTCAAGACCCGTGAGCTCGGAGACGAACGCCGGCTGCGCGGCGATCGTTGCAAGGGCCTCCCGGAACGTCCGTCCCTCGACAAGCGTCACCGGAAACTCGATGGACCTCCCGCTGGTCAGACGCTCGAGCAGCTCCCCTGGCAGCATCCCGGAGCGCACCGCGTACTCCCCGGCCTTCAGCGACTCCATCTGTCCCTTCTGGTACGCCAAGGCGATGAAGAAATAGGGGTTGGCGAAGATGCGCTCGGCCCGCAGGCGCTCGGCCAGCTTTCGCATCGTGGTCCCAGTCGGCACCTCGAGGATGATCTCGGGCTGCTCGAGTGCCAGTGGCGTCGACAGAAAGGTCTGGTATTGCCCCCAGACCACCCATCCCAGTGCCGCGCAGACGAGGACCAGGATGACGATGGCCCAGAAGACGGATCGAAACAGAGATGTCATGCGTGGTCTCTTCATCCTAGAAACGGCAGTTGGACGGCCCCCATGAGGTCAGCCGGCGTAAACCATGTCGGCCCATTCAAGACAGTGGCCCGCGTCACGCCCACGGCGCTCAACTGCCGTTTCTCGGTTCATCGGTCGCACCAGATGGCCCCAGGGAGATGCTGATCAAATGCCATCCGGGCATTCGATCCGCTCGCGAGCCTTCCATGGCCCGGACGGGAAACGTGATAAATCAACGTTTCCCTAGCTCAGCGCGGCTCCGGGCGGAACACATCGGCAAGCACGGCGGCAATCAGCTCCCGCGGCAGTGCCGTGACGGGAATTGGATCAGCGTCCAGCCGCCTCACTGGCCAGACCCCGATCACGGCATTGGTCAGGAACAGGCCGCGCGCTTTCCCCAGCATGTCGCGCGTCACCATCGCCTCTCTGACCGGAATACCGAGCTCGGCGGCGATGGCGATTACCCGACCGCGCGCGGTGCCCGCGATACCACACCGCTCGAGCCCCGGTGTCAATATCCGTTCGCCGTCGAAGACGAACAGGTTCGTCATGGTCCCACACGTCACGTGGCCGCGGTCGTCTTGCATCAGCCCTTCGGCGATCGCCGGGTCGTCCCAGTCCAGGCGTGCGAGGACCTGGTCCAACCGGTTCAGATGCTTGATTCCGGCCAGCGCCGGGCAAGCCGACAGCCGCATCTGGCACAGCCGGGCATGAATGCCGTCGCGCTGCCACGCCTCGGGGTAGGTCGGTGCGGGATACAGGCTCAGGATGCGGGTCGGTGAGGCGGGTTCGGGGATCCGGTAACCACGTCCGCCGGCGCCTCGCGTGAGCACGATCTTGACGACCCCGCCGGCAACGCCATCGGCCAATTGCCCCAGCTCGTCGCGTAGCAGGGATTCAGGTGGACAGCAGATGCGCAGCCGTTGGGCCCCGAGCCGAAGCCGTTCCAGGTGCCGCGTCCACAAACAGGGCCGCCCGTCGCGGATGGAGATGGTCTCGAACAGACCGTCCCCATAGTGCAGGCCGCGATCCTGGGGGTCGACCCGCTGCCCCACAACCCCATTGATCAGGGTCGGGCGCACGGGGTGTGTTGGCGCCGTCACCAGAGATGGGTCGGGATGGTCGGTCGCCGCCGTCTCAGGGGCATCCTTAACGCCGCGAGCTAGACGCGTTTGAAGATCAGCGTACCGTTGGTTCCACCAAAACCAAAGGAATTGCTCAACGCGTACTCGATCTTCATCTCACGGGCGGTGTTGGGCACGCAATCCAGGTCGCACTCGGGGTCGGGGTTTTCGTAGTTGATGGTCGGCGGGGCGACCTGGTCGCGGATCGCCAACACACTGAAGATCGCCTCGGCCCCGCCAGCGGCGCCCAGCATATGCCCGGTCATCGACTTCGTGGAGCTGACGGCCAGCCGCTTGGCATGTTGGCCAAACGCCAGCTTGACTCCGCGCGTCTCGGCGATATCCCCGGCGGGCGTGGAGGTTCCATGGGCGTTGATGTAATCGATCCGCTCGGGCTCGAGCCCGGCATCGGCCAGCGCGAGCTGCATGCACTCACAGGCACCCTCGCCGTTCTCGGAGGGAGCGGTCATATGATAGGCGTCGGAGTTCATGCCGACACCGACCACCTCGGCATAGATTGTGGCGTTTCGCGCCTTGGCCGCCTCGTACTCCTCG
Source organism: Chromatiaceae bacterium (assembly GCA_040775095.1). GTDB lineage: Bacteria > Pseudomonadota > Gammaproteobacteria > Chromatiales > Chromatiaceae > JAXGTD01. The sequence continues at coordinate 2,402 of JAXGTD010000180.1, read as the reverse complement.
AGCACCATGACGCCGGCACCGTCGCTGAGCACGAATCCGTCACGCTCCTTGTCGAACGGCCGACTCGCACGCTGGGGATCATCGTTGCGGGTCGACAACGCGCGTGCCGCGGCAAAGCCACCGAGGCCCACCGGCGAGGTCGCCATTTCCGCGCCACCGGCGATCATCACGTCGACAATGCCCTGGCGGATCATCAGCGCCGCCGAGCCGATGTTGTGCGTGCCCGTACTGCAGGCCGATACGATCGAGAAGTTCGGGCCTTTCAGCCCGTACATGATCGACAGATCACCCGCAACCATGTTGACGATGTTGGCCGGCACAAAGAACGGCGAGATCTTGCGCGGCCCGCCATCGCGGTACGCGGCGTAGTTGTTCTCGATCCCCGTAATGCCGCCGATACCGGATCCCACGGCAACCCCGATCCGCCGGCGATTCGCGTCGGTGATCTCCAGGCCCGAGTCCGCGATCGCCTGGCTGCCGGCCGCGATTCCGTAATGGATGAACGCGTCCATCTTCCGGCTCTCTTTCTTCGAGACATAGAGCGTGGCGTCGAAGCCGTAGATAGGGCCGCCGAAGCGTGTACTGAACGGCGCTACATCGAAGTGGGTGATGGGCTGAATGCCGCTCTTCCCCGCCAGGATATTTTCCCAGGACGACTTGATGTCAAGCCCCACCGGGGCGACCATTCCGACGCCGGTGACGACTACCCTTCTACCTGACATGAATCACCTCTGAATTGCTGGCAGGCTATCTGCATCCTCACGACCCCGCCGCGGAACACCCGCGGCCAGGATCACGCGATCGATGGCGGCGCGTCACATCAACTCGAGTGCGAGTTGATGTAGTCAATGGCCTCCTTGACCGTGGTGATCTTTTCGGCATCTTCGTCCGGGATCTCGGTCTCGAACTCTTCCTCGAGCGCCATCACCAACTCGACCGTATCGAGGGAATCGGCGCCCAGATCGTCAACAAACGACGCCTCAAGCGTCACCTCCTCGTCTTTGACACCCAGTTGCTCGACAACGATCTTTTGCACTCGCTCTTCGACGCTGCTCATTGCTTCGGAATCCTCCGGTTAAGACAGAAACCCCAAGTCTGGGGGGTCGCGGTATTCTAGTGGCAAACGCCCACCGGCGAAAGGCAGAAACGCGCCCATACCTTGCCGCCAATCAGTTGATTAGTCTATAAAAACGAATTGGGGCGATCCGTTTCGTTCAAGCCATGTACATGCCGCCATTGACGTGGATCGTCTCACCGGTGATGTAACCGGCCAGCGGCGAGGCGAGAAAAGCGACCGTCGCGGCAATCTCCGCCGGATCTCCCAGCCGCCCGAGGGGAATACCGGCCAGCAGTGCGCTACGCTGTTGCTCGGGAAGATCGCGGGTCATGTCGGTATCGATGAACCCGGGTGCGACGCAATTCACGGTAATGCCCCGTGAGCCCACCTCCCGCGCCAGGGCCTTGGAAAAACCGATCATTCCCGCCTTGGCCGCGGCATAGTTGGTCTGGCCAGCGTTGCCACTGACGCCAACCACCGAGGTGATGTTGATGATGCGGCCCTTACGCGCCTTCATCATCGCCCGCAGGCAGGTCTTACTGAGTCGATACACCGAGGTAAGATTGGTCTCGATGATCGCGTCCCACTCCGCGTCTTTCATACGCATCAGCAGGTTGTCGCGGGTGATGCCAGCGTTGTTCACCAGCACAGACGGCGCCCCGCCGAGCTCATCGCCGATGCGCGCCAGCCCGGAATCGATGGAGCCCTGGTCGGTCACGTTCAGACACAGACCGATCCCGCGGGCCCCGTGCTCGGTGAACGTCGCGGCGATTCGCTCGGCTCCCTCGGTGGTTGTCGCGGTGCCGGCAATGCGTGCCCCCTGCCGTCCCAACGCCAACGCGATCGCCTTGCCGATCCCGCGGCTCGCGCCCGTAACCAGTGCGATCTCCCCGTCAAGCATTTGCAATCTCCTCGAGTGTCCTGTCCAGGCCGTCCGCGTCGAATACGGGCACGGTATTGATGGCCTTTTCAATCCGTTTCCCGAGTCCGGCCAGCACCTTGCCCGGACCCGCCTCCACGGCCAGGGTCACACCGCGCCGGGCCAGCTCGGCGACCGTCTCGACCCAGCGCACGGGGCTGTAGAGTTGACGCACGAGCTGGTCGCGAATGCCATCGGAATCGGTCGCGGGCGCCACGCTCACGTTGTGCAGGACGGTGGTCTGCGGCGCATGGATCTCGACCTCGCGCAGCCGCTCCTCGAGCCGCTGGGAAGCCGGGCGCATGAGCGCGCAATGAGACGGGACACTGACCGGCAACACCAACGCCCGCCGGGCACCCGCCGCCTTCGCCGCGGAGACCCCACGCCCGACCGCATCCCGATCACCGGCGATGACCACCTGACCCG
>JAXGTD010000179.1:0-6525 GCA_040775095.1 Chromatiaceae bacterium | reverse complement strand
GTGCCAGTCGGTGATCCAGACCTCGGCGTCCGGCAGCAGGCTGGCCACCGTCGAGCGCAAGAGCGTTGAATAATGCCCTGACATCGGTGCGCAGAGCAGGATGCGGCGCGAGGGGCCGATGCCGTAGGCGTCACGGAACGCCTGGCCGTCGCCCTCGGCGAATGCGGCGCAGTCTACGCCGTTGGGCATCAGCTCGATGCGTTGGCTCGGCAGGTGCTCGCGGGCGGCCGCCAGCTCGTCTCCCCCGACGCAGAGCACGGCGGCTGCGTCTTCCAGAACGGTGCGTGAGCCGAGCAGGGCGCCGAACACCCGTCCCCACTCGAAGGCGTTGTCGATGGGTGCCAGCATCTGTTGCATCTCGCCCTTGGGCACGACGAAGTATCCACCGTGGAGCGTGATCACGTAGGGGATCCCGCGCAGCCGTGCCGCGGTGCGTACCGCCGCCCCGAGCCGCTTGCCGCTGTGCGCGTGCAGCAGGTCCACGCCAGGCTCGCGTGCCAGCGCCCACAGCAACGAGAACGACAGCAGGTTGCCGCCCTTCCTGTCCATGTCGTTGCGGTCCTGCTCGCTGAGTCCGAAGAAGGGGTAGCTGTAGGGAAAGCGCTGGATCGGCACCCCCTGCAGGGTCTCGCGGCGCCGGTCCGACAGGGCCATGCTCGTATAGATCTCCACCTCCTGACCTGCCGCCCGCAGCGCGCGGCTGGTCTGCAGGATGGTGGTCTCGGTGCCGCCCCATTCGGTCGCGACGAAACGCCGCGGGACCTGAATCAGCTTCATCGGTGGTCTCCTCGCTCCGGCAGGCTCACCCAATCGCGGGGCGGACCGGCATTGGCGTTGAAGGCGTGCGCGGCATCACTCCTCGCCGCTGGTGGCAGGCGCCGGCGCTCGCGCGAGCTTGGCGCCGACGAACTGCCGTTCTTCGGATTTCATGCCAGTGAAGAAGAAGGTTGCGAAGTAGACCGTGGCAGCGGCACCGCCTTCCAGGAAGACCCAGACAAAGCCATCGGTGGGTTGCAGCCGCGCAAGGCCCCATGCGAGCGCGAGCGCGGGCACGAGCGGCGGTACCGTCGGCCAGAGGGCGCGCTGGAGGAACGCGCGTATCGCTACACCGCGGGCACGGCAGGCCCGCGGCACGATCACGAGCACCTCGACCGTGAAGGCCGCGAGCATGGTTGCGACCGCAACGCCGATCAGCCCGTAGAACTGAATCAACACGAGCGACAGCACCAGGTTCAGCGCTGCCGAGCCACCCATCGCGAAGGCGATGAAGCGGTGGTGACCGTCCATGGCGAGCACGTTGGCGGCATTGAGCTGGACCGCGGTGGAGAGGATCGCGACCAACAGGATACGCAGTACCGGGATGGCGCCGGCAAAATCCGCGCCCATCCAGAGCAGGATAATGTCGTCGGTGTAGAAGAACAGCAGCACGACAAAGGGCAACGCGATCGCCATGCCGAAACGCGTGCCGTCGATGAGCACGCGGTTGATCGTCGCATGGTCGCCGCCGCCGCGTGACTGGGCCACCAGTGGCATCAGGGCATTGGAGAACTGCTTGTTCAGGTAGTAGGCGTACTCGGCGATCTTGGCCCCGATCGCGTAGACCGCGACCGCCGAGAGCGGCATGAACGCCTTGATCACGACCGGATCGATGCGCAGGATGAGCAGCACCGCGATATTGGAGATGAAAAAATAAAAAGAGAAGCCGAGCAGCTCACGCACCCTTCCGCGGGAGTAATGGCGCGGTGCGACCGACAGCGCGGGCGTCAAGCGGTAGGCGAGGAGCATCGCGAGTATTGGCCCGAGCACCATCGTGGCCGCGGTTGCGAAGATCAGCCCCCGGATGCCGTAGCCGGCCTTGAGCAGCAGCACGATGATCGCCGCGTTGAGCAGTTGCACCAGCAGCTCGATGCCGTTCACCAGTGCCATGCGCCCGGTGCCGTTGAGCACCGCCTTGAACATGTTCATGGGCAGATTGATTGCCACGGCCGCCCCGAGCAGCCACAGTGCCAACGTGAACCACCGGCGCATGTCCGCGTCGAGATCGAACCAAAGCCCGGCGCGGGAGGCGATCAGCGCGACGATCAGCAGACAGACGACGCCGAGCCCGATGTAGACCATGAGCAGGGTGGCGAGTACCTCATCGCGCGCGGCCTGATCGCCGCTGCCGGCCAATTCGCCCATGTACTTGTTGGCCGCGGTGGCGAAGCCCAGGTCCATCAGGCCGAACATGGCCACCACCGAGAAGATCAGCGACCAAAGCCCGAACTGGTCGATACCGATCTGCGAGACGATGAACGGGGTGAGGAAGAACACCAGCACGATCGCGACGACGAATCGCAAATAGCTGGTGGCGATGTTGACGATCCAGCGCATGCCGGCGCGCTCCGGGTTTGGAAGTTGTCGTGCGGCCGGCTGGTCCGAGGCGGAATCGGCCGGCGGGGGTGGCTTGGCGGCCGGGTCTGTCTCAGACGCGGGCCTCCGCGCGCATCAGGTGGAAGATGTCGGTGATCGCCTTGGGGTCCGTGGGGGGCTCGACATTCGACAGCAGGCTGGCATCGGAGTCCGCGTCATCCGGATGGTAGCCGTGCATCCCGGTGATCGGCTTGAGCCCCATATGGCTGGGCACGATGATCACACCGGGGTTGGTCAGGTAGATGAGCTCGCCAAACTGGTCGCCCTCGAAGTCGCAGCCCAGCTCGGCGAGCTCGCCCGGCGCCAGGATACGGCCATCGGGCTCTTGGGCGAGAAACGCGCTGATGGCCTCACGGGCGCGCGGGTTCTTGAACCAGAAGCGCGCCATGGTCGAGTCGTAGGTGGCGACATAGTCGCGCTCGAAGGCGAGCCCCTGCGCCTTTCCCAGCGCATCGATCCGGCCCATCAGGTCGAGATGGGTATGTACCGTGGCCATGCCGTGGTCGGAGCAGACGAACAGCCGCACGGTGTCGTAGTGCTGCTCGGCGAGTCGCAGGACCTCCTCGAGGCGGGTCTCGTACCAGGCGAGCTTCTCGTCGACCCGCGAGCTCTCCTTGCCGACCCTGTGCAGCAGGGCGTCCATGGCGGCCATGTAGAGGAACGCGAAGCGGATCTTTCCCTGCTCGATATCCCGGCCGAGGGCCTCGAGGTTGGCGGTCTCGCTCTGGCGCCAGTCCGAGACGTGGTAGGCGACCGCGTTGCGTTCGAGCAGGTCGAAGATGCTCTCGCCCCGATTCAGGCCGCCCGGCCTGAACAGATCGCGCTTCTCGCAGTAGTCGAACTTGTCGATCTGCCGGAATGGGATGTTGTAGAGCTGAAAGTAGCCGGTATAGCCGTAGGCCCTCTTCACGAGCTTGCTGATCTGGTTGCGCACGCGCCCGCGGTCCACCAGGCTGCCGGGCAGCCAGCCCAGCGGCTTGAGCGGCCTGAACGGCGAGGTCTGCGGTGAATAATAGAAAAAGGACCAGTGCTTGTGCTGGCGCGGCGTCAGCCCCGACAGGATCGACGGGACGCAGGCCGACGAGAACCCGAACGTGGAACGCAGCTTGCGCCTGATCGGGAGGCGCTCCTCCATGAAACGACGTCCGCGAAGCACCTCCCAGCCGAGCGCATCGATGAAGCAGACGATGGAGAGTCTGTCGGTCTTGGTCGCGGTCATGCTGCGTCTCCCATGGGTGATCCGATGCTTGTCGTGTCGCACCCCTCGATGCGCTCCCCGCCCCGAGCGTGGCCGCGGGTAGCGGTTCGGCACGGGGCGGCGGGGTCAGGCGCTGAAGGCCTTGAGTGCCCCCGTTTCGTCGTCGAAGATCTGGAATACGGTATGCAGCCTCGTGAGCTGGAACAGCGCACGGATGGTGTCGTTCATCGCCGCGAGGTAGACGTCGCCGTCGCGTTTGCGTGCCGCCTGCAGGCCGGTGACGAGCACGGCCAGCCCACTGGAGTCCATAAACTCGGTCTGTGACAGATCGACGACCAACTTACCGCTGCCCTGGCTGACGATGCGTTTGAGCTCGTTGCGGGCATCGCCGGCGTTGGCCATCACCAGGCGTTGCGGCAGCTTGATGACGTCGACGCCCTGCTCGGTGTGGTGTTCAAGGCTCATCGTGGGGTGCTCCTCTGCTTGTGCGGATATCTTGGGTGGGGCACGATCCTCAGGCCGTGGTGTGGGACCGGGCCGGGTCGGCGCGAACCGATGTCGGCGTGGCACGAAGCGCAGGCCTTGGCGGGGCCGTGGCCGGGTGTGCGCTGGCGGCGATCGGGCTGGACGCGGTGGCTCACGTCAGGTTCTTGACCAGTGTGAGTACATTCTCCTCTTGGACGCGCCGATATTGGACCTCGTCGGTGTTGGCGCGAATGATATGCCACCCACGCCCACCCAGTGCCAGGGGGTCATCGGGGAGGTCGCCAGACGGCAGCGGTAAGGGCATTGGCCGCCCGTGGTCGTGGAGATCGAGACGGATCGTCGACGCGGTCTGCTCCCAGACCAGTGCAATCGGCTGCCCGTCGCTGCCCTGATAGGCGTGCTCGATGATGTTGTTGATTGCCTCGACGATGGCCAGGAGCAGTCCCATGCCTGCCAGCTCGTCGAGTGCTGCCGCGCGGGCCAGCGGCAGCAGCGTCTCCTGCAGGACCTGGTTCCAGCCCGGGTCGTCCGGGCCGATCTCGATGCGGATGCGGTTCGTCATCGCTGTTCTGTTCCACGCCGCGTGTTGTATGGATGCCAGGTGCCCGGTCCTGCCTACCGCCCTGAGTCTAGTCGAGGGCGCCTGGCGGCACAGGGTTGTTGCCCCCTGGTCCCCGGCCAGTGCGATGCCCGGCTTCCCGCCAGGCCGTGGGATCGGCCCGGACGACCCTGGCGCGGGACGCTCGGGCAGGTCCCGGCGCAAGCCGGATCCACCCGCACGCCGGTGTGCGCACGGACACTCATGGCTCGTCTGACATTCGGGGGCGCTCGATGAGCAAGACCGAGATGTCGTCCTCGAACTCGCGAGCACCGCGCCATGCGCGCAGCGTCTCGGTCAGCGATGCGACGACCCGCGCGACCGGCAGCTCGACGCACCGCGCGAGCGTGTCGCGCAACAGCGCGTCGTCAAATGGCCGGCCGTCGACGTCGGCGCAATCCGTGATGCCGTCGGAATACATCACCAGACGGTCACCAGGTGCGAGCTCGAACGCCTGCGCCTCATAGCTCGCGGCGTGGAACATGCCGACCGGCAGTCCGCCGGACGCGAGCACGTCGATGTGGCCGTTGGCCCGCAGCAGCAGGGGGCGGGGGTGCCCCGCCACCGCCAGCTCCCCTTTCCCGGTGTGCTTATCGACCCGACCGCAGACGATGGTGGCGTAGCTGATGAGGTCGTCGTCGGGCTGGACGAGCTGCTCGTTCAACGCCGCAAGCACCGCGGTGGGATCGACATCGTCGGACTGACTGGCGGCGTCGAACAACGATCCGGGCACCAGCGATCGGCTCAGGCTGGCAGATACCAACGCGGCCGGGATGCCGTGTCCCGATACGTCCAGGTGATAGAAGCCGATGGTGCGCTCCGAGAGCTGAAACAGGTTGAAGTTGTCGCCCGAGACGGTCGCGGCGGGCAGGAACAGAAAGCCGGCCTGCCAGGGTGCGATATGGCGGTCAGACACGGGCAGCAGCTGCCGCTGCACGCTGGCCGCGGCGGCCAGATCGCTTTGGATCTGCGCGTAGGCCTTCTCGAGCTTGTCACGTTGCTGGCGTAGCCGGCGATTGCGGTCGGCCAGCTGATCCTCGAGGGCCAGAATGCGCGCGGCGACGGTCAGGCGTGCGCGCAGCACCTGGGTGTCGAAGGGCTTGGCCACGAAATCGTCGGCCCCGGCATCCAGACCATGGACGAGATCGGCGTTGTCGGAGCGCCCGGTCAGCAGGATGATGTAGACGTAATGGTCAAGCTGTTCGGCGCGTACCGCGGCGCAGACCTCGGGGCCGGACATACCGGGCATCATCCAGTCGCAGATCACCAGGCGGGTGTTTCCCTCGCGCACCTGGGCGAGGCCGGCGAGGCCGTCTTCGGCCAGGTCGACCGCATACCCCCAGCGTTGGAGCAGGGAACGCAGATAGATGCGCGTGTCCGGCGCGTCGTCGATGACCAGCACGCGGCGCTGTTGTGTCGTGGCCTCGTCCCCCGATCGGTCCGCTCGCGGCGTGACATCCGTCATGAAGCTATACCTGATGGCGAATCCGCGGCGCCGACCAAGCGCCCCGACGGGTTGGGGCGGGCCAGATGCGGGCCAATGCGACGGTGGGATCAGGCGCCGCCACCGAACCGTCGCTGGCGCACGCTCAGGAGCGCCTCGCAGGTGGCCGGCGCCAACGCGCGCACGCGCTCGAGCTCCCGCGCGATGCGCTCCACGTCGGGTTCTGGCGCACGCAGCGCATCGTTGAGCGCGGTGGCCGAGGTCTGCAGCGGGCCCGCCCCGCAGTAGCCGGCAGAGCTCTTCAACTGGTGGGACATGTCCTCCATCTCGCTGAGCTGCTCCGACGGGCTGCAGGTCGCAAAGTACGCGCTCTTGGCCGCGAGCTCG
>JAXGTD010000178.1:0-6574 GCA_040775095.1 Chromatiaceae bacterium | reverse complement strand
TCGCGCACCCTCGGCACCCGCACCTCGACGTCACCGATCCCGGTCTGCACCGTGCGCTGCGGCAGGTAGCCGTTGCGCACCACGGCTCGGCGACCCTCATCCAGGCGTTGCTCCGCATAGCCCTCCAGGAACCGGGTCAACTCCGCCTCGACGGCTTCGGCGATGAGCTTGCGCGCCCCTTGACGCAGCAGCGCATGCAGCGGCTCCGCCTCCTCGATCGCTGGTTGTGAAAGAACTGACAGCCTAGACTTGGCCATGGCGTATCCACCTTTGTTGACTGTGATCTTGGCGGTGATCAGTCAGCAGGATACGCCATCCCTCCAGGGCTGCGCTGTACACCAGAAACGACAATAACTCCCCAGACGCTTGCTGAGGTCCTGCATGGATCGGTGGAGCGATTCCGTTTCCTGACAGGAATCGAAACCCCATCGACCGAAACCTGCGGGGACTGCTCGCACGCCGCCCTGTGCAGGGGCTGCGTCGCGCGGCCCGTGACAGTGTGTCGCGGCGACTTCAGTCATTGCGCCTGGGGTCGGCAATCCGGCATGGCCCAGATGGTCGGCGCCAGAAACGGCGGGGACCGATCACGGCGCGCTGGGAATGGGTCCTGATGGGCGCTATTCGTCGAGCAGCGCGCGCGCCTGTGCCACCTCACCCCGGTAGGCCTCGAAGATGTTGCGCAGCGCGTCGCGGATCGGCACCCTCGGCTCCCAGTCCAGATCCTCACGGGTGTTGCCGATCCAGGGCACGCGGGTCTGGATGTCTTGGTAGCCATCGCCGTAATAGGCAGCGCTCGAAACGTCGATGAGCTCGACCTGTTGCGCGCCGGGCCGATACTCGGGGAATTCTGCGGCGATCTCCAGCATCCGCCTGGCAAGCTCGCGCACGGACAGGTCATTGTCCGGGTTGCCGATGTTGTAGATCTGCCCCGACGCCTTTCCGTCCTCGTTGGCGATGATCCGAAGCAACGCGCGTACCCCGTCGGAGACGTCGGTGAAGCTGCGTCGTTGCCGGCCTCCGTCGACGAGCTTGATTGGCTCGCCACGGGCGATGTGGCCAAGAAACTGGGTCACGACCCGGGAGCTGCCTTCTTTGGGGGTGTGCAGGCTGTCCAGGCCGGGGCCGATCCAGTTGAAGGGGCGAAACAGGGTGTAGTCCAGGCCCCGTTGCTGCCCGTAAGCGGCGATGACCCGGTCGAGCAGCTGCTTGGCGCAGGCGTATATCCAACGTTGCTTTGCGATCGGGCCGAGCACCAGGTTGGACTCGGAGGGATGGAACTGATCGTCGCTGCACATCCCGTAGACCTCCGAGGTGGAAGGAAACAGCACGCGCTTGCGGTGGCGGACACACTGGCGAACGATCGGCAGGTTGGCCTCGAAGTCCAGCTCGAAGACAGCGAGCGGATCGGTCACATAGGTCGCGGGTGTTGCGATGGCCACCAGCGGCAGCACGACATCGCACTTCTTCACGTGATACTCGACCCACTCCTGATTGATGGTGATGTCACCCTCGAAGAAGCGGAAGCGTGGGTGATCGAGGAGCGCCGCGACGCGCTCGTTGTGCATGTCCATCCCATAGACCTGCCAGTCGGTGTCGTCGAGAATGCCCCGGGAGAGATGGTGGCCGATGAATCCGTTGACTCCGAGGATCAGAATATTCATGGGTAGGGACACCATCGCGCCTTCCGAGAGTGTTGATCCGAGAGTTTACACCGACACCGCGTCGCCACATCCCCCTGGCCGGCGTCTCGCCAGCTCGCATCGGCCGACACGAGACAAGAGCTTGTAGAGGCCGAACGCCGGGGTCGTCCACGCCCGGACATCAGATCGACGGGGCACGACGGTGCCTCGCTAACCCCACGGCTGGCGACGGTGACCGGCGTCGCGTGCCGGGCGGGGGGCCGATCGGGCGACACGGGCTCGGGTTGGCGCCGAGGCAATGGGGCCAAATCAGGGCGGGTGCGGGGAGGCCAGTGCCGGATTGGCCAGCGGCACCAGGGGCAATGTGCGTCGCCATGGCCAGGGTTGGCGCCCGCGATGGGTAGGATGCACTGCCGACGAGCCGGCCGGGTTGCGCCGCAGCATCGCGGTCCGGACCCGGGCCGGGATGCTCATGGGGCGTTGTTACCCGGGAAAGGCGGCTTGGGGCCTCCCCCGATGGGGAGATCGACCCGGAGGCCGTGGATCCGCCCGCGGCGATCGCGGGGCGGGCTGCCAGCGCCGGACGGCTAGCCGCGGGCGCTGGCCACGCGATAGCGCTGTCGTGCCGGTGTTTCAGTTCGGCGCAAAGAGTGCGTCGACGCTGTCGAGCCCATGCGCCTTCAGATAGGCAGACTTGTCGGCCCGGAACGCGGCACAGGCCGCATCGGCGTTGGCCTCCTCGGCGTGTGCCTTGATGCACTTGGAGAACGCCTCGCGTGAGGTCTGTGCCTTGCAGTCGGCCACGTTGTAGCAAGGGTGGTCCGGTAACGGGCCGCCGGCCAAGACGTTCGTGGTACCGAATACGGCCAGCGCGGCGACGGCGAAGCGGAGCAGTTTGGTCATTCTGGGGACCCTCTCTCTTTGGTAGTGGAGCGAAACGGCCAGGATTGTGCCATTCAACGGCGGTGCCTGACCGGTCCGGCCGAGTCTAACCGATCGAAGGGGCCGGTGGCGATCCTGGACGTGTTCGCCGGGTCCAGGTCACCTCAGTGGACGAGATCAGCCGCTGGCCTGCTCGGGCTGCGCGGTGCGCACGCCAACGCTGGAGACATCGACGAAGTAATATCCGCAGGTCCCTGGTGTGACGTTCTCCGAGGAGGTGCGAGGGTACTTGCGGCAGCTCGGCGGGCGGGCGTAGTAGACGGCGCAGCTGCTCAGTCCCTGCTCATCGTAGCGCAGGAACGGGCAGGGATAGGGGAGCTTGCAGCATTCGCCACAGCGGTTGCATTCGCCTCTTCTGCCGGCGTCGACGGGCAGCAACGAGGTCGCGAATCGCTTTATCTTGTTTTTCAGCTCGATCGCATTGGGTCCGATCGCTGCCATGGCTGGAGACTCCTGATTACAAATGATGGGTGTCGCGCGCCAGACGCTCATCGGATCCGGGACCTCCCGGGCCTGTTACAAGGCCCGACGGCCCGCGTCGAGGGCTCGCGCGCGGTGACGAAATGGCTGCAAAGTATACCGATCTGCGGTGGAATTCTCTAACGCGGGATGCAGTGGGCGCTGACGTTTGTGCCTAAAACGCTCCAGAATCAAGCCGATCTGGAGCCGACTCGGTTCTCCAATCCTGGGTCGCCATGGGCCACAGAACCCGTCACGGAGTTCTGCGCCGATGGGCAGCGGGCGCCGTGCACCGTCCAGGCTGCTGTTACTTTTGATGATGATCCGCATTGAGGCGCGCGGGCCTTAGGGCCCCATCCCCTGGCCACCGCGCCAAGCCGATGCAACGCGCACGCCCTGGTCCGCGGGCCGATGTTCAGGCAACCATGCTCAGGTGGTGTCCGCGGCGGGTGAAACCAAATAGGCGGCAGGCGATGCGCCAATCCATCCCCGTCGGTGTCTTGCGCTTCGATGTCCCGCGTCGCCGATCCTCGCGGCCGCCCGCCGCCCCGGGCAGAGGCCAAGGGGCGGCGAACGCGGGCTGTTCATAGGGCATGCGGGAGGGGATGAACGCGTCGGTCCGGCCGTCGGCAGCCCTTCAGATGTCCAGTGGCTTGACGTAGACCTGCGAGTTACGTCGGTAGTTGTAAAGCTCTTGCCTGGCCATCGGCAGCTTGCCAATCGGGGCGGACGCGAAGCCGCGCTCCCGAAACCAATGCGCGGTCTGGGTCGTGAGCACGAAAATGTGTCGCAGGTCGCGTTCGCGGGCGAGTGTCTCGATGCGTTTGAGCATCCTGTCGCCGCGCCGGTCGCCGCGATAATCGGGGTGGACGGCCAGGCAGGCAAGCTCGCCCATATGGTCCTCCGGAAAGGCGTAGAGCGCGGCGCAGCAGATCACCGTGCCGTCGCGCTCAATGACATGGAAGCGGTCGATCTCGGTCTCCAGGCGCTCCCGGGAGCGCTTCACGAGGACGCCGGATGTCTCCAGCGGCGCGAGCAACTCGAGAATGCCCGTCACGTCGTCGATGCGCGCCGGGCGCAGGCCCTCGAAGGGCTTGCCCGACACAAGGGTGCCCGCACCGTCGCGGGTGAACAGCTCGCGAAGCAGGGCGCCGTCGCGGGCGCGGCTGATCAGATGCACGCGCCGGATGCCGCTGCGGCAGGCCTCGGCGCCGGCCTGCAGGGCCTGGGCAAGGTCTTCGGGCAGTGCGGTCGCGCCCCCGGGGGCGGCGCCGAGCAGGGCGTCGGCCTCCGGGAGCAGGATGTTGGAGATGGTCCTGCCCGAGGCGTCGGTCAGGCCCGGGCCCTCGACCAGGAAGATGAGCTTGTCCGCGCCGAGCGCGACCGCCGTCGAGCGGGCGACGTCGGCGGCGCTGAGGTTGAAGACCTCCCCGGTGGGTGAGTAGCCAATGGGGGGGATGAGCGCCACCGCGCCGTCGTCGAGGCGCCGGCGCAGGGCCTGCTGGTCGATGCGGCGCACCGCGCCGGTATGCAGGTAGTCGATACCGCCGAGCACACCGAGCGGGCGGGCGGTGACAAAGTTTCCGGACGCCACCGGAATGCGGACGCCGGCCATCGGCGAGTTGGCGAGTCCCATCGAGAGCAGCGCCTCGATCTCGACCCGCGCGGCGCCGGCCGCGTCCTTGACACAGGCCAGGGCGCTGTCGTCGGTGATGCGCAGGCCGTTGACGTAACGCATCTGGGCACCGCGTATCGCCAGTCGCTCATCGATCTGCGGGCGCGCACCGTGCACCAGCACCAGCCGGATACCGAGCCCGTGCAGCAGCGCGATATCGTGGACGAGGCCCGGGAACCCCGCGTCGGCGAGTGCCTCACCACCGAAGGCGATGACGAAGGTCCGGCCGCGGTGCGCGTGGACATAGGGCGTGAACTGCCGGAACCAGTCGATTCCCGGATCGTCATCCCGGGCCGCCCCGGCGCAGGGCGACTGGGTCGTGGCGGTATCGGGCGCCTGAGCCGAGGCGCGCGGCTGGCTGCTGACCCCGGGTGACGGGGGATGATCGTGGTGCATCGGAGCGGGCGTCCGCCGGATGTTTGAGTGGTGGGGCGACGATGGGGTCGCCGGAGCCGGAGGGCAACGATGACCCGGGGACCGCCGTCAGTTGCTCATGGCCGCCCGCGGTCGTTCGGTCCCCTCGCTGTCGACGATGACGTCGGCGAGGATTCGCGCGGCCTCGTCGACCTGGATGCGGTCGATGACCTTCTGCTCGGCCTCCAGCGCGTCCTCGTCCACATTCTCGGCGGTCTCATCCACGGGTTCGACGCCACGCGCGCGCAGGAAACGCGCCTTCTCGTCCTTCAGGACGCGGTCACGTTGGTCGGACTCCTGTTTGCGCTCCTGCTCACGGAGCGAAAGTGTGTGCTGCGCATCGATCTCACTGAGTACCCGCCCTTGGGACTCCAGCATACGGAACCCGTCGTCCTGGGCGATGCGCTGCGCGGAGCGGCGCTTGAGCCGATCGACATCGACACCGCCGAAACGCTTGTAGTTGGCCGGGCGGATACGATCCCAGGGCAGCGCGTTTTCGAGCGAGCGTTCACCGTGCTCGACGCCGTCGAGACCAAAGTCGAACCGGATGTCGGGTTCCACTCCCTTGAGTTGGGTGCTGCCGCCACTGATGCGGAAGAATTCGGCCATCGTCAGACGCAGCCTTCCCAGGTCCTGCTCCTCACCGGGTACGTATCGGTTCAGGTCGATCAGGGTCTGCACCGTGCCCTTGCCGAATGTCGGCTCGCCGATGATGATCCCGCGCCCGTAGTCCTGAATCGCGCCGGCGAAGATCTCGGAGGCCGATGCGCTGTTGCGGTCGACCAGCACCGCCAGTGGGCCGGTGTAGACCACGTCCGGGTCCGGATCGACCTCGACCTCGACCTTTCCGAACGCATCCTTGACCTGCACGACGGGGCCCTCGTCGATGAACAGGCCCGTCAGTGACGTGGCCTCGGTCAGCGATCCGCCGCCATTGCCACGCAGGTCGATGACCAGACCATCGATGCCGCCGCGCACCAGGGTGCTGATCAGCGTCCGCACGTCGCGGGTCGTGCTGCGGAACTGGCGGTTGCCCTCGGATTCGGCCTGAAAGTCGCGGTAGAAGGCTGGGATCTCGATGACGCCGATGCGCCGCCCGGGGGCGTTCTTGAGATCGTCGACGATATAGGACTTTGCGGCCTGATCCTCGAGCTTGATTTCGTTGCGCACCAGCGAGATCTCGCGGGTCCGCCCGCCGGAGGCGTCGGCCTTGGTGATCACGAGCAGCCTTACGACGGAGCCCTTCGGGCCGCGGATCTTGTCGACGACGTCCTGCAGGCGCCAGCCCACCACGTCTTCCATCTCGCCGTCGAGCCCTTGGGCCACACCGACGATGCGGTCTCCGGCGAAGATCTGCCCCGACTGGCGGGCCGGACCACCAGGGATGGTGCGCTGGATGGTCGTGTACTCGTTATCCGCGCTGAGCACGGCACCGATCCCCTCC
>JAXGTD010000177.1:0-6731 GCA_040775095.1 Chromatiaceae bacterium | reverse complement strand
TGAGACCGATGTCGATGCCATCCTGGCCGAGTGCGATGCATGCCACAAGGCGCACCCGGACAACCACGTCCGCCTGCTGGGCCTGGACAACTACGCCCAGTGCCCAGGTGCCTCCATGGTTATCTTCCGGGGTACCCCGGCCTAAGCTCTGATCCTTCAGAGTCGACGCTAAAAGCCCCGCTCCCCTTCTCCAACCTGGGCGGCGGGGCTTTTTTCTGGCCAGAGCTGCCAGCCGCCAGAGGTGCGTGCGCGACCCCTGTCGAGTGGCAATTCCCAACATTCACTCAGCGCGGTGGAGCGGCAACGTGACGTGGCTCGCCACCGTGGGCTGAACGCTGGAGGCGATCCCATGACCGACATCGACCGCGACCAGTACCTGGTCACCGAAGAACCCTACTATCGCCCGGTGCACAACGAGGTGCAGATGTATCAGGCGGCCTACGATGCCCGCATGCCGGTCATGCTCAAGGGACCGACCGGCTGTGGAAAATCCCGTTTCGTCGAGTACATGGCCTGGAAGCTACAGAAGCCGCTGATCACGGTGGCCTGTAACGAAGACATGACCGCCTCGGACCTGGTGGGCCGTTTTCTGCTCGACATCAACGGCACCAAGTGGCAGGACGGCCCGCTGACCGTGGCCGCGCGCATCGGTGCGCTCTGTTATCTCGACGAGGTCGTCGAGGCGCGGCAGGACACGACCGTGGTGATCCATCCGCTCACCGACCATCGGCGTGAGCTGCCATTGGAGAAGAAGGGCGAGCTGGTCCGGGCCCACCCCGACTTTCAGATCGTCATCTCCTACAATCCCGGCTACCAGAGTCTGATGAAGGACCTCAAGCAGTCCACCAAACAGCGCTTCGGGGCCATGGACTTCGATTACCCGGAGTCGGACATCGAGACGGAGATCGTCAGCCACGAGGGAGGCGTCGACAGCAAGGTCGCGGAGAAGCTGGTGCAGGTGGCCCAGCGTAGCCGCAATCTGAAGGGTCACGGTCTCGACGAGGGCATGTCCACCCGACTGCTGGTCTACGCCGCCCAGCTGATATCGAAGGGAGTGGATCCCCAGTCGGCCTGCCAGATGGCACTGGTGCGCCCGTTGACCGATGACCCCGATATGCGCGATACCCTCGACGCGGCCGTCAATACCTACTTCTAGACCCGCCCGCGGCGCACGCACTAGAACGCTTCACGAGGACCGAGCCAATGTTGGTGGATATGGGCGATATGCTCCGCCACGCCCATGCCAATGGGTACGCGGTGGGCGCCTTCGATCTCGTTAGCCTGGACTTCCTGCAGGCCATCATCGCGGGTGCCGAGAACCAGCGTGCCCCGGTGATCCTGAGCCTGGCCGAATCCCACTACGGCTTTTTCGACCCCGAGCTAATCATGCCCGCGGTGCGCACCGCCGCCGAGCGGGCCAGCGTTCCCATCGCGGTCCACCTGGATCACGGCAGCACCCTGGAGGCCGCAATCCGCGGTATCCGGCAGGGATTCAACGGCGTCATGGTAGACGCGTCCACACGGCCGCTGGAGGAGAACATCGCCCGCACCCGGGCGGTCGTGGAGATGGCCCATGCATGCGGCGTCCCCGTGGAGGGCGAGCTCGGCTACGTGGCCGGAGTGGAGGGCGAGGACGCCGAGCGTCACCCCGGCGAGGTGATCTACACCGCCCCGGAGGAGGCCGCCCGCTACGCGCAAGAGACGGGAGTGGATTTCCTCGCCGTCTCCATCGGCACCGTACACGGACGCATGCGCGGCGAGCCGCGGCTGGACTTCGATCGGCTCTCGGCGATCAATACTCGCGTCTCGATCCCGCTGGTGATCCACGGCGGGACCGGCCTGAGCGACGGGCAATTCCGGCGTCTGATCGACAATGGTGCGGCCAAAATCAACTATTACACCGCGCTCGCCGATGCCGCCGGGGCCGCCATCCACGCGAACGCCCAGATCCCCGAGAATCGCTCCTACACGGACCTGGCCAAGGGTATTCAAGATGCAATCCGCGCCGAGGTCGAGCGGTGTATCGCCCTGTGGGGCGGCGCGAATCGGGCCGACGAGGTGATCGCCAGCTGCCGCCCCTGGCGGGAGGTGGAGCACCTGATCATCTACAACACCAGCGGCGCGACGGCCGCGCAGACAGACGCCATGATGGCCGAGGGGCGCCGCGTGCTCGGCGCCATCCCCGGCGTGCGCCATGTGATCACCGGCTCGAGCCTCATCGACTCGGCCGCCTACAGGCACTGCTGGCTGGTGCGCTTCGCCCACCCTGCCGTCATCGACTCCTACCGAGATCATCCTGAGCACAAGGCATTCGCGGACACCCGCTTCCGGCCCCAGGCGGCAGACCGCATCAGCATCGATTACCGGCACAAGTTGGATTGAGGGTCTGCCCCCGGCCACGGTGTCCTGCCCATCGCGCAGGGCGCGCCGGGGGGCGGACCAACCAGAACGGGTGACATCCATGTCCATCGATTTCAGCGAATACGTCTCCTGCCTCAAGACCGACCCCGAGCATCCGCACAAGCAGGCGCTCGAGTCAAGCTATCATGAGGCCGCTCGTGTCATGTCGCCGCAGGGGCTCGACCACTACCTCACCGGCATGAAGGCGATGTGCACCCTGAACAAGGGCGAGGACCTGATCCTCACCTATGTTCAGGAGATGCCACGGGTGGCCAAGGACGTAGGCGAGGATATCGTCCCCGACATCGTCAGCGCGCTGATGAAGCTCTCGTCCCACACGTCCGGGACCGTGGTCACGCTTGTGATGGCCAACATGCCGCTGGCGGCCAGCCGTCTGGGTGACGCCGACGTCATGCGCGGCTATCTCAACCTGCTCCATCAGCTTGCCGGCAAGGCCCCGCGGGGGCTGCGTCCGATGATGGAGAACATGGACGAGCTCCTCTCGAAGCTGACCCTTGGCGGACTGCGCCGTTGGGCGCTCTGGGGTGCCCAGGCGCACTCGCGTGATCTCGACGGGCAGATGGCGTATTTCGGCCTCAGAACCGATTCCGCCCGGGCGGTGC
Organism: Chromatiaceae bacterium; assembly: GCA_040775095.1. Taxonomy (GTDB): domain Bacteria; phylum Pseudomonadota; class Gammaproteobacteria; order Chromatiales; family Chromatiaceae; genus JAXGTD01. The sequence goes on along the minus strand of JAXGTD010000177.1, from coordinate 3,708 downwards.
TTCAGAAGGAGCGCCGCGGCACCCTGTTCGTCGACAATCAGCGTAAGCTCAACTTCTACCTCCGAGCCCTCTGGGCGCGCGCGTTCTTCCTGCGCCCCACCTCCGGCGACTACGAGACCCGCCTCGGACTGCGGCCATTCGTCGAGGACTTCCAGATCCACCTGCCCGATGCCTTCGACACCTACCGGGGGATCAACGGCCAGGAGATCTATCGCGCGGCCGCGGCGCACTGTGCCGCGCACATGGTCTACACCACGGCCCCGCTCAGCGCCGAGCAGCTCAGTCCGGCGCAGATGAAGTTCATCGAGCTGTTCGAGGACGCGCGGGTGGAGTCGCTCGCGATCAGCGACTTCCCTGGACTCAGAAAGCTCTGGCGCGCGTTCTTCACCGCGCCCCTGACACCGGACGAGGACTACCACGACCTCCATCCGATGATGGATCTCATGGTGCGCCAGGCGCACGCGTTGCTGGACCCCGACTATCGCGATGAGCTGGCGCTGATCAATGACACCGCCGCCGACTTCCGGCGCGCGATCGCCGAGCGCGGCACCGACAACCGGATCAGTTGGGACGCCGGGATCACCTTCTACAACAAGCTCACGCAGAGTGTGCCGCTGCCCAACCTGCGGGTGCTGGAGGCCTGGCCGCTGCCATATCGGGACGACAACCGCTATCTCTGGGTCTTCGACGAGAACCTGTTCCTGTCGCAGGGGATCGACTATCTTCCTGCCTCCCAGCAGCAGGTGCGCAAGTATGTCTCGGCCATCGAGATGGCCAACGAGGTGGACTGCGAGTTGGCCGGCGATGACGCCCAGGAGATCTGGGTGTGCGCCACCGAGCTCTTCCCGTACGAAGACGAGGGGATGTCGTTCAACGAGATGTGGGGCAAGGAGCCCGTGTCCGATCCCCACCACTATCAGGAGTGGGACTACCAGGCGCAACTCTATCGGCCGGACTGGGCCACTGTCGTTGAGCGTCGCCAGGGACGCGGGGACCCCGAGGCCATGGATGAGATCCTCGTCAAGCACAAGCCGATCGCGAGCCGGATCCGCCACCTGATCGACGCGCTGCAACCACAGGGTATCGTACGCCGTCGTGGTTACGAGGAGGGTGAGGAGCTGGACCTCAACGCCGCGGTGCGTGCGATGATCGACATCCGCCGCGGCATCATGCCAGACCCGCGGATCAACATTCGCATCAGCCGTCATGTGCGCGACCTGTCCATCGTGGTACTCATGGATCTCTCCGAGTCCACGAACGAGAAGGTCGGCGTGAAGGAAGGCGAGCCCGGCTACGACGAGGCGCCGTCCGTTCTCGACCTCACCCGCGAGTCGACCGGCCTGCTCAGCTGGGCTATCGATAGTATCGGCGACAACTTCGCCGTCCACGGTTTTGCCTCCGACGGGCGTCACGACGTCCAGTATTACCGCTTCAAGGATTTCGCCCAGCCCTACGACGACGAGGCCAAATCGCGCATGGCCGGTATGAAGGGCGGCCTCTCCACCCGCATGGGCGCGGCGCTGCGTCATGCCGGCTGGCACCTGGGCCAGCAGCCGGCACAGAAGCGGCTGGTGCTCGTCATCACCGATGGCGAGCCGGCCGACATCGACGAGCGCGACCCGCAGTACCTGCGCCACGACACCAAGAAGGCAGTCGAGGACCTGGCCATGCGCGGCATCTACACCTACTGCCTGACACTGGATCCGGCCGCAGACCGCTATGTCGCGCGCATCTTCGGCGAGAACAACTATTCCATCGTCGACCACGTGGAGCGCCTACCCGAACGGCTCCCGGCGGTGTTCGCCGCGCTCACGGGATAGGGGCGGCCGGCACAGCCTTGGAGGGCCCGAGGGCGAAGGCCGTCGGCGCCATTCCGGCCAATCCTCAGGGTGTATACTCTGAAGCGGGATGCCTGTCCCACGGTACAACCGCAAGCGAGTTAGAGGAGGTAATGACGATGAAGAAGATCTGGCTCAGTGCTTCCGGTGTCGCCTTGGCCGGCGCCGCCGCCCTAGCGAGCATGCCCGCCCAGGCGTTCTGGGGCTCTTGGGGTGACGGTCCCTGGTATGGCGGCCCCTGGCACGGCGGGCCCTGGTACGGCGGCTACCCTTACTACGGTGGCTGGGGTGGATATCCGGGTTACGGATACGGCTACCCCTACTACGGCGGTTGGGGGGGAGCACCCTGGGGTGGTTGGGGCTATCCGGGTTGGGGCGCCTACCCCTATGCGGCTCCCGCGGCCGTGGCACCGGCAACAACAGATAAGGAGCGCTAGACACGCGGCGCTCGTGGTGGGTGCAACGCCCGCCACACCGCTTTTGGGGGCCGGGGCACCGGCCCCAGCCAAAACCAGCGCGGCACACCCGTCCTCGGGTTCACCGGCACCCACCCCGTCCGCTTCAGCCAGCATCCCGCCCGATTGCGGAGGCGCGCGTCGGCTCGATGCCACTGTACCGGTGTCTGAAGACCGGACCTGCCCGGCTCGGCCCGCTTTGTTGCCCCGCGCGGCGCGTCACCAGGCCAGGTCGACGATGGCGCCGTTCAGCCCTATATTGTTATATCATTACATCCAGTCCCACCACCTATCGCCGGCACCAAGGTCCTGCCCATGTCCCACCGCGTCAGGTTACGCCGCTTGCTCGCTTCTGCGCTGTTGCTGCTCGCCGGCGGCGGTTCAGTGGTGGCGTCGGACGCTTCACCGATCGACATCTTTGTCAGCGTGCTGCCACTCAAGACCTTCGTTGAACAAGTAGGCGGTGATCGCGTCCGGGTGCACACCATGGTCCTGCCGGGACAGAGCCCTGCCACCTATGACCCGACACCGAAACAGGTCGCTGCCTTGGGCAGTGCGGCGCTCTACGTACGTGTTGGCGTCGCGTTCGAGGATGCCTGGATGGCGCGCATCCGCGCCGCGAATCCGGACATGCCGGTGCTGGATGTACGCGAGGGCCTGAGGCTGCGACCACAGCAGTACCATGAGCACGGCCACGCGGACGGCCAGACGTCGGATGCCATGGACCCCCATGTCTGGACCAGCCCGCGACTGGTGCGCGCCATGCTGCCTGCCATCCGCGATCAACTGACCACCCTCGACCCGTCTGGCGCGGCGTTCTATACCGCCAACCAGCGTAGATTTGATGCCAAGCTCGCTGCCCTCGACGCCGAGCTGACCGCCATGCTCGCGGGCCTCCGTCAACGACGTTTCCTCGTCTACCACCCGGCCTGGGGCTATTTCGCCGATGCCTACGGCCTCGAGCAGGTCCCGATCGAACGCGAGGGCAAGGAGCCCGGCGCGCGGCGCCTGTCGAGCCTGATCGAGCAGGCGAGGGCCTCCGGGATCCGGGTCATCTTCGTGCAGCCACAGTTCGATCGGCGCGCCGCGACCCGCGTCGCGCGCGAAATCGGTGGTCGGGTGGAGAGCATGGACCCGCTGTCGGCCGACTACGTGGGCGGGTTGCGTCGGGCCGCGCGACTGATCGCCGAGGCCAACTCCCGCCCCGCGGGCGGGCCCGAGTGAGTCCCATGGCCAACCAGGACCCGGCCAAGCCGCACGAGAGCCACGGGCGCCCCCCGAGCGCCGGCCATCAGGTCACGGTGTTCGAAGCCGACGACCGATGGGGCGGAAAGATCCACGCCACCCCGTTCGCCGGACTGGCGTCGGTCGAAGCCGGACCCGATGCGGTGCTGGCCCGGGTGCCGTGGGGCAAG
>JAXGTD010000176.1:0-6812 GCA_040775095.1 Chromatiaceae bacterium | reverse complement strand
TCCATGGCCTTCCTTGCGATACCCGAGAGCGCGTCATCGCGCAACTCGAGCTCGCAGCCTTCCATCTCGAACAGACGGGCATACTGCTTGTAAAGGGCGTGTTTCGGCTCGGTGAGGATGCGCACCAATGCCGCCTCATCGAGCTCTTCGAGCGTTGCCATGATCGGCAGACGGCCCACGAACTCCGGGATCAGGCCATAGCGAATCAGATCCTCGGGTTCTACGCTGCTGAGCAGCTCGCCGATGTGCTTCTCATCGTTGGGGCTGTGGACCTCGGCAGAAAAACCGATGCCACCCTTCTTAGAGCGGTTGCGGATCACACGATCGAGCCCAGCGAAAGCTCCTCCCACGATGAAGAGGATATTGGAGGTATCCACCTGCAGGAACTCTTGCTGCGGGTGCTTGCGTCCGCCCTGTGGCGGCACCGACGCGACGGTGCCCTCGATCAGCTTGAGCAGCGCCTGCTGGACGCCTTCACCGGAGACGTCGCGGGTGATCGACGGGTTGTCCGATTTCCGAGAAATCTTATCGATCTCATCGATGTACACGATCCCGGTCTGCGCCTTCTCGACGTCGTAGTCGCACTTCTGCAGCAGCTTCTGAATGATATTCTCGACGTCTTCCCCGACGTAGCCGGCCTCGGTCAGCGTCGTCGCATCGGCGATCGTGAACGGCACGTTGAGCAGACGGGCGAGGGTCTCGGCGAGCAGGGTCTTACCCGAACCGGTGGGACCGATCAGCAAGACGTTGCTCTTCGCAATCTCGATGTCTTCTTTGGATTCAGCGGCCTCGAGACGCTTGTAGTGGTTGTAGACGGCAACCGACAGGACCTTCTTTGCCTGTTCCTGGCCGATGACGTACTGGTCGAGGCTCTCGTTGATCTCGCGCGGCTTGGGCAGCTTGCTGGTGGCCTCGCCCATGCCCTCCTGCATCTCCTCACGGATGATGTCGTTGCACAGCTCAACGCACTCATCACAGATAAACACCGAAGGGCCGGCGATCAGCTTGCGGACCTCGTGTTGGCTCTTGCCGCAGAAGGAGCAATAGAGGAGCTTGCCCTCGTCGTGCTTCCCGTGGTTGTTTCCGCTCATAGGGATCGTTCTCCGGGGACCGTTCGGCAGGACGCGGTGCGGGGGGCTGTGCGACCGGCTGCATCCAATCTTAAGTGTTTTCTGTAATATGGCAAGCCGCGCGGTCGGTTCGCGCGGCAAGCGTCACGATCGCGCCACCGCCGCGGGGACCCTCGTGGAGTCCAGGGGAAACGCCGCGTCGCTGCCTTCCGGGCCTTGCGTCACAGAGCCAGCCGAAAACGCGAACTCCGATTCGCTCCATTTTCAGTCACTTGGACGACTGAAAATGCCAGACCTTCCATGGCCCGAACACCAAACGCTTGAAATCGGCGTTTCCCCCCACCGCTCTCCGGCGCGGATGGCCAACCCCATCACGCCTTTGCGGCAGCAGTGCGCTGATGCAACACCTGGTCGATCAGCCCGTACTCCACCGCCGCATCCCCCCCCATGAACCGATCGCGCTCGGTGTCCTCGGCCACCTTTTCAATCGGCTGACCGGTGTGACGCGACAGGATGTGATTGAGCTGGTCGCGGATATGGAGGATCTCACGGGCGTGAATATCGATGTCCGTGGCCTGGCCCTGAAAACCGCCGAGGGGCTGATGGATCATCATCCGCGAATGGGGCAGGCAGTAGCGCTTGCCGGGCGCGCCACCGGCCAGCAGCAGCGCCCCCATGCTCGCCGCCTGACCGACACACATCGTGCTGACCTCGGGACGTATAAACCGCATGGTGTCGTAGATGGCCAACCCGGCGGTCACCGATCCGCCCGGGGAGTTGATGTAGAAGTGGATGTCCTTGTCCGGGTTGTCGGACTCCAGGAACAACAGTTGGGCAACCACCAGGTTCGCGACGTGATCGTCAACCGGCCCGACGAGAAACACCACCCGCTCCTTCAGCAGACGCGAGAAGATGTCGAACGACCGCTCGCCACGGGCGGTCTGCTCGATGACCATCGGCACCAGACCCAGGGCCTGCGGATTCCAGTCGCTGCTCGCGATGATTGGGCTCATTTGTGGCACTACCTCGGTGAAGTGGGCAAAACGGGATCGCATGCCAACGCGGGAACGGGGCATCGGCGGCTCTGGCTATGCCGTCGGCGCCTCGGTCAACGCCGCGAAGCTCGTCGCTTCCTCAACCACCTCGGCCTCCTGCAACATCGTGTCGACCACCAGATCCTCCAGCACCAGCGACTCCACGGAGTGGAGTCGTTGCCTGTCGGCATAGTAGTAGTCGATCACTTCCTGCGCAGACTCGTAGGTCGAGGCCATTTCCTCAACGGCCGCCCGCACCCGCGCGGCGTCAGGCTTAAGATCGTGGCGCTTCACCACTTCTGCAACGATCAGACCAAGGGCAACCCTGCGGCGCGCGGAATCCGCGAACAGGTCATCGGGCAGGTCGAACGAGCCACCGCCAACACTCGCGCGCGCCTGGTCCTTCAACGCCTTGATCTCCTCCTTCACCATCACCGAGGGCACCTCGATCGGATTGGTCTCGATCAGCGCGTCCATGACCTGGTTCTTGACCCGGGCGGCGATTCGCTGCTGCAGCTCTCGCTCCATGTTGGAGCGGACATCACCGCGGAAGCGGGCGAGGTCACCATCGTCGACACCAAACTCTTTGACGAAGTCCGCATCCACGGCGGGCAGCCGTGCCTCGGCCACCTGCTTGATCTGCACGGCGAACTGCGCTGGCTTGCCGGCCAGGTGCGTCGCCTTGTAGTCATCTGGAAAGCTGATCTCGACCAGGCGCTCATCGCCGGCACCGGCACCGACGAGCCGCTCTTCGAAGCCTGGCAGCATTCGCCCCTCGCCCAGCTCGATGACGAGGTCATCGGCGCTGCCACCCTCGAACAGGTCTCCGTCCACGGAGCCCTGGAAGGAGACCGTGACCTGGTCCCCGGTTGCCGCCGCGCGATCGACACTCGCCCAGGTCTGTCGCTGCCGGCGAAGCCGCTCGATCATCGCGTCCAGGTCGTCGTCGGAGACCGATGCCACCGGTCGCGTGATCGTCTTTCCGGCCAGAGAGCCGAGCTCGATCCGCGGCAGAATCTCGAAGCGTGCCGTATAGCTGTAGCGTCCGGCGGCCTGGTCGATATCGGGCTCGATATCGGGCATGCCGGCGGGACTGAGTTGCTCCTGGGCGATCGCCTTCACATAGGTGTCACGCACCAGCTCACCGAAGACCTCGCCGCGAACCCCCTCGCCGAAGCGCTGGCGCAGGATCTTCATTGGCACCTTTCCAGGTCGGAAGCCTGGCAGCCGGGCCGATCGGCCGAAGCTCTGCAGGCGCTTATCGACCTCGCGCTCGATCTCATCGGGCGGCAGATCCACCTTCATCTGCCGCACAAGGCCCTCGCCAGGCTCCACGGACACTTGCATCTAGTCGTCTCCTATCTTGATGCCGTAAGCATCGCAAAAGAGACGAAGTATACCGCCGACGACGCCGCGCATCCAGGTAGAGCCTTGCCCAATGTCAGATGAGCCTGGAGATCACGCCGCTCCACGAGCGCCGCAGCGGCCAGGTCTCGCACGATGATGTCGAGCGAATCGGGATTCAGGGCTCCCCTGCCTGGCTTACCGTGCGATATTCTCCGTTCTATGGCGCCCCGCTGTTAGCGATCGGATTGTCTCACCGGCGAATTCCCAGGATTTTTCGGGGTATGCAGCGGCGGATTTCCCGCATTGCGTACCCCGGTGGGATAGCGGTAGAAGACGGAGCAATTGGGAAAGCGCTGGCCGCGGCGACGTGCAGCTTCTGCCAGCGGCTAGCGGCCGCGCCAGCCGCTCCCCTCACCGTAGATCTCGGCGAACTCCCGCACCCCACAACGGAGCTTCGCGGAGGCCTCCAGCACGAACCCTGGGAACGCCGCCATCGGCAGGCTCTTGTTGCGGAAGCGCTGCGGGTCCAGCCTGGCTTCGATGTCCACGGTTCACCTCGGGCGCGGAAGGCGACGCCCTACCTCGTCAGATCCGAGAGCCCCCAGCCAGCGCCAACGACAGAAGCGCGAGCATCTTGGCATTTTCGGTCTTGAAAATTCTGCACTATCCTGTCCAGAACTGCCTTATCTTGGTCTCCATGTATGCCAGCTGCCAACACTGAAGGCGAGATCCTGACCCTCAAAGAGGTCGCGGAGTACTTGAAGGTGACAGATCGAACCATCTATCGCCTCGCTGGCGCCAAGAAGATCCCCGCCTTCAAGGTCGGCGGGACCTGGCGCTTTTCTCGCGCGGACATCGACGAATGGATCAGGCGCCAAAGCGGCGAACGCCTCGCCGAGCCCACCACAAGGTCCCAAGGCGACGATCAGTCCGACGACGCCACTGGAAAGCCAGGATAGGAAGCCACTCGCCATGCTCCCACGCTTGAAACAACTGATCGACGAGGTCGGCCCCCTGCACAGCAAGCTGATCCTGCTGGTCGGACCACCCGGCTGCGGGAAGACCGCATTACTCTCGGGACTTGCCGACCAAGTCCATGTCTCGGTGATGAATCTCGGCCTGGAGCTGGGGACGCGGCTCTCCAAGCTCCCCAACAAACAACGCCGACTTCAGGCCGGCAACCTCCTGCGCGAGATCGCGGACGAGCATGCCAGCGGCGACCTACTGCTGGTCGACAACATCGAGCTGCTGTTCGACGACACGCTTACGATCAACCCGCTCGACCTGCTCAAGCGCCTGGCCCACGCCCGGCGTGTGGTCGTGGCATGGCCCGGGGAGCATCGGCAAGGTAGCGGCGCACCGCGTCTTACCTACGCCGAGACCAGCCATCCGGAGCACCGGGACAACGCCCTCGATGGCGTCGTCCCGTTTTACATCCAGACCTGAGGAGCCGGGGCGTCCCGCCCCGAAACTCCCATTCCGGGGGCGAGACGCCCCCGCTCCTTCAGACGAGGAACGCGAGGAACGCATGCGCTACGGAGATCTCATCCAGTTCGAGCCGATCGAGAAGACGATCGAGCTGCACCATATCAAGCGCCCCGGAGAGGGTAAGAAACTCCTCTCGACGTACGTCATCTCCGACGAGATGGCCGAGCGCATCACCCGGGTGATGATCCCGCAGCTCTCGTTCGACGTCGCCGTCGACCACCAGGGCTTGCTCGTCGTTGGCAACTACGGCACCGGTAAATCGCACCTGATGTCGGTGCTCTCGCTGGTCGCTGAAGATGCCAGCTATCGGCCCATGCTGCGCCACCCCAAGGTGGCCGAGGCGGCCGAGGGCATCGCCGGCAAGTTCAAGGTCCACCGCTTTGAGATCTCCAGCGAGATGTCGCTGCGGGATATGGTCACGGGAGAGCTGACGCAGTTCCTGGACCAAATCGGCGTGGACTACGACTTCCCGCCGGCGGACCAGGTCGTCAACAACAAGGCCGCCTTCGAGGCCATGATGGCCGCCTTCGCCGAGGTCTACCCGGACCACGGCGTCCTGCTCGTCGTCGACGAGCTCCTCGACTACCTGCGCTCCCGCAAGGACCACGCGCTGGTGCTGGACCTCTCCTTCCTGCGCGAGATCGGCGAGGTCTGCAAACACTTGCGCTTTCGCTTCGTCGCCGGCGTCCAGGAGGCGGTCTTCGACAGCAGTCGGTTCGAGCACGTTGCCGACAGCCTGCGCCGCGTCAAGGACCGCTTCACCCAGGTCCTGCTCGCCCGCCAGGACGTGAGCTTCGTGGTGTCCGAGCGGCTGCTCAAGAAGACCGCCGATCAGCACCAGAAGATCCGCGGCTACCTCACCCCGTTCGCCCGCTTCTACGGCACGATGAACGAGCGCATGGACGAGTACGTGCGCCTGTTCCCGGTGCACCCCGACTACATCGCGACCTTCGAGCGACTGGTCTTCACCGAGAAGCGTGGCGCCCTGGTCACCATCCGGGACCAGATCCAAGCCATCCTCGACAGTGAAGTCCCCGACGATCGGCCCGGCCTGATCAGCTACGACAGCTTCTGGGAGACCGTCACCTCAAACTCCGTCCTGCGCTCCGATCCCTCCATCGGACCGGTGATCAAGGTCTCCGACGTACTCACCGGCCGGATCAAGCAGGCTTTCACCCGCCCTGCCTACCGGCCCATGGCCCTGCGCCTGATCGCGGCACTGTCGGTGCACCGGCTCACAACGGGCGGCGACATCCACGTTCCCATCGGCGCCACCGCGGCGGAGCTGCGCGACACACTCTGTCTGTTCCAGCCCGGCATCGAGGACATGGGCGGCGAGCCGGCGACCGACCTGCTCGGCATGGTCGTAACCTGCCTGCGCGAGGTCCTGAAGACCGTCAACGGCCAGTTCATCTCCAAGGCCCCGGACACCGAGCAGTACTACCTCGACCTCAAGAAGGACATCGACTACGACGCCCAGATCGACACCCGCGCCGATGCCCTCTCCGACGACGCCCTGGACCGCGCCTACTTCAGCGCCATCCGCCAGCTCATGGAGCGGACCGATGAGACCACCTACGTCTCCGGCTTCCAGATCTGGCAGTACCAGATCGAGTGGCAGGAGCGGCGCGTCGAGCGCATCGGCTACCTCTTCTTCGGCGCGCCCAACGACCGGCCGACGGCCCAGCCGCCACGGGACTTCTACATCTACTTCATCCAGCCCTTCGAGCCGCCGCGCTTCCGCGACGAGCACCTCCCAGACGAGGTGTTCTTCCGGCTGAAGGGGCTCGACGACGACATCACGCGCAGCCTAAGCACCTACGCCGCCGCCCTGGATCTCGCCGCCACGGCCAGCGGCAACGCCAAGTCCATC
>JAXGTD010000175.1:0-6911 GCA_040775095.1 Chromatiaceae bacterium | reverse complement strand
GGAAGGCCATGGAGCGCAAGACCGGGGCGCGCGGGTTGCGGACGATCATGGAGCAGGTGTTGCTCGACATCATGTACGACCTGCCGTCGATGGAGAATGTCAGCAAGGTCGTCGTCGATGCATCGGTGATCGCCGGCGATAACCCCCCGTTCGTGATCTACGACGGGGTCGAGCCGCAACTGGCCGTCGCATCTTCCGATTGATCCCCTCAATGACCGGTCGCGGCGCCCCGCGGCGACCGGCCCGTTCGCTCTCCGCGCGCTGGTACGAGCCGCGCACGGCGGCGGGTTCGGCGCCGCAAATTGTCGCGTCCAGGCCCAGTATCTCGTTCCACCCGATTGTTCCCGTTCAGCGCTTCCCGCCTCACCCGAAGGGGGTCCCCCAGACACGCCAAAGCGGTGTGACAGCCTTTGGAAACAGGGCAGCTTTTCTCCGCAAGCCGCACCTTGCCCTGGCGCATTCGAGGGACCCCGGGCAGGCAGAGTCAGGTGGAAAGGGGCAAGGGCCAGATTGAACAACCTGGCTTGCGCCCTAAACTCTGCCTCAGTCGCACGACGCACCGTATTCATTTTCCATCCGCCCGACCCCTACCGCCCCTGCCGCGAGCGTTGGCAGCCATGCCGGTGGGCGTCTACATGGAGCAAAGCCAATGGCCAAGAGCGATCCTGATTCAAAGCAGGTAATGCAAGGTTCCCACGAGGTGCCGGTGCTTCCGCTGCGCGATGTCGTGGTCTATCCGCACATGGTGATCCCGTTGTTCGTTGGCCGCGAGAAGTCGATCAAGGCCTTGGATGCGGCGATGGGCAGCGACAAGCAGATCTTGCTCATCGCGCAGAAGAATGCCGACGTGGACGACCCGGCGATCAAAGACCTGCATACGATCGGCACGCTCGCCAACATCCTGCAATTGCTCAAGCTGCCCGACGGCACGGTCAAGGTGCTTGTTGAAGGGCAGCAGCGAGCACAGGCGCGCTCGTTCGCCGCCTCGCAGGATGCCTTCACCGCGGTGATCAATCCCCTCACGGAGACGTTGGAGGCCGACGAGCGCGAGCAGGAGGTGCTGATGCGCTCGGCGGTCTCGTTATTCGACCAGTACGTGAAGCTCAACAAGAAGGTCCCACCGGAGGTGTTGACCTCGCTGTCGAGCATCGATGAGGCGGGCCGCCTCGCCGATACGATGGCGGCGCACATGTCGCTGAAGCTCGACGAGAAGCAGCGGGTGCTCGAGATGATCGACGTGCAGGCGCGCCTCGAGCATCTGATGGGGCTGATGGAGTCGGAGAACGACATCCTGCAGATGGAAAAGCGCATCCGCGGCCGTGTGAAGCGCCAGATGGAGAAGAACCAGCGCGAGTATTACCTCAACGAGCAGATGAAGGCCATTCAGAAGGAGCTCGGTGAGCTCGAGGATGCGCCAAACGAGCTCGAGGATCTCGGTCGACGAATCGAGCAGGCGGGGATGCCGAAAGAGGCCAAGGACAAGGCGGTCGGGGAATTGAACAAGCTCAAGCTCATGTCTCCCATGTCCGCAGAGGCCACGGTGGTACGCAATTACATCGACACCCTCGTCTCGGTGCCGTGGAAGAAACGCACGCGTATCCGCAACGACATCCGTGTCGCCGAGCAGGTGCTCGACGCCGATCACTATGGGCTGGAGAAGGTCAAGGAGCGGATTGTCGAATATCTCGCGGTTCAGCAGCGCGTGCGTAAGCTCAAGGGGCCGATCCTCTGCCTGGTCGGCCCGCCCGGCGTCGGGAAGACATCGCTCGGGCAGTCCATTGCCAGGGCAACGAATCGGAAGTTCGTGCGCATGTCGCTCGGGGGAGTGCGCGACGAGGCCGAGATTCGAGGTCATCGCCGCACCTACATCGGTGCACTACCCGGCAAGATCATCCAGAATCTGTCCAAGGCCGGCTCGCGCAACGCCTTCTTCCTGCTCGACGAGATCGACAAGATGGCGATGGACTTCCGCGGCGATCCGGCCTCGGCGTTGCTCGAGGTGCTCGATCCCGAGCAGAACCACACCTTCAACGATCACTACCTGGAGGTCGACTTCGATCTCTCAGAGGTCATGTTCGTCGGCACCGCGAATACGCTGAACATCCCCCCGGCGCTGCTCGATCGCATGGAGGTCATCCGTCTGGCCGGATACACCGAGGACGAGAAGGCGCATATCGCCGAGCGCTACCTGATCCCGAAGCAGATGCGAAACAACGGCCTCAAGGAGGGTGAGCTGTCGATTCGCGAGTCCACGGTGCGCGACATCGTGCGCTATTACACCCGTGAGGCTGGCGTTCGCAATCTGGAGCGCGAGATCTCCAAGATCTGCCGCAAGGTGGTGAAGGAGGTGTTGTTGAAAAAGCGGGATCAGACCCTCGTGGTGACCCCGCGGATGCTGGAAAAGTACCTCGGGGTGCAACGTTTCCGGTTTGGACGGGCCGACGAGCGTGATCAGGTCGGTCAGGTCACCGGGCTGGCCTGGACCGAGGTTGGCGGGGAGCTGTTGCGCATCGAGTCCGCCCTCGTGCCCGGCAAGGGGAAGTTCACCTATACCGGACAACTCGGCGACGTGATGCAGGAATCCATCCAGGCGGCGTTGACGGTCGTGCGCAGTCGGGCCGAGGGGCTTGGCATCGATCCGGATTTCCATCAGAAGCACGACCTTCATGTGCATGTCCCGGAGGGGGCCACCCCGAAGGACGGACCCAGCGCTGGGGTCGCGATGTGTACCGCGCTTGTGTCGTCGCTCACCGGCATCGCGGTCCGGTCCAATGTCGCGATGACCGGTGAGATCACGTTGCGCGGGGAAGTGCTGCCAATCGGCGGTCTGAAGGAGAAGCTGCTTGCGGCCCACCGCGGTGGCATCGAGATGGTGCTGATCCCGCATGAGAATGAGCGCGATCTTGTGGAAATCCCGAAGAACATCAAACAGCATCTGGATATTCGGCCGGTTCGGTGGATCGACGAGGTGCTCGACCTCGCGCTGGTCGAGCGACCGAGCGGTTGCGCCGAGAAGGTCAGCGAGTCCGATGAGAAGCCGGCCGCGGAGGCACCCCCCTCGACGGAAGCAAAAAAAAAGCGGCGCCCCGGATTGCGGACACACCATTGAGGTCGGCGCTGGCCCGTTGCGCAAGCGGCGGTGTTGACCTGGCCATGGCGACCCCCATCGAAACCATCTCGACCCTGTCCAAACGCGTCTGACCCTGCTGAAGTCGGCTCGTGGACGGCGGTCCAGCCGCGTTGTGTCGACCGAGTGGCCAGCCGGGAAACAGGCATGCTACCTCCCGCGAATGGCGCGTTAAAGGCCGTCTGCAGGCTGATATCACGCCTTGACAGTGCAAAGGCGTGTCGACAAAATGACAGGCGCTCGGGGTGGCCATGCGCAGGATCTGGATGTCGGACTCGCCCAACGGGGTCGCCGTTGTCGGTCCGTTCCCATACACATGCAAGAGGGGGGGAGAATGAATAAATCGGACCTAATCGACGCGATGGCGGAGGCGGCGGATATATCGAAATCCGCGGCCGCGCGCGCGCTCGACGCGTTGACGGATTCCGTTGCCGTTGCGCTGAAGAAGAAGGAGACCGTCTCGATCATCGGTTTTGGTACCTTTTCGGTCAAGGAGCGGGCGGCCCGGACGGGGCGCAATCCGCAGACCGGGGCGGCCATTCAGATCGCCGCGTCAAAATCACCCGCGTTTAAGTCTGGCAAAGCCCTGAAGGACGCGATACAATAGTCGCTTGTCCCGACCGAGTTGACTTGAGCGGCGGGTGCTTAGCTCAGCTGGGAGAGCATCGCCCTTACAAGGCGAGGGTCGCAGGTTCGATCCCTGCAGCACCCACCAGTTATTCAGGAGTGGTAGTTCAGTTGGTTAGAATACCGGCCTGTCACGCCGGGGGTCGCGGGTTCGAGTCCCGTCCACTCCGCCATCTTTGAAATATTCGGGGTACCCGTTTCGGGTACCCCTTTTTTGTTTTATCACCCCCGATACCAATACAAGCACCGGATCATCGCCATGTTGCAGGAGATCAGAGAACGCGCACAGGGCTGGGTGGCATGGGCAATCGTCATCCTGATCAGCATCCCATTCGCCCTTTGGGGAATCCAGTCCTACCTTGGCGTCGGTTCGGCGCCGGTCGTTGCCGAGGTCGACGGGATTGAGATCACCGATCGGCAGTTCGAGCAGGCGGTTCAGCGCACCCGCATGGATCTGCGTGAGCGCCTGGGCGCCGCCTACGATCCGGCGCTGTTTGGGGGCCAGCGCCTGCGTGAACAGGTGCTCGAGCAGATGATTACCGATGCCCTGCTGCTGGAGGTGTCGCAAGGCATGGGGCTGCGTGTGGCCGACGCGGCCCTGCGCGCGGCAATCCTCAGTGAGCCGGCCTTTCAGAACAATGGGGCGTTCGATAAGGCTACCTACGAGCGGGTGTTGGAACTGCAGGGTCTGACCCCGGCCGCCTACGAGGAGCAGTTGCGTCGCCGCCTGGTCAGCACGCAGCTCCGCCGGGCGGTGTTTGGCACCGAGCTCGTGGCGCCGGGTGAGGTGGACGCCGCGGCGCGGTTGATGCGCCAGCAACGCGAGTTGAGCTTCGTGCGTCTGTCGCGCGAGGCCTTTGCGCCAAGCCAGGTCCCATCCGAGGATGCGATCCAGGCGTTCTACGATGAGAACCAGGCACGATTCCAGACGCCGGAGCAGGTACGCGTGGCGTACCTGGTGCTCGATGCCAAGGCTTTGCCGACCACGGGCGAGGTCGACGAGGCGCGTTTGCGCGAGGTCTACGAGAGTCGGCTTGATTCCTTCCGGGAGCCGGAGCGCCGGACGATTCGGCATATTCTGCTGAGCGTTCCCGCGGACGCCGATGAGTCGACCGCGGAGGCGGCCAAGACCGCGCTGGTCGCCGCCCGTGAGCGGATCCTGGCGGGAGAGTCGTTCGCGGACGTTGCCGCCGAGGTCTCGCAGGACACGGTCAGCGCTAGCCACGGGGGCGATCTCGGCGTCGTGGAGCGAGGCATGATGGATCCCGCCTTTGAGCAGGCCGCGTTCGACCTCCCCAAGGATGAATTGAGCGAGCCGGTACGCAGCCGCTTCGGTTATCACCTGATTGAAGTCACCGCGATCGAAGGGGGCGAAACAAAGCCATTCGAGGCGGTACGCGATCAACTGGCGAAAGAGCTTGGCTCGGGGCAGTCGGAGGGGGCGTTCTTCGACATGGCTGAACGCTTGGCCAATCTGACCTACGAATCCCCGGACAGCCTCGTCCCGGCCGCGGAAGCCCTGGATCTCAAGATCCAGACGACCGGCTGGTTCGACCGCTCCGGCGGGGAGGGCCTTTTCTCGAATCCGCGCCTCGTCGGTGCCGCGTTTGCCGAGGACGTGCTGGTCGCGGGCAACAACAGCGAGGTGATCGAGCCCGAACGCGATGGGCTGCAGGCGGTCGTCCTGCGCGTCGAGGAGCATCGGGAACCATCGGTCCGCCCGCTCGATGAGGTGCGCGAAGAGATCGTCAAGGCCATACGCGAGCGCGACGCCGCGGTGGCGGTGCTCGCGGCGGCCGATGCCATGGTGAACCGCCTGGAGCAGGGCGAGGCGCTGTCAGTGGTCGCCGGGGAGTCGACGGTCGAGACACCCGGCCTGGTTGGTCGAGCCGCCCCGGGGATTCCGCCGGCGGTATCGACCCTCGCGTTCTCGTTGCCACGCCCGACAGACGCCGGGGCGAGCTTCGGCAGCGCGGCCGCGGACAACGGCGACGCGGTAGTCGTTGCCGTGACGAGGGTTGAGGATGGGGACGCATCGACGCTCGATGCGGCGGCTCGGCAGAGCGAGAGCCGGAGCATCGCCGATGCCCTGGCGCGTTCTGAGTATTCGCAGCTGCTGCTGGAAATGGAGGCCCACGCGAATATCATCCGCCAGCTTCCGGCGGCGGACGATAGCGAAGGCTGAGGTCGCTTCCCGGCCGCGACACCCGCGGGGCTTCCCGCCGTGGTATCGCCGTCGGGCCGGGTTCACCCTAGCCCGAGGATGTGGTACCCGGTGTCGACATAGAGCACGTCTCCGGTGATGCCGGATGCCAGTTCCGAGCACAGGAACGCGGCCGCGTTGCCGACCTCTTCGATGGTGACATTGCGACGCAGCGGCGTGCGTTCCTCCACCTGTTTCAGCATCGAGCGGAAGTCGGAGATCCCGGCCGCGGCCAGGGTGCGGATCGGGCCAGCCGAGACCGCGTTGACGCGCGTGCCCTCGGGGCCAAGGGCCGCGGCCAGATAGCGGACGTTGGCCTCCAGGCTGGCCTTGGCGACACCCATGACGTTGTAGTTCGGCACCGCGCGCACCGCCCCGAGGTAGCTCATCGTCACCAGCGCGCCGTTGCGCCCGGCCATCATCGCCCGGCTCGCCTTGGCCAGGGCGGCCAGACTGTAAGAGCTGATGTCATGCGCGGTGGCGAAACCCTCCCGGGTAACGGCATCGATGTAGCTGCCCTCCAATTGCTCGCGTGGCGCGAAGGCGATGGCGTGGACGATGCCGTCGAGCCCGTTCCAGTGCGCCCCCAGCGACTCGAAGCACGCGGCGATCTGGTCATCGCTGGCGACATCCAGTGGCAGCACGATCCCGGAGCCGCACTTGGCGGCGAGCTCCTCGACCCGCCCCCTTAGTTTGTCACCCTGATAGCTGAAGGCGAGCTCCGCGCCCTCGCGATGCATGGCCTGCGCCACGCCCCAGGCGATGGAACGGTTGCTTGCCACGCCGGTGATCAAGAATCGCTTGTCGTGCAGAAATCCCATGGTGTCGTTACCTGTGATTGGTCGAGATGTGCGCTGGCAACCCGTGCTTGGGAATGCGATCATGCAGCGGTGAAATCGGGCCGTAACCTTACAGAAAGTGGTCGTGCGGTGAAAGGGCGTTGCGCAATTCGGT
>JAXGTD010000174.1:0-6930 GCA_040775095.1 Chromatiaceae bacterium | reverse complement strand
GGGGGCGGGGGGGGGGCGACCAGCTGTGACCCCACGCGCGGGCGGGGGGGGGGGGGGGTGGGGGGGGACCGCGGGGAGCCCCCCACGACGCTGCATGCGCTTAACCAGTTGTGGGGGCTCGGGCTGGGTGTCGATGCGCTCGCCACCCTCGGACTGGGTCTGGGCGCGGACGTGCCGGTGTTCGTGCGCGGGCGCGCCGCGTGGGCCGAAGGCGTTGGCGAACATCTCTCCCCCGTGGATCTGCCCGAGCCCTGGTATCTGGTCTTGACCCCCCCGTGCTGCGTCGCGACGGCGGCGGTGTTTTCCGATCCGGGTTTGACACGCGATTCCATTCCGATCACACTACCGGGCTTTGTTTCCGGAGATGCTCGTAACGATTGCCTTGCGGTCGTCAGGCGTAACTATCCGACGGTCGATCAGGCCTTCACCTGGCTCGACGCCCATGCCCATGCCCGGCTGACCGGGACTGGAAGCTGCCTTTTCGCGGCGTTCGCATCGGCCGACGAGGCACGCGCCGTGGCCGCCGAAGCGCCGTCGGACTACGAGGCGTTCGTGGCCAGGGGTCTGAATCGGTCGCCACTGTTCGTCCAGTGAGTGGTTTCGTGTCCGGGGTCCAGCGGGATCAGCAGCGTATCCTGAAATTCGCGTTCATTGGGGCGTCGCCAAGTGGTAAGGCACTGGGTTTTGATCCCAGCATTCCCAGGTTCGAATCCTGGCGCCCCAGCCATACCTATGCCCGATGTGATTGCCCAGCAGAGAGGACAGGACGTGCCCGCCACGCATATGATGGTGTTCTCCGGCAACGCCAATCCGGATCTGTCCGCGGAGATCGCGGGCCACCTTAGCATCCCGCTTGGAAAGGCCGTGATTGGCCAGTTCAGCGATGGCGAGGTGATGACGGAGATCCAGGAGAATGTGCGCGGGCGCGACGTCTTCGTGGTGCAACCAACGGGTGCGCCGAGCAACGACAATCTGCTCGAGCTGCTGGTGATGATCGATGCGCTGCGCTGGGCCTCGGCCAAGCGTATCACGGCGGTGATTCCCTATTTCGGATACGCGCGGCAGGACCGGCGACCCCGCTCCGCGCGGGTACCGATCACGGCGCGCCTGGTGGCAAAGATGATCGGTTCGGCTGGCGCCGACCGTGTGCTGACGGTGGACCTGCATGCCGACCAGATCCAGGGATTCTTCGATATTCCGGTCGACAACGTCTACGCCTCGCCGATTCTGCTCGGCGATATCTGGCGGCGCAAATATCCGAATCTGATGGTGGTCTCCCCGGATGTCGGGGGTGTGGTGCGTGCCCGCGCGCTGGCAAAGCGCCTCGATGACGCCGATCTGGCCATCATCGACAAGCGCCGGCCACGCGCCAACGAGGCCAAGGTCATGAACATCATCGGCGATGTTCGGGACCGTTCCTGTGTGTTGATCGATGACCTCGTGGATACGGCGGGTACGCTGTGCCAAGCCGCGGCCGCGTTGAAGTCCCATGGGGCGGCCCTCGTCGTGGCCTATTGCACGCATCCGGTCCTATCCGGTCCGGCGGTCGACAACATCAACGCGTCGGTACTCGATGAGTTGGTCGTCACCAATACTGTCCCGCTGCGCGAAGAGGCGCGATGTTGCCCCAAGATCCGCCAGCTCAGCATTGGGGAGCTGCTCGCCGAGACGATGAGGCGGGTCTCGAACGAGGAGTCGGTCAGTTCCCTGTTCGTGGACTGACCGGGGAGCGCGATTTCTCGACCTCCCCCGTGGAGCGTCGATGGCGCTCCATCCGCGGGGAGCTCAAATCGCTGGAAATGGCGTGATTCGGGGGGGCGGACGTCTCGGATTGCGAGCGCATTGTTGCCCATGGAAGGATAGCCGGCCTCGACTCGCGGGCCCGGTGTTGGCCGTTCGTGCCCCGAGTCGGGGCTTTTGGTGACGGCGCGTTGGTCGGCGTTTCGACCCTGGTCACGGTTGGCGGCCCGTCAGGCTGCCGGCCGGTGAGTGAGGCGCTGGTATCCTGGTCGCGGGGTGCCGGCGCTTTTCGTTTATCTGTGTTCGGAGAATATCCAATGAGCGAAAGCTATGAAGTGCATGCGCAAGGCCGGAGTGCCGGGGGGAAGGGTGCGAGCCGCCGCCTCCGTCGTGAAGGTCTGGTGCCCGGGATCGTCTATGGCGGTCAGAAGGATCCGGAGATGATCTCCCTGGTACATAACGAGCTGGTCCAGCAGCTCAATCGCGAGGCGTTCTATTCCAGCCTGCTGGCACTGCGGATTGGTGACCAGACCACGCAGGTCGTGCTCAAGGACCTGCAGCGTCATCCGGCCAAGCCGTTCATCCTGCATGTGGATTTTCAGCGCGTGAGCCGCGACGAAAAACTGCGCATGGTCGTGCCGATTCACTTCGAGAACGAGACCACGTGCGTTGGCGTGAAGAAGGGCGGACTTGTCTCGCACAACGTCACCGAGGTAGAGGTGACCTGCCTGCCCAAGGACCTGCCCGAGTACATCGTCGTCGACATTGCGCGTATGGATATCGGCGACATCCTGCATGTCTCGGAGTTGACTCTGCCGGAGGGCGTCGAGGTCACCCATGCGCTCGATACCGAGACGCCGGTCGTACTGATCCATACCGCACATGTCGCGGATATCGAAGAGGGTGACGCCGAGGGCGCAGAGGAGGACGACGAGGCCTCCTGAGCTCGGTTTGTGGCGGCCGGACCACGATGAGCCCATGCGTCGGGGCCCGGTGCCGCCCGATATTTCCATGCGAGTCGAGCGATCCCGTATCTTATGAGCGATGACGGCATCCGACTGATCGTCGGCCTCGGCAATCCCGGGTCGCAGTACGAGGCCACCCGTCACAACGCGGGGTTCTGGTTCGTCGACCGAGTGGCCGACCGGCATGGCGGTGCGTTTCGGGCCGAGGCCAAGTTTCACGGTCTTCTCGGTCGCGTGACGGTTGGCGGGCAGGACCTGCGCCTGCTCAAGCCGCAGACCTTCATGAACCGCAGCGGCCAGTCCATCGCGGCAGTGGCGCGCTATTTCGACATCCCCGCGTCCCGGATCCTCGTCGCCTACGACGAGCTCGATCTTCCGGTGGGTCGTGTACGTCTGAAACAAGGCGGCGGGCACGCCGGCCACAACGGCATGCGCGACACGCTCGCCGTGCTCGCGAGCCCCGAGCTCTGGCGTCTGCGCGTCGGCATCGATCACCCGGGGGACAAGAGTCAGGTGGTCGGCTATGTGCTCAGCCGGCCGACCAAGGCCGATCATGCCGCAACGCTCGCAGCCCTCGACGATGCGGTCGAGATATTGCCCGAGCTGGTCGCGGGGAAATTCCAGCTGGCCATGAATCGATTGCACGGCGGGCGGTAACGACCCAGCCGGCTCGATGGCCGTCGGCCCTGGTGGTTGCGCGTTGGTGCAAAAAAAAAGGCCGCCCTCGGGCGGCCTTTTTCTGGTCCGTTGGACCGTTTCTTGTGCCTAGTTGAACAACCAGGCGAAGTTCACGCCGAGCTCGTACTGCGACATCTTGATCGAAGGTGCCTGGTTGCCGGTGAATGCGCCAGGACCGCTGACCGACTGCTCCGGTGCATACATGCCCCAGAATGTCAGCTCGTAGTTGTCGCGCAGCTTGTAGGTGGCGCCCAGTGTCCAGTGATCGGTGATGACGGCCGGGGCCAGGGTGTTGAAGGCGACCTGGGTTCCGTCGATGGGCTCATTGCCATGGCTGTAGCCGGCACGCAGCGTCAGCTTGTCGTTCAGGGCGTACTGTGCGCCGAGCTTGAGGATGGTCATATCCTTCCAGCCGAATCCCGCGCCATTGGATCCGCCCAGGCAGTAGCTGGAGTTGTAGACGGCGCCGGGGGAGCTTGGCTGGCCGAATGCGGCGCCAAGGTCACACATCTGTGCGAGGTTATTATCGTTGCCGATGGCGTCGACGTCGCTGTACCAGATCTCCTGCACATCCAGCGCCAGGGTCAGTCGATCATTGGGGCGAACCGCCAGACCGATGGTGCCGACCGCGGGGATGTCGAACTCGCCGCCCCCCGCGAAGAGATCGGAGTACTTGTCGAACTTGCCCATGTACATCTTGGTGCGGTAGGACGCGCCCAAGCTGACATTCGGGTTGATGTCCCAGAGGCCGCCGACCTGGAATCCATAGCCCCACGCGGAGTCCTTGCCGTTGTCTGACAGGTTGGTTGGCGTGATGCCGCTCATGGTCTGGCTGGCGATCATGCTCTGGGTAAAGGTTTCCGTGAATCCCTGAAAGGCGCCGACACCCTTGACCTCGATGGTCTGATAGCCGATGAGGAAGCTGGCACCGAGCGAGAGATTGTCGACCACCTGACGGGCGTAACCGAAGGAGATCCCGAGCTGCTCGAGGTTGACACCGGCGTTGCCGCCGCCGATCTGTTGGGTCCCGGGGACCTGCATGCCGGCACGTGGATCCGGTGGCTGATAGTGCGGCGGGTTCGCCAGGCCGTTATTGCCGCCGAAGGTGCCGAGTCCGAAAAGCGTGTCGCCTTCCCGGTAATCGCTATTCATGCCGCCGTTGGCGAACAAGGCGACGCCCACCGAGCTCTTGTCATCGATGGGCTGGGTGTAGCCGAAACCGGGGATGAGGAAATCGTTGTTTTCACTGTCGACCGTGCCGGTACCCATGGCTCCACCACCGATCGGTGCGAAGGCGCCCGTCGCTGCGTCCGGGGTCAGGCCGTCGTATTTGCGCAGTGGACTGAACCAGGCGAACCCCACGTCCGCACGCTGGCCGAGCTTTGTGAGGCCAGCGGGGTTGCCGACGATCGCAAGGCTGTCCTGCGGGAGCGCGGACTCGCCTGCGCCAGCCATACCCTTGGAGGCGGGAGAGTAGGCGTGGGACATATAGCCGTTGGTCGCGTGCGCAACAGGTAGAGCAGCGGCGCAGGCAACCGCGATTGCGGCCGACAGGGTCTTGACGTTCATCTTCACTCCTCGTTTGCTCGGCACCGTCCGACATGCACGGTGGAAATCTAGAACAATGTTATTTTTCTGCAACTTGTGGCAATAGTTACACTAGAAGATGAATATGTCAACCTGTATCGAAAGATGTCGTCTGTGTTACATGGTGTGTTGCCAAAAGACCACGATCATGGGCCGGGGCGCGCCAGGAGGGTCGCGGGTCCGCGTTGAAGCGGCCCCGGCTCCGTGGTGGATCATGCGGCCGGGAATGGCGCCCGGCCGATGGACACGTACGTGAGTCCGGCGCCACTGACCTGCCGGTGATCGAAGATGTTGCGGCCGTCAAACACCACCGGCTCGCGTAGTCTGGCCTTGATCGCCGCAAAGTCCGGGCTGCGAAACTGCGTCCACTCGGTGACAATGGCCAGTGCATCGGCGCCGTCGAGGGCGCTCATCTGCTCATCGGCAAGCACCAGGTCGGGCCGCTCGCCATAGATGCGGCGCGTCTCCTCGGCGGCGACCGGGTCGAAGGCCCGCACCTTGGCGCCGGCCTGCCACAGGTGTTCCATCAGTCGCCGGCTCGATGCCTCGCGCATGTCATCGGTGTTGGGCTTG
Source organism: Chromatiaceae bacterium (assembly GCA_040775095.1). Lineage (GTDB taxonomy): Bacteria > Pseudomonadota > Gammaproteobacteria > Chromatiales > Chromatiaceae > JAXGTD01. The sequence continues at coordinate 1,387 of JAXGTD010000174.1, read as the reverse complement.
AACGCGAGGCCCCACAGTGCGATGGTCTTCCCGGCCAGGTCACCATTGAAGTAGGTGTTGATCTTGTCGAACAGCAGGTCCTTCTGCCGGTCGTTGACCGCTTCCACGGCCTGCAGCAACGCCGGGGTGTAGCCGATCCCGACCGCGGTGCGTTCGAGCGCCCGGACGTCTTTCGGAAAACAGGATCCCCCGTAACCGCAGCCCGGATAAATGAACTGATACCCGATACGCGGGTCCGACCCGATGCCCACGCGCACCTGCTCGATATCCGCCCCGACTGCCTCGGCGATGTTGGACAGCTCGTTCATGAAGCTGATCTTCGTTGCCAGCATCGCGTTGGCCGCGTACTTCGTGAGCTCCGCGGAGCGCACGTCCATGAGCATGACGCGATCGTGGTTGCGGTTGAATGGTGCGTAGAGCGCGCGGAGCAGCTCGCCGGTGCGGGGGTTGTCGGTGCCGACAATGACCCGATCCGGGCGCATGAAGTCGTCGATCGCGGCGCCCTCTTTTAGAAACTCGGGGTTGGATACGACATCGTACTCCGCGTGGATACCGCGCCGCTGTTGCGCCGCACTGATGGCCTCGGCGACGCGATCGGCGGTGCCGACGGGCACGGTGGACTTGTCCACGACGACACGGTAGGCGTCCATGTGCTGCCCGATGGTGTCGGCGACGGCCAGCACATGCTTGAGGTCCGCGGAGCCATCCTCGTCGGGCGGGGTCCCGACCGCGATGAACTGGAATAGGCCGTGGGCGACGCCGGCGGCCGCGTCGGTGGAAAACGACAGTCGGCCCGCGGCGCGGTTCTTCGCGATCAGGTCGTCGAGGCCCGGCTCGAAGATGGGCACGCCGCCGCTGTTCAGGAGTGCGACCTTGGTCTCGTCGACGTCGATGCACAGCACATTGTTGCCGACCTCGGCCAGACAGGCGCCCGTGACCAGTCCGACATACCCACTACCGAAAATCGTGACATCCATTATTTCAAGCCTCCGCGCTCGTTGATGGCCCCGGGCCGGACGCGCCCGCCAATTCTCGGGCGTGCGACCCCAAATTCGCGAGCGCGGATGTTAGCAGGAATCGGAAATTGGCGATCGCGTGCCGGGCAAAAAGTTGCCGTAGGTGCGTTGACCGCCCCCCTCACCGCATGTATCATGGCGCGCTCGATTACCGGAGGGGTTCCCGAGCGGTCAAAGGGATCAGACTGTAAATCTGACGGCTCAGCCTTCGGAGGTTCGAATCCTCCCCCCTCCACCATTTAGGATTATGATCGGCAGGCAGCGCGCGGTGGGCGTGGCAGGGCGGGGCCTTCGCGTGAGCAGAGCGCCGTTGGCATCCCATCCCCATGCCAGTTTTTTCCGCGGCGGGTGTAGTTCAATGGTAGAACCTC
>JAXGTD010000173.1:0-6983 GCA_040775095.1 Chromatiaceae bacterium | reverse complement strand
GCTGATCCGATGCCAGGACGGCATTGGATCAGGTTCTCCTCTGGACGCTGTGCCACGACCCCGGGGCCGCGCCGATTCGACGCGTCCCGAGGCTCGCTGCCCGCTCAGCCGGTCGCGCTACGGATCCAGTCCACGCGCTCGCGCATCACGCCGTAGTAGACGACCGGAATCACCACCAGGGTCAGCACCGTTGAGACGAACAGACCGAAGAGCAGTGAGATGGCGAGGCCCGAAAAGATCGGGTCGTCGAGGATGAAGAGGGCACCGGCCATCGCCGCCACCGCCGTCAGCGCAATGGGCTTGGCGCGCACCACGGCGGAGTTGATGACTGCCGCCTCGAACGCCATGCCCTCGCGCACCTGCTGATTGATGAAGTCCACCAGCAGGATCGAGTTGCGCACGATGATTCCGGCCAGCGCGATCATTCCGATCATCGACGTGGCGGTAAACTGCGCGCCGAGCAGGGCATGGCCCGGCATGATGCCGATGATGGTCAGCGGGATCGGCGCCATGATCACCAGCGGGACCAGGTAGCTGCGAAACTGCCCGACGACGAGCAGATAGATCAGCAGCAGGCCGACCGCGTAGGCGATACCCATGTCGCGGAAGGTGTCGTAGGTGACCTGCCACTCGCCGTCCCATTTGACGCTGTAGGCATAAGGATCCGCGGGCGGGCGCATATACCACTGGCTGAGCCCGAGTTGCTCGGTCAGTCCGCTCGCGATGTCGAACAGCCCATAGAGGGGGCTGTCGGTCTCACCAGCCATGTCGCCGGTGACATAGACCACCGGCAGCAGGTCCTTGTGGTAGATGCTGTGTGCGCGGGTGGTGTCGACAACCGAGACGATCTCCGAGAGCGGCACCAGCTGCCCGCCCATGGATCGCACCCGCAATGCCAACACCTGCTCGAGGTCGGCCTTGTCCGCCTCGGCGTATTGGACGCGGATGGGCACGGCATATTTCACGTTCGCGCCATGCAGGAAGCTCATGTCCTCGCCATCGAGCACCGTATCCAGGGCCTGCGCCACGGCGGCCTGCTCCACGCCCAGGCGTGCCGCCTTGGCGCGGTCGACGACCACCAGGAACTTGGCCGACGGGATCTCCACCGAGTCGTCGACGTCGACGATGTCATCGGTGCCCTCGAACACGCCGCGGACCTGCTTTGCGATATCGATCTGACCCGCGTAGTCGATGCCGTAGACCTCCGCCACCAACGGCGACAACACCGGCGGGCCGGGCGGGATCTCGACGATCTTCGCGTTGCCGTCGTAGCGGCGCGCGATCTCCTGCAGCGGCGCGCGCAGCCCCCTGGCAATGGCATGGGACTGGCGATCGCGATGGTGTTTGTCGACCAGATTCACCTGGATGTCGCCGACGTTGGCGCCCTCGCGCAGATAATACTGCCGCACCAGCCCGTTGAAGTTGATCGGCGCCGCGGTGCCGGCATAGGACTGATAGTTGGTGACCTCGGGGACCCGGCTCAGATACTCGCCCATCTCACTGAGCACCCGCGCGGTCTGCTCCAAGCTCGTGCCCTCGGGCATGTCGAGCACCACTTGGAACTCGCTCTTGTTGTCGAACGGCAGCATCTTGAGGATCACGGTCTTGGTCGCAACCAGCGACAGGGAGACGGCGATCAGCGCCAGGATCGCGCCCAGCAGCAGCCAGCGGTTACGCAATCCGCGGCCGCCCGCGAGGAAGGGTCCGATCACGCGCCCGAAGAAACGCTGCAACCCCGCGCTGCCCCCCTCGTCGTGTCCGCCGTGGCTGGCGACGCCGGCCGCCAACTGGGCATCATGCCGACGCCCGAGCATGAAATTGCTCATCCAGGGGGTGAACACGAAGGCGACCACCAGCGAGATCAGCATGCCGGTGGATGCGTTGATCGGGATCGGGCTCATATAGGGCCCCATCAGGCCGGTGACAAAGGCCATCGGCAACAAGGCCGCAATGACGGTGAAGGTCGCCAGAATGGTCGGGCTGCCAACCTCGTCCACCGCACCAGGCATCAGATCCAGCAGCTTGCGCCGGCCGCCCGCGAGCGACAGTGCCATGTGCCGATGGATGTTCTCGACCACGACAATGGCGTCGTCCACCAGGATGCCGATGGAAAAGATCAACGCGAACAACGACACGCGGTTCAGCGTGAAACCCCAGGCCCAGGATGCGAAGAGCGTCAACGCCAGGGTCACGACGACCGCGGCACCAACGATGATCGATTCGCGCCAGCCGATGGCCAGCAGCACCAGCGCGATGACCGAGATCGTCGCGAAGGCCAGCTTGGTGATCAGCTTCTGCGCCTTGGCGTCGGCCGTGGCGCCATAGTTGCGCGTGATGCTGACCTCGACCCCCTCGGGGATGAAGGTGCCTTCGAGCTGACCAAAACGCTCGATCGCGCGTTCGGCGATCTCCACCGCGTTGCGCCCCTCCTGCTTGGCCACGGCGATGGTCACGGCCGGGGTTGAGCAGCCAACGGCGACAACACATTCGTCCTGACCCGGCCGGTCGGCACCAGGGCCGGTTTCGTCCGAAACCATGTGCGCGACCTCGGCGCCCGCGCCCATGCCCATCCAGACATAGCTCTTGGGCGACTCCGGGGCCCGCTCGATGCTTGCCACGTCGCGCAGATAGACCGGACGCCCGCCGTGCAGCCCCACCACGAGATCGCCGATCTCCTCCGGGCTCGTCAGGAAGGTACCGGCCTGCACCAACACCTCGGTGTTGTCGGCCACCATCGCGATGTCATCGCGGATCACGTTGCTCGCCTGCAGCGCGCGGCGCAGATCGGTCAGATCGATGCCATGGGCGGCGAGTGCCTGCGGGTCGAGGATCACGCGCACCACCTGGCGTGGCACACCCACGGTGTAGACATCGCGGGTGCCAAACACCCGCTTGATCTCCTGCTCGACGGCGTGGGCCACCTTGCCAAGCTCCGCGGCGCCGAAGGAAGGGTCATGCGACCACAGGGTCGCGGTGATGATCGGCACGTCGTCGATGCCCTTCGGCTTGACGATGGGCTGATCGACACCAAGGTTGGCCGGAAGCCAGTCCTGATTGGACTGGACCTTGCTGAACAGCCTCACGATCGCGTCGGTGCGATCCTCGCCGACCTGAAACTGCACCGTAATCACGGCCATGCCGGGGCGCGACACCGAGTAGACGTGCTTGATACCCTTCATCTCGGAAAGCACCTGCTCCGCCGGTCCGGCGACCAGGTGCTCGATCTCGCTCGCGGACGCACCCGGAAACGGGATGAAGACATCGGCGAAGGTCACATTGATCTGTGGCTCTTCTTCACGCGGCGTCACGAGTACCGCGAACACCCCGAGCAACAGCCCGACCAGGGCCAGCAACGGGGTGATCTCGGTGGCCTGGAAACGGGCGGCGATGCGTCCGGAAAGGCCGAGCGCCGGCTCAACCGGCTTGGCCGCAATGCTGTCGTCTGCGCCTGGCTCAGCCATCGTGCTCACCATTCCCGGCCTTGCCCTGCTCGGCGCGTGCCTGGGCCTTGAGCGCGACACCGGCCGCAATCGGATCGAGCGCGACCTGCTCGCCCTCGGTCAGACCCGCCAGGACTACCAGGTCGTCACCCAGCACCCGCCCCACGCGGATCTGCCGGAAGCGGATCGCGCCATCGGCATCCACGACGTAGACGCCGGTCACCTCGGAGCGATAGACGACGGCCACCTTTGGCACCGTCAGCTCCCTCTTCTTGCCGGTCACAATACCGGTCTTGACGAACATGCCCGGGAACAGGTCCTTCACCCGCTCGGCCAGATCGATGCGCACCTTGAAGGTATTCGACCCCAGATCGGCGAAGGGGAACACCGTGATTCGGCCCGTCTTGGCGATCCCGCCATCGGGAAGGTAGATGTGGATCTCGCCGAGCTCGCGCACCGCGGGTATGACACTCTGCGGCACATCGACAATCACCCGCAACTCCTCCAGCGAGACGCCGCTCATGACCGGCTGACCTGGACTTGCTATCTCGCCGAGCTCGACGTGTCGATGGGTCACGATACCCGCGTACGGCGCGCGGATCTGCGTGTAGGCCAGCTGTTCCTGGGCCTGCTGCAGGCCTGCCTGGGCAGCCTCCAGCCGGGCCTGGGCGCTCTTGAGATCCGCCTCGGCCTTGTCCATGGCCGAGTCTGAGACGTTCTTTTTCTTATACAGCCCTTCGACGCGCGCAAACTCGTCGCGGGCCTGATTGAGCTGGGCCGTGGCCGACTTCAGATCGGCCGCCGCCTGCGCAACCCGGGCCTGATGTTCGGTATCGCGCAACCGAACCACGACGGCGTTTTTCTCGACGTAGTCGTCGACGTCGGCCAGGATCTCCGCCACCTGCCCCTGCGTCTGCGCGGAGACCGTGGTTCGATTGATGGCCTCGACCACCCCGTCGAGGCGGTACTCGCGCGGGATGGTCTGGTATTGGGCCTGTGCGGTGACCAGGTCGGCCGCGGGCTGGGCACCGGGGCCCATCAGCGCCGCGGCCAGGATGGGCGCAACGGACTCGATCAGTGTTGAGAATTGCATGGTTCGAAGAACCCCATTAAATTAGTATTCGCTAATATTAAAGATTTTTGTGCAAATCTCAAGGGATACGCTGATCTGAAGCATCCCCGTTGCTGAAACTACGCGAGATCGGCACCCGTTCCGAATCATCAATCAGCGCGACGGCCTCGGGCCAGGCATCGCGGCCCGTCACGCCGGCCATTCGTCCGAGGGGATGCCGCGGTTGCTCTCGAGCATGCGTTCGAATCGCTCTGGCTCGAGCTTCAACGCCTGCACGTACTCGTCGAGCAGCGCCATCCAGCCATCGCCGCCGTGCTCTCTGAACTTGGCCAGGGCCACCAGCAGCACCTTCGCCGCGGCGCGGATCTCCGCCCTCTCGCCCTCGCCATAATGGGCAACCAGGTCTTCGTAGAGTCGCTCCACTCGTTCCATTGGCGTCATGGCACTCCACTCGCGTTGGGCCAACCTGAATGGTCGGCGGGAATCGCGCCGGCCGGGACCGCGTTCGCGCCCTCGGGGAAGGCCGATCAAGACCTCTCCCAAACGGGCCGTGCCTGGCCCGCCATGTCCAACGACATCAAGCCCACGAACACGGCGCGATGCGGGCAGCACACCGATCGCACCGCGGGCTGATCCGATCCATATGGATGGATTCAGTCCGCGCCGCTCTAGTATAAAGCAGCCTGGCCTCGACATTCGCCGTTGCCGACATCGCCGTTGTCCATGCGGACGCGGGGCGCGCGCCGGGGAGCCGGATCGTCACCGGCGGATCGCCGAGCACGGTGACCGGCCCCACCGAAGGTTACGCTGCGCCACACGGATACGCCGTCTCGGGCCTATCATTGGATGGCAGAGGGCCCCGGGGCAGTCGGCCATCGCGCCCACCGAATCGCGAGCCCCCGGGGGAAGCGGGGATATGGCCTCAGCCGGGTCATACCCACCACACGCGGCAACCCGACAGCAGCGTGGAGGTGAGCAGCCCAGATGGACAGACAGGATCCGGCGTCGGACGACCACGGGGGAAACACGACGAGCACAGCCAGGCGACCAGGTACTTCGCGGTTGGCCGCCCCGGTCCCCGCACAATGAGGACACCGCCGCGATGAGCATCGCTTCGGCCAGGAGCGCGGTTTGCTCGGCCCGGTTTTGGCTTGTCCTCGCGGTCGCGGCCGTGCTGCTGATGTTGCTCGCGACTGGGACGGCGACCTACCAATGGCTGCGCCGGGAGGCCATGGCACAGGCCGAGCACGAGCTCGACACCATCATCAGCGCCCAGCGCGATCGGCTCGCCCGCTGGCGCGAGGAGCGCCTCGCGAATGCCAGGGAGATCGCCGCCGACCCCTTGGTCGCACGCGTCGTGCGCGGCGCGGCACGGCGCGATGACCAGAGCGAGCAGGACCTGCGCGAGTGGATGCGGGCACAGCGCGCGGGCTACGGGTACAGCGAGGTCCTGGTGTTGGACCCGGATCTGAACCTGATCGGCTCGGACCCACCCTCGGAGCCCGGCCTGGATGCCCCTCGGGCGGCACTGGCGCGCCGGGCACTCGCCGAGCGCAAGCCACTGATCACCCGACTGCACGGCCACCACCGATCGGACGGCGAAACGCAGACACCCTCGTCCCCGGCGCCGCATATTGCGGTGCTCGCGCCCCTGCTCGGTGCCGGCCCCAACGCCGACGGGACCAGTCAGGCGCCGGCAGGGATCGTGGTGCTGCGCAGGGACCCGAGCCGGACTCTGCAGCCGATCCTGAAAGACTGGAACCGGCCGCGGCTGGACAGCGAGTCGCTTCTGGTCGACACCGGCGGCGCGACCCCGGTTCTGATCAGCGAGCCGCGGGACCCGAGCCGCCCGACCGCCGGCCGCCCGGCCCCGGGCTTCGGGATGCCGATGACGGGGCGTCCCGAGCTTGACGCGTGGACGTCCATGCGCGCGGTCACCGACCTTTGGGGCCGCGACGCGCTTGCGGTGAGCAGACGCGTTCCAGACAGTGACTGGCTGGTGGTCACCGTTGCGCCGAGTGACGAGTTGCTGGCGCCGATGAAGCGCACGGGGATGGCCCTGCTGGCCGCGGTCGGCTTCGCGAGCACGCTCGTGGTCGCCGCGTTCGGGGTCTTCTGGTGGCGCCATCGCATGTATGAGTACCGTCGGCGCTACCGCGGTGAACGCGAACAGCGACGGCTCGCCGAGGCGTTGCGCAACAGCGACATCCAGCTCACCGCGTTCTTCAACAACTCGTCCACGGGTATGGCCGTGGCCAGCGCGGATCGGCGCTGGCTGCGTGTCAATCCGGCACTGGTCCAGATGCTCGGACAGACCGAGTCGGCCCTGCTCGCACTCGACTGGACAGAGCGGATCCACCCGGAGGACCGCGCCGGATTCCACACTGAGCTCGAGGCGCTCCTCTCCGCGAGGGTCGATGACAGCGGCGTGGCGCTGCGCATGCTTCCAGAAGACGGCACCACCCTGCATG
>JAXGTD010000172.1:0-6996 GCA_040775095.1 Chromatiaceae bacterium | reverse complement strand
CGCCACGCCGCCGCCCACGGATCTCCCCCCCGGGCCGGCCGCGGGGGCGGTCCCGGAGTTGCCACCAGAGGCACCCGCGGGGCCGGTGCCGGATGGACGCCCCGCTACAGGGGCCGCCAGCTCGATCCCGGACGATTACGACCTGCTCAGCGATGCCTTCGTCACCTCCGCGCAGCCACCCGCCGAGATGCCACCCGCCCGGGCGCCGGAACCCGTGGCAGGGGAAGCACCCGGTACGCCGACCCCGGCGGCGGAGGAGGGCGTGCCACCAGGGCCGGACCTGGTCTTGCCACCGTTTCCCGAGGATGTCCGCCCCATGCCCGGCCCGGTCGAGACCGTCTCGCCCGAATTGCCAGGCGACGCCTTCGTCCCGGTCGCCGGTCGGATCGATGAGCCGGCCCCGACCCCGGACGTTGCCCGGGATCCATTCCGGCCAGCGCAACCGCCGCAAACGCCGACGCCGCCCGCGCGCGCCGCCGCGGTCGCGCCCGGGATTGGAGCGGGGTCCTTGCCGCGGCGGCCGGGTGAACCGCCGCCGATGGCCTCGACCCTTGGGCGCGATGACCTCGGTGCGTTTCTCGCCGGCCTCGGTAGTGGGGAGGCGGCCGACATCCGTGATCCCGAGCAGATGCTGCGCACCGCCGGGGCGTTGTTGCGGGTGATGACCGAGGGGCTGATGGCGGTCATGATGGCCCGCGCGAGCTTCAAGAGCGAGTTGCGCCTCGAGGTGACGACGATCCGCTCGCGGGAAAACAACCCGTTCCAGTTCTGCGTCGGCGCCGACGATGCGCTGGAGCGCTTGTTGTGGCGACCCAGTCGCGGCTTCCTCGACCCGACCACGGCCGCGCGCAAGAGCTTCGATGATATCCAGGCCCATCAGATGGCGATGATCGCGGGGCTGCGCGCGGCGTTGAAGGCACTGCTCGCCCGATTCGATCCGGCGCGGCTGGAGAAACACCTCGAGGGTGAGTCGCAGCTCGACCGACTGTTGCCCATGGCGCGTAAGTCGAGGTGCTGGGACCAGTTCGTGGCCACCTTCGATCGGGTTGCCGAGGATGGCGCCGAGGACTTCATGCGTCTGTTCGGCGATGCCTTCAACCGTGCCTACGAGGACCAGGTGCGGCGTTTGATGGAGGCACAGCGGGGCGATTCAAGTTAAGCTCAAGCCATTGATCTTTTGTCCGCATCCCATCGCGACGGAGCACAGGCAATGCAACCATGCAAGCGCGTCTACCGACTCCCCGTCCTGACTGCCATGCTGATGCTGGGTCTGCTGCTACAGGGGTGCGGTGGCAAGGATCCGGTCCGCCCGGAGGCGCGCCTGGACGCGGTGCTCAACGCGAGCGGCGACGTCAACAGCGGGCCCGGGCAGACCCCGCGCCCGGTCTCGATACGCGTCTATGAGCTCAAGTCCGCGGGGGCATTCTCGTCGGCGGATTTCTTCAGCCTGTACGATCGCGAAGGGGCGGCACTGGGGGCGGATCTGCTTAACCGCGAAGAGGTGAGTCTCGCCCCGGGCGAGTGGCAGCGAGTCGAAAAGGTGCTGGAGCCCGATGCCGCCTACCTCGGCGTGGTGGTGGCCTTCCGCGATATCGATCGGTCGCAGTGGCGCTCGGTCACGCGACTGCGCCCCGACGCGACCAACAAGGTCGTCGTGAACGTGGGTGCGGACCGCCTGAGCGTCTCTTCCAACTAACCCATCGCGCTCAGCCGATGCCCGCGTCTGCCCATTCGCCGACCCACCCGCCCCGGCCTATCGGATGCAGGCGATCCGGGCCGCGCCCCGGCCTGGACCCCTTGAAGGCGAGCGGGGATTCCTCGCTGTCTGCCACCCTCGATTTCGGCAACTGCACACGGAGACGCCCGTGACCTGGACGAACCGCGTAATCTGGTCGGAGGGGCTCTTCCTCAAGCCGCACCACTTCCAGCAGCAGGAACGGCACACCGAGTTCCTGATCGCGGCGGCCTGCGGTGTTGGCACGCCCCACCCCTGGGGGATGGCCCGTCTGAGGATCGATCAGGACCTGCTCGCGCTTGGAAAGCTCGGCCTGAGCGAAGCGGTCGGTCTGCTGCCCGACCAAACCCCGCTGGATGCCCCCACGAGCGATCCGCTGCCGGATCCGGTCACGCTGGGCGGGGATACGGCCGGGCAGGTCGTGTATCTCGCGCTGCCGTTGCGGCGGCCCGGGGCCCGCGAGATCGGCGGCTCGGACGAGGCGCAGACGATGTTGCGCTATCGCGCGGGCGAGGAGACCGCCCGTGACAACACCGGCGAGGCGCAGACCGACGAGGTGCTGGAGGTCGGCCGACTCGACCTCCGCCTGCTGTTGGGGCGGGACAACCGCGACGGGTTCGCCTGTTGCGGCATCGCCCGGGTGCTGGAATGCCGCGCCGATGGGCAGGTGTTGCTGGATCCGGCCTACATCCCGCCTTGCGTGGATATCGAGGCAAGTGTCCGCCTGTCGGGTTTTCTGGAAGAGCTGCTCGGGCTCTGTCACCGGCGCGCCGAGGCGTTGGCGGCCCGGGTGCGTGCGGGGGCCGCCGGGGGTGTCTCCGAGTGGGCCAACTTCCTGCTGCTGCAACTGCTCAATCGGGTGGAGCCGCTGATTGCTCATCTGGTCGAGGTGCGCGGGCACCATCCGGAGACGCTCTACCGTGTGCTGCTGCAACTGGCCGGGGAGCTCTCGACCTTCACCGACGACGCCAAACGCCCGCCGCAATTTCCGAGCTATCGCCACGGCGACCTCGATGCGACCTTCACCCCGGTGTTCGATGCGCTGCGGCAGTCACTCAGCCGCGAGGGCGTGGAGCGCGCGATTGCGATCCCGATCCAGGAAAGGAAGTTCGGCTTTCGGGTGGCATTGGTCGCGGATAAATCGCTGCTTGGAGACGCCCGCTTCGTGCTTGCCGCCAAGGCCGCCGTGGATCCCGAGCGGCTTCGCAATCGGTTTCCCGCGCAGGCGAAGGTGGGGCCTGTCGACAAGATCCAGGAGCTGGTCAAGCTGGCGTTACCCGGTATTGGGCTGCACCCGATGCCGATGGCCCCGATGGAACTGCCCTATCACGCCGGATTCAACTATTTCGAGCTCGATCGCAGCAGCGATTTCTGGCGACAGCTGTCTGCCTCGGGTGGCTTCGGCATGCACGTCGGCGGCGAGTTCCCCGAACTGGAGCTGGAGCTCTGGGCCATCCGCGAGTAACCCATGACCCACGACGACCCGTTTTTCTCCGGCGACGATGGTGGACCGACGGTCATTCGCCCGATCCCCGGGGGGCGCCGTTCCCGCGCCCCCGCGTCCGCGCCGTCGCCCCCGGCATTCGATGGCGGCGGGGGTCTGGGCGCGGAGCTCGGTGTCGCAACACATCTCAATCCCCTGGTGGGCTGCGCATCGGGGCTGTTGGCGGTCGCGTCTCAGCTGCGCGGGACGCCCGCGCATGCAAACCCCTCCGCGCTGCTCGAGAGTCTGGTCAGACAGGTGCGTGAGTTCGAGACCTGCGCGCGCGCCAGGGGTCTCATCGACGCCGTCGTGCTGCCTGCGCGTTACGTGTTGTGCGCGCTGGTGGACGAATCGGTGCTCGACACGCCCTGGGGCAGTGAGAGTGTCTGGGGCTCGCGAGGCCTGCTGATCACCTTCCACAACGAGACCTGGGGCGGTGAGAAGTTCTTCGAGGCGCTCGATCGGCTGCTGGCCTATCCAAGCGGCAATCTGCACCTGCTCGAGCTCATGTACCTTTGTCTGGCGCTGGGTTTCGAGGGCCGCTACCGGGTGCGCGACGGCGGGCGCGCGGAGCTGCAGCAGGTGCGCGAACGGCTCTACGAGGCGATTCGCCATCAGCGTGGCGACCCCGACCAGGAGCTTTCCCCCCACTGGCAGGGGGTCGCCGCACGTCGCGACCCATTGATCCACAGGCTGCCGCTATGGGTGCTGATCGCCATCTCGGGTCTGGCCCTGCTGGGGCTGTTCAGCGCGTTCACCTTCGCGCTGCACCGCGCATCCGACCCGGTCTTCTCCGAGCTGGCGCAGGTCGGCCGGGATATCCCGACGACGGTCAAGCCGCGTGAGGTCGTGGATTCGCCCGTCGCGGTCATCGAACCCCCGCCGTCGGAGGTGCCGGCGTTGACCTTGCGTATCCTGCTCGCGGACGACATCGCCGCGCAGCGCATGGAGGTGGTCGATCGCCCGTTGGGCCAGACCGTGATCCTGCGCGGTGACGGGCTGTTCGCGTCCGGGAGGGCGGATGTCCGGCAGGAGTATGTCCCCCGTCTGAGGCGGATCGCCGGTGCACTCACGCAACTACCGGGCCAGGTATTGGTGACGGGGCACTCGGACAGCGTGCCCATCAGGACGCTGCGATTCCCGTCCAATCAGGTGCTGTCGCAGGCGCGCGCCGACAATGTGCGCACGCTGCTCGCCGACACCATGGGCGGTAGCTCGCGTTTGACCGCCGAGGGGAGGGCGGACACCGAGCCGCGCGTCCCGGACAATCCCCGCGACGCCCGCAATCGTCGGGTCGAGATCACACTGATGCCGGTTACGCGGACCAATCCATGAAGAAGCTGTTCGGTTTCCTCGGGAAACGCTGGTTCCTGACCCTATTGGGGACGCTGGCGCTGGCGCTGCTGATCTGGCTCGGCGGCGATCTGGTCAGCATCCGTGGCCACGCCCCGCTCGGGTCCGCGCTCTCGCGCATCTACGTCATCGCCGCGCTGTTCGGTGTCTGGGCCTGCTGGCAGATCGCTCGGGCCTTGTTCGCGCGGGCCCGCAATCGGCAACTGGTGGATCGCCTCGGCGCCGCGCCCGCCCCCGAGGCGGACCCCGCCCAGGCGGCCTCGGCCGAGGAGCTGGCGCTGCTCGAGGAGCGCTTCAGAAACGCGCTGAAGCTGCTCAAGGGCAGCGAGGCCAAGCACCGGCTGGGCGGCCGCTGGATCTATCAGCTGCCCTGGTATCTGATCATCGGGCCGCCCGGCTGTGGCAAGACGACGGCGCTGACGAACTCCGGTCTGCGTTTCCCGCTCGCCGAGCAGGTCGGAAATGACCCCATCCAGGGCGTTGGTGGCACCCGCAACTGCGACTGGTGGTTCACGGAGGAGGCCGTGCTGCTCGATACAGCGGGCCGCTACACCACGCAGGACAGCTACGAGCAGGTCGACAGCGCGGCCTGGCAGGGTTTCCTCGGCATGCTCAAGAAGCACCGGCCGCGGCGGCCCATCAACGGTGTCCTGGTCGCGGTCAGTCTCGCCGATCTGCTCCAGCAATCGCCGACGGAGCGCGCGGCGCACGCCCGGGCCATCAAGAGCCGGCTGCAGGAGCTGTATCAGGCCTTCAACATCCGCTTCCCGGTCTACGTGCTGTTCATGAAGTCGGACCTCGTCGCGGGATTCATGGAATATTTTGCCGACCTGGGCAAGGAGGGGCGCGAGCAGGTCTGGGGAACGACGCTGCCGCTGGATTTCGAAGGGGTCGGGCCTGCCCCGGCCGAGGGGCTGCGCGAAGAGCTCAAGTCCCTTGCCGCGCGCCTGGTGCAGCGCCGCCTGGCCCGCCTGGAACAGGAGCGCGATGCGCGCAAGCGTGGCCTGATCTTCGCCTTCCCGGAACAGTTCGCGGCGCTGGAGTCACGGGTCGACGAGCTCGTGCGCGACGTGTTCACGCCCAGCCGCTACGAGGTACGCCCGCTGCTGCGCGGGGTGTATTTCACCAGCGGCACGCAGACGGGGACCCCGATCGACCGTGTCCTGGCCAGTATCGCCACCAGCTTCGGGCTTTCTCGGCAGGGTCAGGCGGCGTTCGAGGGTACTGGACGCGGCTATTTCCTCGCGCGGCTCTTCCGCGACCTGATGTTCCCGGAATCGGGGCTGGCGGGGCTCAACCCGCGCCTGGAGCGCCGGCGTCGCTGGCTTCGAAACGGCAGTTATGCCGGCGCGGTGGCGCTGACGCTGGCGGCCGCCGCGGCCTGGACCGCCAGCTATCGCCACAACCGGGTGTACACCGAGACGGTCGAACAGTCGTTGGTCGAGATCGATGCACAGGTCGACGCACTGCGGCTCTCCGAGCGCGACCCGGTTGCGCTGTTGCCGCTGCTCGACGCGGCACGCAACATCCCGGGTGGCTACGGCGAGCGCGACCGGGGCCAGCCGCTGCTCGCCGGACTCGGTCTGTCTCAAGCCGGCAAGCTTGGTCCGGAGTCCGAGCGCGCCTATCTGCGCGTGCTGCGCAAGGCGCTGTTGCCGCAGGTCATCCTGCGTCTGGAGGACCAGATTCGCGAGGCGGGCGGGGACCCCGAGTTTCTCTACGACGCCCTGCGGGTCTACCTGATGCTCGACAGTCCCGAGCACTATGACGCCGAGACCGTGCAGTACTGGGTGGGTCGGGACTGGGACCGCTTTCTGCCGCGCGCGACCACGACCGCCGAGCGCGAGGCGCTCAAGGATCATCTGCAGGCGCTGCTCGAGCAGCGCCCGGTGCCGTTGCCGTTGGAGTTGGACGCGGCGCTGGTTGCACAGTCCCGCGAGATCCTCAATCGCGCACCGCTCGCCGACCGCGTCTATGAGCTCCTGAAACGCGAAGGGCCGGGTAACGGGCTGCCGGATTTCGAGATCAGCGATGCGGCCGGGGATTACGCAAAGCTGGTGTTCGAGCGGCGCAGCCGTCGCCCGCTCAGCGAGGGGATACCCGCGTTGTACACCTACGAGGGCTACCACCAGGGGTTTGCGGCGCAGACTGCGCGACTGATTCAGGACGCCGCCGAGGAGAGCTGGATTCTCGGCCCACGGGCCAATCTGACGTCCGGCTCCGAGCAGGCCCAGCGGCTCGTTGACGACGTGCGTCTGCTGTACATGCGCGATTACGTGGAGGCATGGAACGAGCTGCTGCAGGACATCGACATCGTCGCGCCGCGCGATCTGCACCATGCCGCGGAGATCGCCCGTATCCTGGCCGATCAGGAGCAATCGCCGTTGCGGCGCCTGCTCACGGCCGCGTCGCAGCAGACCGAGCT
>JAXGTD010000171.1:0-7292 GCA_040775095.1 Chromatiaceae bacterium | reverse complement strand
GGCGCAGAGCCTGTTTGAGAAGAAGCGTGGGCCGAAGGCGGTCGAGGGCCCGGGTGACACGGAGCGGCTCTACAGCGAGATCGGGCGGCTGAAGGTTGAGCTGGATTGGCTGAAAAAAAAGTTCGGACTGAGCCTGTGAGTGTGAGGCGGGCGTGGATCGAGCGCGGGGCGCCAGGGCAGTCTCAGCCGTTGCCGGTGAGCCGGCAGTGGGCGTTGGCGGGGGTGGTACGCTCGTGGGTGTACGGGCCGCGTCGCGAGGAAGTCTTGGACGAGCTGGACTTGGAGCTGTTGGGGCGGATCGACGCGGAGTATACCCGCCGGCCGTTCTACGGCAGTCGGCGCATGGTGCTCGCGCTGTCAGAACAAGGGCATACAGTCAATCGCAAACGGGTGCAGGGGCTCATGCGGGTCTTGGGTCTGGTCGGCATGGCACCTGCCCTATGTGTCAACCTCAGTCCGGACACGGCCGGTGTCGGATCCTTGACCGCTAACAAACCGACCCTTGAATGGCATACTCATGAAGAATAGAAAACTCATCATTATTCCGGGTCTGCTTGGCATTCTGACCGGCATGTCAGCACACTCCCAAGACTACATCGGGTACGTGGAACAGCTCGCCGCCGAGGCGGGACAAAGAGCGCAGATGCATGCGCAAAACGCCGTTTCCGCTTATCGCGAACAAACCGGGGACTGGTCTACGCCGGACCAACAAGTGCTTGACTATCTCGTTGCATTGTCGCGCGAACAGAATCCGGGCTTTTACGCGGACCTGCAACGCCGCGAGCAAGCGTTCCAGGTGCAGCAACAGGGCTATGTCAACGATAGTAACGCGGTCCTCGACGGCATGTTCAATAGCTATATGGACCGGTCGCGGCAGCAATACATAGGGCACCAACAGTATGTGCGGGAAGGCATCCACGAGCGATCACTGTATACCAATGGCACTGATGTCTACGAGATGCCATATTTCTCGCCAGGAACTGTCTATGAGGGCTTCGATGGCTCGGAAATGATCCAGGATGACTATGGGCAATACCGACAGTATGACGCCTACGGATGGGGAACGGAGTTGGAGGAATACACGGATTGATTTCCTGTGACGGGGGCTCCGAGCTCTGGACAGTTGGGGACGACAAGCGGACGAATCGAGGCGAATCAGACAGCCGCGCGCGGGGGAGGCGGGCGGCGGTCCGCCTCAGGTGTGTGCCACAGCCGGGACCAGATCGCGGTAGGCGTGCCAGCTGGCGTGGCCGATCAGCGGTAGGGAGATGATCAGGCCGATGTAGAAGGTGATCAGTCCGAGGCCGACAATCACGACGATGATCAGCGCCCAGAGGGTCATGGTGGCCATGTTCTGCAGGACGGACTTGATACTGATGCGCACCGCCGTGAAGCCGTCGATCCCGCGGTCGATCAGCATGGGAACGGACACGGCACTGATCGCGAACGCACACCAGGCGAGCACGAAACCGACCGCGACGCTCGCGAGTGCAAAGACCTTTCCCTCGTCGGACAGGAAGACACTGGTGAAGAATCGGTCCAGGGGAGGCGATACGCCCGAATAGAGCAGGGCGAAGAGCACGAAGTTCGCCGCCATCCACAGCTGCATGATGATCAGGAAACCGGCCGCCACGATGCTGAGCTGGCCCTGGTTGCGCCGCCAGGCCTCTAGCGCATTGCAGGCCTTGAGCGGCTCGCCGTGCTCCAGGTGTGCGCTCATTTGATAGAGGCCCAGGCCGATGGCCGGGGCGACCAGGAAGAAGCCGGCGGCGAGAAAGGGAACGAGGAAGTAGTATCCGGCGGCGATCAGGCCGAGTGTCAGCAAGCCGCTGACGAGCACGATCGCCGCACCGTACCGGAGGCTGTAGCGACCCGCTTGGCGCAGGTCATGCCAACCCCTGGCGAGCCACCTGAATGGTTGCGTGGGCCGCACGTGATTGACGACGAGCTCATCCCAGCGGGTGCTGCCGGTGTACGTGGTCGACTCCATAGGTGTCCTCCAGGTGGTTCGATGGGAGATGCTATCGGTCCGCGCTTCATCCGCGTCTCGAGGTCGTCGTGCACACCGGCAAGCCGTGCCTCGGACAGGATGACGTAGAAGAGCATGAACGAAAAGACCAGCGATTGCGCATCCATTACCCGCGCGGGCTGGACTCCTACCGTATCTGCGGCAGATGCGTACTCGTGGCGGCGGGCGCGATCCCGTCGTCGCTGCCGACCGGCCAGCGCTCGTCCAGACGCCGCATCGCCTCTTCCTTGCTCGCGAAGATCGCATCGGGTCCCAGCACGTCGACGAGGCCGCTTTGTTTGAAGACCTGCATGACTTGGTGCTTGAGCCCGCTGAAGGCCAACATCACGCCAGCCTCACGCAGATGCTTGGCGACCTCGCGTACCTTTTCCTCGCCGGAGGCATCGATCTCGTTGATGCCACTGCCAATGACCAGGATGGCCCTGGCCATCGGAAACTCCGAATGTGCCGCGAGGATGACGTCCTCGAAATAGGCGACATTCACGAAGTTCAGCGACCCATCGAAACGTACCGGGACGAACTGGCGACTGACGGGGGGCAACGCATGGGTACGCATGCCGCCCAGGGTGCCATCGGCCTTTCGGGCGACCACCTCGGCCCTAGGCTTCATGGACTGAATCAAATGGTGCAGTATCGTCAGGCAGATGCCGATGAGGATGCCGTTGGCGATGGACGGCGCCATCAGCAGCGTACTCGCGAAGGTGGCGATGCCGATATAGGCGCCGATGCGGTCGATCTGCCAGGCATGCACCAGGGGCGGAATACGGATCAGGCTAAACACGGCCATCATGACGATCACCGCCAGCACCGCCTGCGGGAGGTGATAGAGGTAGGGTGTGAAGAACAACAACACCAACACCACCGCGATGGCACTGATGATGGCAAACAAACCGGTCTTGGCGCCCACGCGGGCGGCCACCGCCGAGCGCGAGAAGGATCCGCTCACCGTGAAGGATCCAAAAAAGCTGCCGGCGATATTGGCCAGACCCTGACCAACGAGCTCTTTGTTGCTGTCAACCCGTTCACCGGTGCTGGTGGCAATGGCCTTGGAGATCGAGGTGGCCTCCATGAAACCGATCAGCGCCATCACCAGCGCCGCTGGGAGCAGTGCCAGCACCAGGTCCCAGTGAACCTTCGGCACGCTCATGCTCGGCAACCCCTGGGGGATGGATCCGACCACCGCGCCACCGGCCGAGAAGGTGATGCCGTCCTCGCCGGTCTTGGCGAAACGCCAGGTCCGACCGTCCCCCTGTTGGCCTGCCGGGACTGAGTCCGACCGGTACAGGGCAAGGGTGCCGTCCGCCGCTGGCACGGCCTCCAGCCTCACGGCGTGGAGCTTGATGCGCTGCCGGTTGTTCTCCTGCTTGAGGGACTTGATCGCATACTCGAGCGGGGCCACCTGCGCGCGAATCCTCGCGGCTTCCGCCTCCGCCTCGGGGTCGCCCGCGTTGGCGAGGGACTCGGCGCGCTGAT
This sequence comes from Chromatiaceae bacterium, assembly GCA_040775095.1. Lineage (GTDB taxonomy): Bacteria > Pseudomonadota > Gammaproteobacteria > Chromatiales > Chromatiaceae > JAXGTD01. The sequence continues at coordinate 3,790 of JAXGTD010000171.1, read as the reverse complement.
TGAGCGCGGCCATCTCCTCGGTCAGGCTGGCGATGCGTGCCTCGACCTTGGTGTAGGCATCGATCGCCTCGAGAGCCGCGGTATCGCGGACCTGGGATGCGGGCACCGTGACCTTCTGCTCGTAGCCAACGGCCCAACTGACCAGGGTCGCGACAACCACGGCCGCCAGCACACCGGGGAGCGCCGGTGCGATCCGCCGCATAACGACGATGAGCACCCAGGCACCGAGCGCAAAAAACAGGGTCAGCCAATGCACTTCGGTGATCTGCTGCAGGACCCCCCACAGGTCGGCGAGATAGAGGTCGCTGCGCGGAAAGGGGACGTCAATCAGCTTGCTGAGCTGGGATAGCCCGATGATGAGCGCGGCGGCGTTGGTGAAGCCGACGATGACCGGACTGGAAAGCAGGTTGACAACGGCTCCGAGCCGCAGCACCCCAAGCCCGAGGCGCAACACACCTACCATGAGCGCCAGCATGATCGAAAGCTCGATGAACCGTGGGCTGCCCGGCGTGGCGAATGCGATGAGTGCCGCCGCCGACATCAGCGAGAGCATGGCCACGGGGCCGGTATGCAGCTGGCTGGAAGAGCCCCACATGGACGCGACGATCACCGGTATGAACGAGGCGTACAGGCCGTACACTACCGGGAGGCCTGCAAGCTGCGCGTACGCCATGCTCTGGGGCACCAGCACCAGGGCGACGGTGATACCCGCGGTCAGATCCGCCCGCACCGAGTTTCGGGACATCGGGAACCAGCGCAGGAACGGGAACACCGCGCGCAGTATCGACCTCATAGTGAACGCACTCTCCGTCTACATCATCTCAATTCCGACGCACCGGCCCATTCCGAACGCCCGGCGCGCCAGGCCATTGCGGCGGCGCGCTCAATCCGCGGGGAAACCAAAGATCGCTCCAGGGAATTTCAGTGACGCGCGCTGGCACGTCCCGGGCGACGCCCGCGGCCCGGCCGGGCGATCGCGTGCAGCAGCGGCGCGACCGCACGCAGTCATTCCAGCCTGGTGCGGTAGTATGGCGAGGGCTCGGATGCAGAACTAATCGATAATTCCAAAGCGACCTATTGACCAAGATCGATAGGTTGCCGGGCAACCCATCGGACCGCATCCTCCGGAACTTCGGGAACTTCCCGTGGCTCAGGCCGGGTGGTATCCAAGGATGGATGCCACTGCGAGACCGGTGAGCCAGAAAGCCAGCCGAGGGTTCATCCCCGCGCGCGCGGCGTTCTCGGCCCCTGGGGAGACGCTGATCAAATGCCTTTCGGGCATCTAATCGGCTCGCATTCGGCAAGGCGCGACTCGCGAGCTGCCGGGGCATCCGTGCCCCGGACGGGAAACGCTTTAGGCCAGTGTTTCCATGGTGCCAGCGAAATTGCACGCGACCTCGATAGGGGGGATATTCTCCCGCGCTCGCATCGATCTCAGTGCCGTTGGTGGTCGAGGCGTGGTGTCAGGGATGATCCGGGTCGTTGCCCCTCTTTTCCAAAATGGCAAATCCGGCGGCAGACATACCACGGCGCTCTGGAGTGGCGTCACCATTCAACAACGTGAAGCATCTGATCTAGCGACAGTTCTGGCCACGAGCGCTTGTGGTACCGCAAATGCTACGCCTCGTACTAAGAAGTCTATAAACTGGTCGGCATACCAGGTCGCGTCCGATGATCCGATTGCCATTGCTCACCATGGACTCTCGGACGGCTCTTTGATCGGCTGGGGGAAAGCAGTTGCTTGTGAACGGGAGATACCAATGTGCTGCGCTCTCTTTCCAATGCGGGTCCCGCATGGATGCGAGGCGAATTCAGGTTCACTCAATCAGCAACCCACGGAGATGCGCGATGATGCCGAAGAATACGATTTGCCTCTGGTACGACGGGGCCGCGTTGGAGGCGGCGACGTTCTACGCGAGTGTCTTTCCGGATAGCGCCGTTGGTGCGATCCATCACGCGCCTGGCGACTATCCTTCAGGCAGGCAACGGGACGTCCTGGTCGTGGAGTTCACGGTGATGGGCATTCCCTGCGTCGGCCTGAATGGTGGCCCCGCATTCAAGCACAGCGAGGCCTTTTCGTTTCAAGTCGCAACGGATGATCAGGCGGAGACCGATCGGTTGTGGGACGCGATTGTGGAGAACGGTGGTCAGGGGAGTGCCTGTGGCTGGTGCAAAGACAAATGGGGTCTTTCGTGGCAGATCACGCCGCGCGTGCTGATCGATGCAATTGCGGATCCGGATCGCGCCGCGGCTAAGCGCGCTTTCGCGGCCATGATGCAGATGGGGAAGATCGACATCGCGGCAATCGAGCTGGCCCGGCGCGGCTAAGACACGTTGGCCTCCGGGACGGTCGCTGCCCGTGCACATCGCACAGACAGGGAACACCGCGCCGGGGCGCGCCAAAACGGGCGCGATGCATCGGCATCGTCGGCCGCTTGGGTCGACCGGCAGATTCAGAGAGCTACGCTATGAACTGGCTCGAGATGTCAGCGTCTGAGATCCTGGAAATCGCCACACCGATTATGGACAATTTGATGCAAGCGTCCACGGACATTGACCATGAAAGGCACGTCAGAGACTTTACCGATGACTTGAGGGCGATTGTCACAAAGGAGAGTCTGGAATCGCAGTGCCGGGAATACCGGGCGAGACTCGGAATTTTTGCAGAGAGAGGGTTCGTTGCGGTGTTTAGGAAGGAAACAGATGCTGCCATTTTTTGGAAACAGAGATATACGGGGTCCAACGGAGAGCACATTGCGTTTCTGCGGCTCGTCAGCGTCAACGGCAGGATCCTGGTGCAGAACGTGTCTGTCACCTGATCAGAGAGGGCAACGCGAGGTGGCGACCCGGTCGTCGCGCGAGACGCGTTGAGAACCGGGTTCTCGTGGCGACACGCCGAGCCGTGCGCATTTGCGCGGTCGACGGCCTTCACGGGAAGGCAGGGAAAGGATTGGGGCTGCGCTCCGCACCGTGCCGTGGAGCCCCGGGTCGGTCTGCGGAAGACCTCGCCGCTCATCCCAAGACCTGGCTTGCGCACGGGTATCGAACCCTAGCGCAACGTGCCGACCTGGTTCGACGGAACATCGATAGTTGTATTTACAACAGTCAGGCGATAGACTCGTGGCATGTTCGAAAGGTGCCTGTACTTCAACCTCAATGCCCTGACACGTAAGGTAAACAGGATCTGGGAGCGGGCCTTCCAGCAGTTTGGCCTGTCGCCCGCACACGCCTATCTGCTGCGGGTGGTGCTGGCCAATCCTGGCATCACCCAGCAGGGAATCGTGGAGGAGTTGAAGCTGGAGAAGTCCACGGTCGCGCGCTTTGTGGAGACCCTGGAGGAGAAGGGCTACCTGGTGCGCAACAAGTCAGGCCGGGAGCAGTTCGTGTTCCCGAGCGAGGTGGCGCGGGCGATCGGTGAGCAACTGGAGCAGCAGGGCAACGTCCTCTACCAGCGCATGACCGAGACGCTGAGCGCGGATGACGTCGTGCGGCTCGTCGGCGATTTGCGCCGCGCTGGCAGCAAGCTGGGGTGACATTGTTTTGTCTGTAAAGTTGTAGATACAACAAATGGGCACGGCCATGACGACCGAATTGTACTGGCTCACGCTGAGCATCTTTGTGACCGCGTTGCTGTGGATTCCCTACGTGCTGAACCGGATCGCGGAGGGCGGCTTTGTGGAGACCGTGCTGCGGGACCCGGCCGGGCGCACGGCCACCCGGGTGGGGTGGGCGCGGAGGTTGATGGCAGCGCACGGCAACGCGGTGGAGAATCTGGCGGTGTTCGCTCCCT
>JAXGTD010000170.1:0-7406 GCA_040775095.1 Chromatiaceae bacterium | reverse complement strand
GGCGCGGGAGAACTGCGCGCGGGGGTTCGGAGGGACCTCCCCCCGGAACCTCCCGTCGAGGAGGTTCCCGAGTCCCATCGCCGCGAGATTCGGCAGCGAGACCCGCCGGGCGCTCTTGCCCAGCAGGTAGTCGAGCGTCGTCACGCCGACGGCGTCGAGCACGAGCAGCAGCGCAATCGGTCCGTTCTTCGTCGTCATCGTCCCTCTCCGTGGACCAACGGGAATAGTCTAATGCACGCGCGCGGGCGGTGTCACGGCTTTTCGCGGCGCGGGGACGGGCGCGGAGACGGCCCCCTTTCCCGTTCGGGATCTGTTGTGCGTCGGGCTGTAGCCCGTATGTGCGCACCAGCCGATTGTTGGCCTCATCTTATTGGCGCCCGGTCCAATTCGTGTTGAGGCTCATAGTGTCAGAAATTTAACGGATTCCATGGACGCAGAGTATGCAGGCACCGGCGAGTGCGGAGACTCACTCCCAGTCGCCGTTTCTTACACCCCGAGTCAAATGCCTTGAGAACATGAAAACGATTCTTCTCCCGATTCGAGATTTCGACTGAAGTCTCTTCCCACAACCCAAGATGCGGAACCGAGGATTCGCCCCAGTGTTCGTATTTGTCGTAATGCGTTCGCGAGAAGACCGTTAACCCCGCGAACAAATCCGCCACTTGAGTACAAGGATCTTCATGTGACTGCACCTGCTTGCATTCGATAACTGAATAGAAGGGGTCAGCGAAGAAGTCTCCTAGGAGCGGCGTCTCGACGAACTGCCTTCTTTGTCCGATAGCCGCGAGGCATTCTCGGACCGTTTCCCAATCGATTTCAACCTTTTCATCCGGGAATAGTCTTCAATGCGAATTTCTTGGACGACGCTTCATGGACGCTGCGTGGAGATGGAAGAACATCCTTCCGAAGTTGGCCCTATCGTCTCGTCCCGCGATTGCATGCCGCGCGTCTTGGTTGTCCCACACGAGGACATCCACTCTCGCCTCGGCACTGGCCAGGTACTCCCATACAGCGTCAAGTAGCTTGAGCGCACAATGACGGTACCTGACATCCTTGAGCTTCCTCCACTTGAATTCTCTTACAGAAGAACTAGCAAGGAGTTGCCTGATACCTTGATTGACGACGGGCAAGGCGTTTTGACTTAGGGAGAAGGATGCTATGCTGGTGAATCGCTCGCCGGTAGCGCTCTCATCAGAGTATGAGACGTATTCCATGGTTCTTGGACCAACGAACGGTCGAGCGGCAGGCTTTCCGCTGCAATCGGTGTTAGACGGCTGTTCGCCGCAGCCGGTCAATCCCCGCCTCTCGGACACAGAACTACAGCTTCCATCTCTCCGCCCCCAGAGGCAATTCGTTCAGCTCCGCCCTGGCCTCGCGCCATGTCGGGCAGTGCTTGCTCAACAAGGCGAGGAACCGCTCGCTATGGGCGGGCTCGATCAGGTGAAGCATCTCGTGGACTACGACATACTCGAGCAAATCCCTGGGCTTCTTCACGAGCTCGGTATTCAGCCGAATGTGCCGCGCCCGGCGGGCGCAACCGCCCCACTTGGTCTTCATGCGCTGGAGAAAATAGCCGGCCACCTCCACTCCCAGCTTCGGCTCCCACCTGCGGATCAACTCTGGCACTGCGTCGTGCAGGAGGGACTTGTGCCATTCATGCATGACGGCCGCACGCCTTGCTCTGCTGCTGCCGGGTCGCACGGCGAGCGTGATGCCGCGGTGATTGAGGCGGACGGAGGGCTTCGCCTCTTCTTCCCTCACAGAGAGCAGATATCGCCTTCCCCAGAGATAATGGCTCTCACGCTCGACGAACTGACGTGGTGTCTCCCGTGTTTGCCCCTGCAGTTTCGCCTGCTGATCACGGATCCACCCAAGCTTGGATACCGCATAGGCGCGAACGACCTCAAGGCGCGTCCCCTTCGGGGCGACAAGGGTAACGCGTCCACTCGGCGGGTACACCGACAGGTGGACATGCTTGATCTCCTTGCGCCTCACGGCGATGGCAATGCCACCGAGCTGGATCGTCTCTGTCATCAGTAACCCGGTTGATTCTTAACGAGTTCGAAGAGCGCCAGGGTTGCCTCTCGATTCCGGTTGAGCAGTGGAAACAGGGCATTCAACACCTGTGCCTCTCGAGCCTGGTCTCCCTTCCATCCTGCCGGAGCCCGCTCGCGCACGACACGGTCGATCTCGAGCGCCAACCCGAGACTGTCATCACCGTATTCCGGCGGAGATTCCGCCATTCTATCAGCCAAAGCGCCGCGCCCAGCCGTGAGTATCCGTGGCAAGTTGGTGTAGATCACCGTCGCCTCGCGCTTGCCGTGCAGCGCCGCGGGCACGCCCTCGTCGGCATGCGTGTCGGCCACCCGCTTCACCAGAGACTCGGCCTTCAGGAGGAACTCCTCGTACGCGGCGGCATCGGCCCGGCTCTGCTTGATGAGATCGTCGAGCAACTTCGACATCTGCTCGTAGAACCTCGGGTCGGTGATCTGCTCGCGGATAATGGTCCTGCGGACATTGTTGATGATCCCCTCGGCGATGGCATTCCTCGACATCCTGCCCTTTGCGTTGAGCTTCCTGGCGATGGCGTCGTGGATGCCGGTCTCGATGATGAGTCCCGTCAGCGACATTTCGCCCAGTTCGCCCAAGCCAGCCGCCGGGTCGGCCTGAACGTAGGTGTTGAGGAGGTGGCGCATGTCCGCCTCGTAGGGCTTGATGTCGAGCTCCTCGCCCGAGTGCATCTTGATGGCGGAACGAATCTCGCCGTAGAACTCGACGTCCTTCTGGATTGCGGCCGCTTCGGCGTCGGAATACCCGGCTTCCGTGAGGTCCTGCGCGATGGCGGCGAAGGCCCGCACGAATACCGCCACGGCCTTGTAGAACGACATCCGGAGCGCCTCGGTCTCGTTCAGCGCATTCGGGTCGGCGGCGTCGCCGCAGAAGTAGCGAAGGAACGGCTCGACCGCCCGCGGGAGGGCGACCGGCTCGCACAGGTAGCGCAGCGCCTCGGAAGCCTCGTCGAGCTTCTTCATGCCCTCGTCCAGCCAGTTCTTGAGGTGAACGTTGTTACCGCCGCCATTGCCCGGATCGGTGTCCAGTTCGTCGGAATTGTAGACCGCGATCGCTTCCTGCACCTCGCCGAATAGCTCCTTGAAGTCCACGATATGGCCGTAGTCTTTGTCGTCGCCGTCAAGCCGGTTGGTGCGACAGATGGCCTGAAACAGGTCGTGGTCGTGCCGTTCGTCGTCAAGGTAGATGTACGTGCAGCTCGGCGCATCGAAACCGGTAAGCAGTTTGCTCACGACTATGAGCAGCTTCATGTTCGCCGGCTCCTCGATGAACCGGCGCTTGGCTTCGTCCTCGTACTGCCTGGTGGATTGGCCATACTTCAAGACGTGCCGGGTGTAGGTGTCGAATTTATACCGCTCGTCGCTGTTCGAGGGCTCGCGGGAGATCGCGTTGTGGTTCGGCTCGTAGGAGGTGATGATCCCGCAGTACGGGCCGAAGCTCGTGTTCTGCAGCAGCCGGTAGTAGTGGCAGGCGTCGTAGATCGATGCGGCGATCAGGATCGCCGTTCCCCGGTCGTTGTTCAGCCGCGGCTTGAGGCTGAAATCCTCGATAATGTCGGCGATGATGCGCTGCTTGCGTTCGCCGGCGCTCATCAGTTCCTCCATCGTCGCCCAGCGCTTGCGCAGGATCGCCTTCTGGAAGTTGTTCAGCCCTTTGGTCTTCTGCTCGAACCACCTGTCGATGGCGGCCCGGGAGGTGAGACGCTGCGGCACGTCGCGGGACTCGTACTTGAGATCGAGGATCACGCCGTCGGCCACGCCCTCGTGGAACTTGTAGGTGTGGATGTAAGTGCCGAAGACGTCCCGCGTCATCAGCTTGTCCTTGCGCAAAAGCGGCGTGCCGGTGAAGCCGATAAAGATCGCGCCCTCCAGCCAGCGCTTCATCTGCCTGTTCATATCCCCGCCCTGCGTGCGGTGACACTCGTCCACGAAGACGTAGAAGCGGCCCCGTACGGGCGGCGGCGGACCTTGCAGGTCGGCCACATCGAACTTGTGGATGAGCGCGCACAGCAACCGCGGTGTGGTGGCTCCGAGTTTCTCCACGAACTCCGCCCGCGACGTAACGCGCGGGGAGGGTGACTCGGGGCCGATGACCCCGGCATTTTTCATCACCCCTTCAATCTGCTTGTCCAGCTCGTCGCGGTCGGTGACGACGAGGATGCGGGCCTCGGGGTCGGTCTCCAGCAGCCACTTGGCGAGCAGCACCATCACGATGCTCTTGCCGCTGCCCTGGGTATGCCAGATGACGCCGCCTTCCCGCCTCGCGACGCGCGCCTGGGCGGCCTTCACGCCGAAGAACTGGTGCGGCCGCGGCACCTTCTTCTGGCCGGCGTCGAAGATGATGAAGTTGCGGACCAGTTCGAGCAACCGGGCCTTGTTGCACATCCGGGCGAGCGGCCGGTCGAGCAGCGCCCCGGCGGCGGGTGCCGGGCCGCCCCCGGCCTCGTCCTTCCACTCCACGAACAACTGCTCCGGCGTGCCGGTGGTGCCGCAGCGCAGGCCCTGCGAGTCATTGCCGGCCAGCAGGAGCTGAACGGTGCTGAAGAAATCCTTGTTGAAGATCTCTTCCTGGTTGGAAATGAGCTGGCGCACGCCCTCGGCGAGCTCCACCGAGCTGCGCTTGAGTTCAATCACCCCGACGGCGATTCCGTTGAGATAGAGTACGATGTCCGGCCGGCGCTCGTAGCCGCCGGTCAGCGTCACCTCCTCGGCCAGCGCGAAGTCGTTATTCTCCGGATGCTCCCAGTCGATCAGATGGACCGTCTTATGTGCTTGCCCCGCGGCGATCTGCACCGGCACGCCGTAACGCAGGAGCTGGTAGGTACGCAGGTTGGCCTGGTAGAGCGTGATGCCCGTCGAGTCGGCGGCGGTCTCGAGCTTCTGGAGCGCGGCGGAAATATGGGCGGCGGAGTACCCCCGGGCCGCCAGATTATCGCGGAGGAGATCCGTCTCGATAGGGCGGTTGTTCTCCCGCTTCTGCCATTCGCCGAGGTATCGATAACCGAGATTGTCGGGACGATCCGGATCAGTGAACAAGGCAACGATGCGATTCTGCGTCTCGCGCTCGGAACGGGGTTGTTCGATCATAACTCAACCTCGACGCAACCGGTCAACGTCACTTTCATTGCCGTCTTCACTATCTTGTTCTCCGGCGTTTTCCAAACGTTCCCGGGATGGATCGAAACGCTTATCATCCCCGCTCTCTCCCATTCTGAAGGGTTTTCAGGTACGTTTCGCCCTCGGAGGTCAGCCGGTACTGCTGCAGCCTGCTGGTGGGCTTGTCGGGGCGCGTGTACTCGATATGGCGCTCCGCCAGCAGCAATCGGATGATCTTGTTCAGCTGACCGGAGATCTCCTTGTGGCCTAACGCCCGGGAGATTTCCCCTTTCGATCTGGGGCCGGTAGTTAGTTGTCCCAAGACTCGGGCCTCCAGTGACTCTGGCTGCGACTCTGGCCGTGACTCTGGCCGTGACTCTGGCTGCCCTGCCTCTGTCCCCCGGCGAATGGTCGTGACGAAGCCATCCCGCTCGCTGAATTCCGGCTCCGGGAGGCCGGCTTCCCGGCAACGCCGGATCATATCGCGGGTGCCGGTGCCCATCCGCTCGATGTATTTCACCAGGTAGAGCGGCTCCGCCAGCAAGGGGTTGCCCGGCACCGAACCGTGCGGCTCGCGCAGCATAGCCAGGGTAAGCGACTGCGGCAGCCGTCCCGGGTTCCAGACCTCCAGGCGATCGGCAAAGAGCATCACCTGTACGCTGCCGCGACTGGTGTAATCCCGGTGGGCGACGGCATTGACGATCGCCTCGGCCACCACCTCGCGCGGAATCTCGTAGCTGACCGGGGCCTGTGGACCTTCGGCCCGCGTCCCCACGCGCAGCGCGATCTTCGACATCACGAAGTCCACCGCCTGGTCCACCAGCGCGAAGACCGTACCCTTGTACACCTGATAGGACGGAATGGGCTTGGCCACCTCCGTGCCGTGAAAGTGCGCGCACTTCAGTTCCGAAGCGAGCAGAAAGCGCTGTGGTTCCCGGCCGAAGAGCAGTACCGCCGCATTGGTGGGCCGCCTATCGTCCAGCAGGTTGAGGTGCGTAAGCAACTCGTTCGGAGTTACCTCCTCGTCCAAGGGAAAGCCGCGGGCCCGCCGCGCTTCGCGGACAAACCAGCGCATCCTCTCGGGATCGAGATCGTCCACCGACGCCTTACGGCAGGCCGTGGCGTCGAACGGACCGGTGCGGATCAACTCCTGCTCTTCGAGAAGTTGCACCAGCGCCGCGTAGACCGCGGCCAGCAACTCGGCCGTGGTGACAAAGCGCCGGCGGATCAGCTCGTTGCCGGCCTGCCGGATCAGGGCCTGCATCTTCGGATGCCTGCCAGTGTCGCTCGCGCCTTTCACAAAAATAAGGCGCGGCTTGTTACGTTCGGTGGCGCGAGCAAACTCGCGATGGGTGGACGAAACACCCTCGGCATCCTCGAAACCGTACTCGTCGCCAAAAAGACCGATGTAGATGTCGCAACGGTCCACCTCGTCGAGGTAGAGGGAATCGGCGCGGCGGTCCGCCGCCGGGACCTCCTCGAACAGGAACACCTCGAAGAAGCGACGCATCAGCGCATCGCCCCGCAGGTAATCGCGCAAAGCCGCCCGCTCGACGGCGAACTCCTTCTGCACGCTGCTGAGAAAGATGCGGAGCGGATTCATACCAGCCTCGTTCTCCCGGTGAGCAGTTCCTGCATCATCGCCTGCTTGAGGTCGCGGGTCTTGTCTCGCCGCGCCTCCAAAGCCCCCAGCTCGGCGTCCATATCGGAAAGAACGGCGGCGATGGCGGTTTGCTCTGACATAGGGGGAAGCCTTACGGGAAACTTCTTCAATACAGTCCAGTCCGAACGTGGCATATGAGTGCCGTAGGAAACTCCAGCGGCATTAACGAAATCATTCGTCTGTACCAGCAAATATAGGAAGCTCCCGGAGAGGCGTTCATCACAAGCGATTAGCGGCCAGATTTCAGTTGAGCAGACGCCATCGAACTCGGCGAGCCAATATTTCCTCAAGTAGGCCCTTAGACGTCCGAAAAGCACGTCGCCTTTTCTAAAGCTGTACTTTGACCCCAAGCCTGTCGCTTCGGAAGACATAAGAAGCCGGCCGGTACCTTGGTCTATGGATTCCAACTCGACGCACTGTGTTCCCGCAGGCATCAATGAAGCAACAACTTTCACATTTCGAATAGCTGCAATATCGCCGAATTCGACCGCTTCCCACTCCCCGCTGAAGCCGGGAAGTCGGGTCTGGCCGGTGAGGAGCTGCTGCATAGCGGCCTGTTTGAGGTCGCGCTTCTTGGT
>JAXGTD010000169.1:0-7476 GCA_040775095.1 Chromatiaceae bacterium | reverse complement strand
TCCCGGTCTGCAGACCGGGACCACGCCCCGTCAATGGCTGGTCAGCAAGGGATCAGCCGTGCGCGGCCTCTGGCGCCGCGGCGGCCGGGGCTGCGCCCGGCTTGCGTGGCGAGGGAGGGGTGGCCAGGGCTGTGGTGATGATGTCTTCCACCTCGGCCGTGGCGTTGCCCATGACCTCTGAGATCGCGTTCGGGAAGATCCTGCTCATCAACGAGCTGTTCATGCGCGAGATGATCACCGAGCCGTCCGCCTTCTGGTAGACCGCGACGCGGCATGGCATGAACGATGAGACCATCCGCGCGTCGTCCTCCTTGAGGATCTTGGCCGCGTGGGCCGGATGGCAAAGCTCGATGACGGCGACTGGAAGGACGTCGTACCCGAACTTCTGCATCGTCTTGTCGAGCTTGTGTACGGTTGGCACCTTCCAGCCCTTGGCGAGAGTCACATCCTTGATCGCCTCCACCGTGTCGTCATAATTCATCGAGCTCTTCGTCTCGACGACCATGAATGTGTGGATGCCAAGCCCCGCGGGCCACCAGACGACGAGGGCCCCAAGCGCGAAGCCGATAAGCAACATGAACCAAGGTTTCTTGAACATCGAGACAACTTCCTCCAAAGGTTTTCGATAGGGTGTTTCCCCGGACGGATCGCTCGCATCGCGGGCGTCGTACGTCGTCCGCTACCGGCACCGTCTCGGGGAACGCGTGCTGAGGAAACGCGGGTCAGGGCGTTTCCTGTCCGGGCCCGTCGATGGCCCGTCATTTCCGACGGTTGTATGCCGCCGAAGATGGAGCAATCCGAGAAACACGGCTTGTCGGATTGCGCGCTGATCTCGTCCACGGATGGCCGAGACCAGTGTTTCCCTGGTCGCGGGCGATGCAATCGGATCAACCCACGGCGCACCGCCGCGTTGGCGGACCTGGCGCAACCACGGGGGTCTGCCGCCGGCGGCGTTGCATAGTACCGTCTTCGGGCGTCGGGCATTGCAGATTTCGTCCGGCGCCCGAGCTCGGCTTCTGGACCGGTGCGCTCGATTCGCTGATCTCGGCAGCGATCAGGCCGGTGCTGATGCCTCGCCGATCACCCGTTGGTCATCGGGTCGAACATCGACCGGCCCGAGGGCGTGTTGAAACTGCAGCGAGGCGAGCCGCGCGTAGAGCCCTCCCTCGGCCAGCAGTGTCTCGTGCCGTCCGCTTGCCACAATACGGCCATCGTCCAGCACGAGGATGCGATCGGCCTCCCGTACCGTGGCCAGACGATGAGCGATGACGATGCTGGTGCGCTCCTGCATCAGCCGCTCCAGCGCGTCCTGGACCAGTCGCTCACTCTCCGAGTCGAGGGCGCTGGTGGCCTCGTCGAGCAACAGGACGGCCGGATCCCGCAAGATCGCGCGCGCCACCGCGATGCGCTGACGCTCGCCGCCCGACAGGCGCACGCCGCGTTCGCCCAGATGGGTGTCGTAGCCTTGGGGCAGACGGCTGAGGAAGCCGTCGGCATGGGCGGCCTTTGCCGCGGCGCGCACCGCGGCGTCGTCGGCGTCTTCCATGCCATAGCGGATATTCTCCCACGCGTCGGCGCCGAAGATCACGGGATCCTGCGGCACGATGGCCAGGTGTCGGCGCAACTGGGCGGGGTCGAGCTCGCGCAGGTCGACACCATCGAGCAGGAGGCGGCCTTGGCGTGGGTCGTAGAAGCGCAGCAGCAGATGAAACAGCGTCGATTTCCCAGCGCCCGACGGCCCGACCAGCGCGACACGCTCGCCGGGGGCGATGGTCAGGTCGAGATCACGCAGGGCCAGCGAGTCCGGCCGGGCCGGATAGCCAAAGCTCAGGGCTTGCACCTGCACCCGGCCGGCCACCGGAACCGGCAGCTGCCGGGGTTTTTCCGGCGCGACGATGGCCGGCTGTGTCTGCAACAGCTCCATGAGTCGTTCGCTGGCCCCGGCCCCGCGCAGCAGCTGGCCAACGAGGTCGCTGAGGGAGCCAAAGGAGCCCGCGACCAGGATCGCGTAGAACAGGAATGCCGAGAGCTCGCCGCCGGTCAGGTGCCCGGCCAGCACCTCCCTGCCGCCGACCCAGAGCACGATGCCGATCGCGACGAAGGTCAACAGCGTCACCAGGCCACTGAGGGCCGCGCTCACCAGCGACCGACGCATCGCGGTGTCGAAGGCGCCCTCGACACTCTCGCCGTAACGGCGCTGGTCGATCTGTTCGTGGCAGAAGGCCTGCACCGTGCGGATACCGTGGAGGGTCTCGTCGACATAGGCGGCAACATCGCCGATGCGATCCTGGCTGAGCCTCGACAGACGCCGGACCCGGGAGCCCAGCACCCAGGCGGGGAGTACCACGAAGGGCACGCCCAGCAGCACCATCCCGGTCAGCGCGGGGCTGGTGATGGCGAGCATCACGATGCCTCCGAGGGCGAGGATCGAGGTGCGCAGTGTGATGGCGAGTGTCGAGCCGATGACGATCTGCAACAGTGCGGTGTCACTGGTCAAGCGAGAGATCACCTCGCCGGTGCGTGTCGTCTCGAAAAACCCCACGTCCAGGGCCAGCACCCGGTTGAAGACCGCCTTGCGGACATCGGCCACGACCCGTTCGCCGATCCAGTTCAACAGATAGCCGCGCACCATGATCGACACCGAGAGCACGACGACGACGGCGAGAAACAGCAGCAGGGCGAGGTCCAGCGTTCGGCGCGAACCGTGCGCAAGGCCATAGTCGACCACGGTCCGGATGACCTGGCCGAACCCGAGCAGCGCGAGGGCTGCCACCAGCAGCGCAATCAGGGCGATGATGACCCGGCCGAGATAGGGGCGGGCGAAGCGCAGGAGCCGGACTAGCGGCTTGATGTTTCGGCTGCGGGCCCGATCGCTCAGGCTGGCGTCTTGCATGGAGGAGCGCATCGGGATCGGGGCCTCTTGGGTCGATTTGGCTGGCCGCTTCAGGCAGGCGGCGTGGAAGCAGACGAAAAACGCGCGCGGCGACTGCGCAAGAACGCGCCCTGAGCGCGTGCGCGCGATGCCGATGTTGCCGGTGAGCTCGTCGGGATCAGGCCGGTGGCGGCTGCCCGGGAGGGATGGAAAAGCACGTCTTAGCGCGGGGCGAGGCGTCGGGCGACGGTTTTTGTTCGGTTCTGGGTAGGCCGGTCCCGAGAGAGAGGACCGGCGAAACCCGCTTATCCCCGCAACAACGCGTAGAGCTTGTCTTTGAGCAGCAGACGTTCCTTCTTGAGATCCTCGATGGTTTCGTCGGCCACCGGTGTGCCGAGCTCCTCGAGCTGGCGGATCTTGGCATCGACCGCGTCGTAGTCGTTCATCAGCCCGGCGAAGGGTGCGCTGGTCTTGCGCATCTCGTCGATCTTGGTTTCGAGCTCTGGAAACTCGTGCAGCAGGTCGTGTTTTTCTCCAAGCATCGGGTATTTGTCCTCCGAGGCGCCGGCCCCCGTCTGGGCGCCCGCGACAGAAAAATCAGGATTTAGGTGTTACCGGAAACGCACGCGGCTTCATCTGTTTGCACGCGTCCGATGGCATTGTAGACCAGCGTCTGACCACGCAGAAACAGACTCGTCATGTGATGCCTGATCTGGATTAGGAAAAATGCGAAAAGTCCCGGCACGCCCGCCCGCGCGCAGACCAGGCGGGCGGGACGGCGGCGGAGGATGCCGGTGCGCGGGGGCGCAGTGCCGCGGGCTATTTTGTCTTCTCGTCCATCGCCTTGATCACCGAATCGGTCACGTCGATGGCCGGATCCAGGTACAACAGACCGGCCTGACTCGCCTCGAACACGATGGCCAGTTTCTTCTTCTTCGCGACCTCGTGGACCGCATCGCGCGCTGGGGGGAGGATCTTCCTGCCTTCCTCCTGCTGCGCCTGCAGGATCTGCTTCTGGATCGCCGTGAACTCCTTCTCGAACGTCTCGATCCGTTGCTTGATCTCGGCCTCCTTTTTCTCCAGTTGCTTCTGGCTCATCAGTGGCTTGTCACGCTCCACGTTCTGCTGCAGCTGGCGAATGGCGCGCTCTTCCTCCTGCAAGGGGGTGCGCTTGTCACCGAAGCGTTTCTCCAGCTCGGCCTGGGCGGCCTTCCCCATGCGGCTGTCCTGGAGCACGCGTTCCATATCGACATAGCCTAGGTCCTGGGCGGAGGCATCGACGGCACCGAAAATGCCGAGCGCGATACCTCCGAGCACGAGGAATGCGAGACGCTTCATTGGGAATCTCCTGATGGTGGCAGATTAAAGAGTCTGAACGGCGAAGGGCTGCACCGGGCGGAATGTCGCAACGACCGCCTCTGCCGGGGAGCGCCCTGGTGGCCACGGGCCGGGATTCTACCGACAGCGGGACGCGAGCGACAGGAGCGCTCGTGCCAGCGTGGCCCGCGGTGCGCATCCGATCGCCTGCCGGCGGGTCGCGCCCTGTACAATGCAGGGCAAAACCGGTGCGGATTCCGCAAACAGGGATCCGCGTGAACAAGGCATCCAATGGGCAGGGGAAGACGGCCATGGCAAACTCGCTGCAGGAACAGCTGCTCAAGGCGGGGCTGGTCAGCGAGCAGAAGCTCAAGCAGACCAAGACCCAGAAGCGCAAGAACAAGCGCCAGGGCGGTGACGAGGAAGCGTTGGCACAGGAGCGCCGCGCGCGGCAGGCCCGTGCGGAGAAGGAGCGACGCGATCGCGAGCTCAATCGCGAACGCGACGAGCAGGCCCGCCGCAAGGCCGAGGCCAACGCGCTGCGCCAGCTCATCCACGACAATCGCGTGCGTCGGGAACGCGGCGACCTGGCCTACAATTTTACCGACGGCAACGCGTTGAAGCGGCTGTACGTCAACACCGAGCAGCACCGTGGCATCGTCGACGGGCGGCTCGCGATCGTGCGGCAGGATACCTTCTACGAGCTGGTGACGGCCCAGACCGCGGCGCGTGTGGCCGAGCGGGATCCGAGTCTGGTGCTGGTGCTGAACCGACCCGGCGGGGGTCAGGAAACCGACGACGAGTACGCCGAGTTCCAGGTCCCCGACGACCTGATGTGGTAACCAGCGTCATAGTCTGAGGAGACGTCCCGACATGCCCGAGAAGACCGATCAGCGCCTCGCCGTACTGATTGACGCCGACAACGCCCAGTCGTCGGTGATCGATGGACTTCTGGAAGAGGTCGCGAACTATGGCACCGCACAGGTCAAGCGCATCTATGGCGACTGGACCCGGCCCAACCTCGCCGGCTGGAAGGAGGTGCTGCTGCGCCACTCGATCCAGCCGCGCCAGCAGTTCGCCTACACCAAGGGCAAGAACGCGACCGATGCGGCCATGGTCATCGACGCGATGGACCTGCTCCACAGTGGCCGCTACGACGGCTTTTGCCTGGTCTCGAGCGACAGCGACTTCACGCCGCTTGCCGCCCGCATCCGCGAGTCCGGCCTCAAGGTCTACGGCTTCGGCGAGCAGAAGACCCCGGAGGCCTTCGTGGCCGCCTGCGACAAGTTCATCTTCACCGAGCTGCTCAAGGGTGACGAGCCGGGTGTGGCGCCGCCGGCGCGCAAGGGGACCAAGGAGCTGCGCACCGACCCGAAGCTCGTGGCCCTGTTGCGCAAGGCCGCCGAAGACAGCGCCGACGATGATGGCTGGGCCGAGATGTCGGCGGTGGGAAACACCATCAATAAGCGCGCGCCGCAGTTCGATCAACGCAACTACGGATATGCGAAGTTGAGCGAGCTGATCAAGGCCACCAAGCTGTTCGACGTGCAGGCGCGGCTGGTTGGCGCGGGGCCGGGCAAGCGATTTTTTGTCCGCGACATTCGCCGTGGCGGCAGCGATGACTGATGCGCGCGGCGTGAGGGGGCCGGCGAACCCGGCGTGAGGCGCGGATGCCGCTCATCGATACCCACTGCCACCTCGATGTCGCCGCGTTCGACCCGGACCGCGCCCTGGTGCTCGCGCGGGCGAGGGCGGTCGGGGTCGAGGCGATCGTCGTCCCGGCGATCGACGCCGCGGGCTGGCCGGGGTTGCTGGCGTTGTGCCGGGCCCACGCCGATCTGTACCCGGCGCTCGGCCTGCATCCGGTCGCGACCCACCGGCATCGCGACGGCGATCTCGCGGGGCTCGAACGCCTGTTGGCCGATGGCGAGCTGGTCGCGATTGGCGAGATCGGGCTGGATTATCACCTGCGCGAGGCCGATCGCGCCCGCCAGCGGGACCTGTTCTTCCGGCAGCTGCAGATCGCCCGCGACGCCGCGCTGCCGGTGCTGCTGCACGTGCGCAAAGCCCACGACGAGGTGCTGGCGGCCCTGCGTCGAAGCGGCGGTACCCGCGGCGGCATCGCCCACGCCTTCAACGGCAGCCTGGAGCAGGCGCGTGCCTATCTGGGGCTCGGCTTTCGGCTCGGCTTCGGTGGCATGCTCACCTTTGAGCGCTCGACCCGATTGCGGCGCCTTGCGCGCGAGCTCCCGCCGGAGGCGATCGTGCTCGAGACCGACGCCCCGGACATGACCGTCGCCTCCCACCGTTATCAGCGCAACAGCCCAGAGTACCTGCCGGAGGTGCTCGCGGCGCTGGCCGCGGTGCGCGATGCCGAGCCCGCCGAGATCGCGGCGCAGACCACCGCCAACGCCCGAGCGGTGCTTGGCCTGGACGAGCGCGGAGACCAGACTTGAGCCACGATCCGGATGATGCAGACAACGGGCTCGAGCCCAGCGCTACACCCTGGGAGCGCACCCATATCCTCGTCGGCGACGCGGGCATCGCGCGGTTGCAGGAGGCCGATGTGCTGCTCGTGGGGCTAGGCGGGGTCGGCGCGTTCGCGGCCGAGGCCCTGGCCCGGGCCGGCGTTGGCCGCCTGACCATCGCCGACTTCGACCAGGTAGCCCCCTCCAATCTCAATCGGCAATTGTGCGCGCTGCGTTCCACCATCGGTCGCGACAAGTCGGAGGTCATGGCCCAGCGCATCGCGGACATCAATCCGGATTGCCGGCTGAGCGTGATCGATCGCTTCCTGGCCGCCGACGAGATGCCGGTGTTGGTCGGTGGCTCGGGCTTTCATCATGTGATCGACGCGATCGACAGCCTGAGCAGCAAGGTCGCGCTGATCGCCGCGGCGGTCGAGGCGGGGGTGCCGGTGGCGGCGAGCATGGGCGCCGGCGGCCGGCTCGACCCGACCCGTGTGCGCGTCGGTGATGTCATGAGCTCCCAGGGCTGCGCACTGGCGCGCGAGGTGCGACGGCGACTGCGTCGGCGCGGCATCGAGCGCGGCGTGCTGGCGGTCTGGTCCGACGAGCCGCCGCGGCCACCGCTGCCGCCCCAGGCCACCGGCCGCGGCCGCCCGCGCGCCGTCAACGGCACCATCAGCTATCTGCCGGCACTGTTCGGACTGACGCTGGCCGGCTGTGTCGTGCAGCGTATCCTTGGGGAACGTTGAGGCGGCCGAGCCGGGCCGGCGCATGATGCGCCGCGCTCAGGCATCCCGGATCCGGTCGTACGCGGTGAGC
>JAXGTD010000168.1:0-7640 GCA_040775095.1 Chromatiaceae bacterium | reverse complement strand
TCCAGGTCATCAGCCTGACGGTGGAGAAACGCGACCCCTATACGGCCGGGCAGCAGAAACGGGTGGCGGAGCTCTCGGTCGCCATTGCCGCGGAGATGGGCCTGTCAGAGTCCCGGATTAACGGTGTGCGCCTCGGGGCGTTGATTCACGATATTGGCAAGATCTATGTGCCGGCCGAGATCCTCAACCGCCCCGGGCGCCTGACCGAGCAGGAGCTCGGATTGATCAGGACCCACCCGGACGTGGGCTACGATATCGTCAAGGCCATCCCCTTTCCCTGGCCGATCGGGGAGATGGTCCGGCAGCACCACGAGCGCCTCGATGGCTCCGGTTACCCGCAAGGTCTGCAAGGGGATGAGATCGTACTGGAGGCGCGCATCATGGCGGTGGCCGACGTGGTGGAGGCGATCAGCTCCCACCGGCCTTACCGCCCGGCCCTGGGACTGAAGGTCGCGCTCGATGAGATCCGCGCCAAGCGCGGCACCTGGTTCGAGGCCGAGGTGGTGGATGCCTGCGCGCGCCTGGTCGAAGAGAAGCACTTTGCCTTCGAGTGAGCTATTGGGGACATCACCACAGGGGATGGGATACCGATGCTGCAACCCAGGATTGCTTTCGGGTTCAGTGCGCTGGCGCTTATCGTGGCCGCCTTTGCGGTGTGGCAGGAACCACGCCTCACCAACATTGCCACCTGTTCGACACTCGTCGCCGCGCTGGCTTTACAGTTTCATATCTGGTGTCGCAAGCCCTTTCATCCGCCGGAGGAACGTCACCGGCGAAGTGAGATGCAAAAATGCATTTTTCGCATCGATCCCGCGTGGAAGGATGCCGCGGGCTGGGACGAGAACAAGGGCTACGGGGACGTGCTGGTCGATGTGCTCGATGTCCCGGCGATCTCCGGCGTTGAAAAGAACCTGTACCTGATCCCCAGCGGGTATGCACCCAAAGAGCTCGCGAACACCAGGTTCCTGAAAAACGATGCCCATCTCGCACTCAGACGAAAGGCAACCGAGGAGTTTGTTCGCCGGTACTTTACGAAGACGCTCACGGGGTACTACTTCACGATGATGCTGCCGAACCAGGGGCTCAAGGTGAAGCTCTACTGCAATGAGCTCGACAAGATCCTTCGCCAGCACCGGGATGACGCGTTCAAGCAAACGCGGATCTGAGGCGTTTCCGGCGCGCAGGTGATTGGCCCGCCGTACTCCGTCGCCCATATGTGATTGGACATGGAGCGAATCCAATGCCAGCAGGGCAGCCGATCGGCGTCGCCTCAAGTCACGGGGTCAGCGCCCCCTCGCGGCGTGCACGAGCGCGTGCGATCGCGGCCCTGACCTGGGCGGGGGCGGTGCCGCCGAGGTGATCGCGGGCGGCCACGGAACCATCGAGTGAGAGTACCGCGTAGACGTCCTCGCCGATCACCGGCGAAAAACCGCGGAGCTCTTCCAGGTCGAGCTCCGAGAGGTCACGTCCCTCGCGCACACCCAGGGCGACGGCCTTGCCGACGATCTCGTGGGCGTCGCGAAAGGGGATGCCCGCGCGCACCAGATAGTCGGCCAGATCGGTGGCGGTGGAGAAACCCTGCAGCGCGGCGGCGCGCATGCGCTCGTGGTTGCAGGTGAGGGCGCCCATCATGTCGGCGAAGACCTTCAGCGCCCCGCGCAGGTTGTCGGCGGTGTCGAACAGCGGCTCCTTGTCCTCCTGATTGTCCTTGTTGTAGGCCAGTGGTTGGCCCTTCATCAGCGTAAGCAAGGCCATCAGGTGCCCGAAGATGCGTCCGGTCTTGCCGCGGATCAGCTCCGGGACGTCCGGGTTCTTTTTCTGCGGCATGATCGACGAGCCGGTGCAGAAGGCGTCCGAGAGCTCGATGAATCCGAATTGGGCGGATGACCAGATGATCAGCTCTTCGGAAAAACGCGACAGGTGCATCATCAGGATCGCGGCGGCGGCCGTGAACTCGATGGCGAAGTCGCGATCGGAGACCGCATCGAGCGAGTTCTCGGCGGGGTGCTCGAAGCCGAGCAGCGCGGCGGTGTAGTCGCGGTCGATCGGGTAGGTGGTGCCGGCCAGCGCGGCGGCGCCCAGCGGCATCACGTTGGCGCGCTTGCGGCAGTCCGCGAGGCGACCGGCATCGCGCTCGAGCATCTCGTACCAGGCCATCATGTGGTGACCGAAGGTGATCGGCTGCGCCACCTGCAGGTGCGTGAACCCGGGCAGGATGCTTTGCGCCTCACGCTCGGCAAGGGCGAGCAGCGCGTCCTGCAGGCGGTGGATGCCGCTGGTCAGGGCATCGATCTCCTCGCGCAGCCAAAGCCGGATATCGGTCGCGACCTGATCATTGCGCGAGCGCCCGGTGTGCAGGCGCTTTCCCGCGTCGCCGATCTGCGCGGTCAACGCGGCCTCGATGTTCATGTGGACGTCCTCGAGCGGCACCGACCAGACGAAGCGACCCTGCTCGATGTCTGTCTGGATGCGCTGGAGACCCGCGATGATGGCCTCGCGCTCCGTGTCGCTGAGGATGCCCTGGCGCGCCAGCATCCGGGCGTGGGCGATGGAGCCGGCGATATCCTGGGCATAGAGCCGTTGGTCGAACCCGACCGAGGCCGTGAATGCCTCGACGAAGGCGTCGGTGGGTTGGTCGAAGCGACCGGCCCAGGGCTTGCCGGCGGGGTGGTGTTGGTTCATGGCAGGGCCGAATGTGCTGGGGTTGTCGGTAGGATCGGACCGATGACGCCGCGTCGCGGGGCACCGGTGGACGCATTATCCTAGAAACGGCAGTTGGACGGCCGCCAGGGTGCGTAACGCGAGGTGTCTGGCAAGGCACAATGAGGCGGAATCGTCGTTCTATTCCAACGAGGTGTAAAGCAGTCAGGCGCGGCGTGGTGCGTGCCATGGGGGTCGTCGCGCCCTGCACCCAGGCGGTGAGCCGACGGAAACCATGTTAGCACAATTAATACAGTAGCTTGCGTCACGTGCGTGGCGGTCAACTGCCGTTCCTGGGATTATTGCCGGTTCGCGTAGCGGTGACGACGTGGGCCGCGTTGCGGCACGGCCCGGGACCTACCCCAGGCTCTTCACACCTGGGGCAGGTGGGTCGTGTGATCGCCGGCGCCCTGTCGTGGTCCAATGTCTCGGGCCTGGGGCAGGCGGGTTTGGCGCCCGGCAGCGGGCAGATAGTCTGGAGCGCATCGCAGAGCGCGCATCGAAGAGCGGGGGCGTTTCGTTATAATGCGCGAGGGCGGGTGCCCGCGCTTGCGGCCTTGCCGGTGCCGACAGACCCATCGCGGCCCGTTCGGGTCCGGCTCGTGGGCGGGCATCGGCACCGCGCGATTGCGTCCGACCTGTTGGGCGCGATCCACGACGCCCGCGCACCATTCCTTCCCATCCGAATCGTTGGAAATCGTCTATGACCGAGTGCATCCGCATCGCCACCCGAAAATCCCCGCTCGCGATGTGGCAGGCGCAATTCGTGGCCTCGGCGCTCGGTCGGCTGCATCCGGGGCTCGTCATCGAGATCGTTGGCATGACCACCCGTGGTGACAGGATCCTCGACGCGCCGCTGGCCAAGGTCGGCGGCAAGGGCCTGTTCGTGAAGGAATTGGAGACCGGGATGCTCGAGGGCGCCGCGGACATCGCGGTGCACTCGATGAAGGATGTGCCGATGGACTTTCCGGACGGGCTGCACCTGGCCGTGATCATGGACGGCGAGGATCCGCGCGATGCCCTGGTGTCCAACCGCTACGACGGCATCGACCTGCTGCCCGAGGGCGCTTGCGTCGGCACCTCGAGCTTGCGTCGGCAATGCCAGTTGTTGGCGCGGCGTCCGGATCTGCGCCTCGAGCCCCTGCGTGGCAACGTCAATACGCGGCTCGCGAAGCTCGACGCCGGCGAGTACGACGCCATCATTCTGGCCGCCGCGGGGCTCATCCGGCTCGGGTTCCGTGAGCGCATTCGCGCGCTGATCGCCACCGATGAGAGCCTCCCGGCGATTGGTCAGGGGGCCATCGGCATCGAGTGCCGCCGCGACGACGCGCGGGTCAACGCCCTGATCGCACCGCTGCATCACCAGCAGACCGCGCAACGGGTGCAGGCCGAGCGGGCGATGAACGCGCGCCTGAACGGCGGATGTCAGGTGCCGATCGCGGGGCATGCGGTGCATGACGGCGGCGTGCTGCACCTGCGTGGCCTGGTCGGATCCCCGGACGGCAAGGTGCTGTTGCGTGCCGAGCGCTCCGGACCGTGCGGCGATGCGCAGCGCCTGGGCACGGCCGTGGCCGAGGAGCTGATTGCCCAGGGCGCCGGCGAGATCCTCGAGGCGCTGCGCGAACAATGACTCCCCCCTGTGACCTCGCCGGAGCGGGGGTGTTGGTTACCCGCCCGGCGATGCAGTCCGCCGACCTGTGCCGGTTGATCGAGGCCGCCGGCGGGCGGGCGGTTGCCTTTCCGACAATGGAGATCCGGCCGGCCGAGGATATGGAGCTGGTGCGGGCACGGCTGAGCGAGCCCTGGGATCTGATCGTCTTCATCAGCCGCAACGCGGTGGCCGGGGCGCTGGCGCTGGTGCCACCCGGTGATCCATTCCATGGGGCGCGTATCGCCGCGGTCGGCCGCGCGACCGCCGATGCCCTCACGCAGGCCGGTCATCCGCCGGATCTGATCCCCGCGCAGCGCTTTGACAGCGCCTCGTTGCTGGCCCTCCCGGAGCTGGCCAGGGTGAGCGGACAGCGCGTGCTGATCGTCCGCGGTGTCGGTGGGCTCCCGCTGCTGGGAGAGACCCTGGCCGAGCGCGGCGCGAATGTGGCCTATGCCGAGGTCTACCGACGCGCGCCGCCGAGTGTCAGCACCGCGGGGTTGATCGAGACCTGGCGGCGGGAGATCGGGTTCGTCACGGTCACCAGCGATGAGATCCTGACCAATCTCGTCGACCTGGTCGAGCCCTCGGCGCGCCCATGGCTGTTTTCGCTACCGCTGGTCGTGTTCAGCGAGCGGGGGGCGGGCACCGCGATCGGGCTTGGTTTTCGCACCGTTGCGGTGGTGCGCGAGGCGAGTGACGAGGCGATCGTCGATGCGCTGTGCCGCCTGCTGTTGGCGCGCCGCGTGGGCCGCTAATGCGCCAGTCCCGCAACCCCGGCCGTAATACGCCCCGGCGCCTGCCCTGGGTGCCCCTGCTGCTGACCCCCCTGCTGCTCCTGTTGATCGTCGGCGGGGTGGCGGTGGGGCATTTCTATTGGGACAGCCTGCGCGAGAGCATGGATGCCATGGGTGCCTCCCTGAGCGCGGCGCGTCAGCGCCAGCAAGACTTCGACCAGCGCATTGCCCAGGCGCAGGCCAGGGTGAATGCGCAGCGCGAGCAACTCGGGATACAGGAGGCCAACCTCTTGCGCCGCGAGGAGTTGCTGGCCTTGGAGCGCGAAGAGGTCGCGGCATGGCGGGCGCGCATCGCGGGGCGCCTTGCCGGGACGGCTGCCAAAGGGCCTGATCCGGCGGCCGAGACGCGCCGGCTGGCGATCGCGGGGGCCGCGCGGCGTGTCGCCGGGGCCGCGCGGGCGGTGTCGGGTGGCGAAGATGTTTCGGCGGCCGCGGAGACGTTGAGCAACGTGGCCGCCGAGCTGCCCGGTCTGGATGCATCGCTTTCGGCCCAGGTCGGCCCCGAGCTCGGCCGGCTGTCAACGGGCCTGATCGCCTCGGCCCGAATCGATTGGCCGGCCCTGCATGGGCAACTCGAGGCGGTGTCGCGCGCGGCCGCGAGGTTGCCGCCCCTTGGTGCTGATGGGGATGCGGCCATAGCGGGCGATGCCGATCGAGACGGCCCCGCGATCGACGCCGCGTTTCGACAGGCACTGCAGGCCCAGCTCGATGTGGCCGAGACGGCGCTGGTACTGCGGGACGCGACCCTGTTGCGTCTTGCCGGCGCCGGTGTCGAGCGGATGGTTGGTGCCCATTACCCGGCGGCGCGTCCGGAGGCGAAGGATCTGGAAGAGGGTCTGACGGTGCTGCGCCGGCAGGTGCAGGCGATCGATCGTGCGGCGCTGGCCGCGCGTATCGAGCAGATCGCGATGCGTCTACAGACGCGCGCCGGCACGCCGGAAGGCGCGGGCGCTGATACCACCGCGCCGTCGGCGGCGGCGGCCCCGGAGCGTTGATGCAGGACCCCGCGCGTGCCGGGGGCAGCCCGAGCCGGGGCCGCCGCTGCTTCTTGCGCTTCGGTTTCGTCCCGGCGGCTCCAGGTCGTCGGCCAGGCCGTAACCTGGGCATCGCACCGCCCGGATCGGATCGCGGGCCGATCTCGTCCATGGCCGGGGCCCGGCCGGGTCATCCAGGCGCACGCCCCCTTCAGTCGCTGCCGCCTGCCTTTTTCCCGGGGCTGTCTGCCGCCCACTCGAAGGCATCGGAGAACATGTGGTCCATGCCCAGCCCGAGGGCCTCGAAGGCGCTGCGCCCGGCCTCGACCATCACGGGCGGGCCGCTGAGATAGACATCGAAGGCGGCGATGTCGGGGTGGTCCTGGACGACGGCGTCGTGCACGTAGCCGGTGCGTCCGCTCCAGTCCGCGTCCGGCTCTGACAAGACCGGCACATAGCGGAAGTTTTCGTGCCGCTCACGCCAGCGCTGGGGGAGCTCCGGAAGATAGAGGTCGCGGCGCGAGCGAACGCCCCAATAAAGCGTCATGGGCCGTTTGATGCCGACATGAAACGCGTGCTCGATCATGCCCTTGATCGGCGCGAACCCGGTGCCGCCGCAAACGAGCACGATGGGTCGTTTGGAGTGCTTGCGCAGCACGAAGGTGCCAAGCGGGGCCTGTACGCGCAGGATCGCCCGCTCCGGGAGCTCGTCGAACACGTAATCGGTGAACTCGCCGCCCGGGACACGGCGCACGTGCAGCTCGATGAGCGCGTCGTCATGCGGCGCATTGGCGATCGAGAACGCTCGGCGGCGTCCGTCGCGGAGTATGAAATCCAGGTATTGTCCGGCGAGAAACTGGAGCCGCTGATGTTCCGGGAGCTTGAGCTGCAAGCGCATGACATCATGGTTAAGGCGGGTCTTCTCTTCGATGCGGCAAGGCAGGATACGCGGCTCGATCTCGGCCGCGCTCTCCAACTCGGCGATGCGCAGCCGGACATCGGTTCGCGGCACCGCCTGGCAGGTCAGGCAGGCGCCGGCGATCTGCCCCGAGAGCGCCTCGGTCTTGCCGCTCGGGTAATCGACCTCACCTGACAGGAGCTCGGCGGTGCAGCTCCCGCACTGGCCGTTGCGACACCCGTAGGGTAGCCCGACATGCTGTTTCAACGCGGCATCCAGAATGGTCTGTCCCGCATCCACCTGGAATCGATGTTGGCCGGGTTCCGTCTCAATGGTGAAGCTCATGGCGCTCCTGCGCTGATCGGGATGTAAAGATTTGGGATGAGACCTTATTGACCATAACATGTACCGACGATCATGCCGACTTCAACCGATGCGACGCGGCTGGTGAAGTGGTTGCGCTACCGGCGTCGTCCGACGCGAGACGGGGGTTCGTTCGATGTTGATTCTGGGCTGCGGCGATGTCGGCCGGCGCGTCGCACAAGCTTATCTGGCCAACGGCGAATCGGTCGTCGGCGTCGCGCGCAGGCCCGCGACCCTGGCCTGGCTCGACGAGCTCGCCG
>JAXGTD010000167.1:0-7782 GCA_040775095.1 Chromatiaceae bacterium | reverse complement strand
TGTGTGTGTGGGATTTAGCGCCGCGTAATATTACGCTATTCTTATTCGAGGTCCTCGCCAATATTTTTTGGGCTGCGATCAAACGGATAGGATATCCAGGCGGCGGCAGGCGGAGAGACCTCTGAAACGGGTAAAACTAGCCCGGGCTGCAACCGTCGGTCAAGCCCCCCTCACGCGACTGGGAGGGGCCATGGTCAGCGAAAATGCAGGCTTTTCCGGGCGATGCGGACGAGAGCTCAGTGCGTGGCGAGCAGGCGAACGAGGCCCACGCGCGGCTGCACCAGGCTCTGGTAGGAGAGCGCGGCGACCAGAAGCGAGGTTGGACAGACGCAACGCCCGGGGTCCCGTTGGGCGGCAGGGGTCCAATGCCGAAGGAGGCACAATCGGAAGGGGCTTTCCGCCCGGACCGGGGAAAAGCCGGTGCCTCGCGAGCCGATTTTCCGCCCCGAAGGCATCGAGCCGGCGGCTCGTTAACGGATCTCGCGGACCTGCAGCTCACAGTCGCCAACGACCACAACGTCCCCGGGCACGATCCGCCTTGGGATCTGCACCAGATCGCCGTTTAGAAACGTGCCGTTGGCGCTGCCCAGATCCATCACCGTCAGGCCGACGCGCCCGTCGTCGACGACGACCGCGATGCGGGCATGCCTTCGTGAGACGCAATCATCGTCCACACGCAGATGGGCCTGCGCGGCACGCCCGATCGTCGCCGAGTTGTGCACCTCCAACCGTTCCTCGTAGGCCGGGGCGTCGGCACGGATGACCCGGACCAGGAGCGAGGCGTGCCGCGACTGACCAACCAGGGTCGTTCGGGCCGATCCATCGGTCTCTGCCAAACTCGCAGGGGGCAGGCACTGCCCCTGCTCCCTGCCCTGGATCAACGCGACCAGCTCCCGAAGCGCGGCCTCGAATCCGGCGCGAAAATCGATGAACTGCAAGGTCCCAAGCCGCAGATGCAGGTCAGTTGGCGTACAGCTACGGACCATGATGGGAATCACCCGCCCGCGCAGATGCTCCAGCGCCCAGTGGGTCTCCGCCTGGACCCACTCGGAGTGCTGCGCATCCGGCGACAGCACGACGACAAACCAGTCCGAGCAGGCCAACGCGGTCCGGATCTGCTGCTCCCAGTTCGCGGCGACCTCCAGATCAGCGGACGAGCACCAGGCCACGAATCCGCTCGCCTCGAGCGCCGGCTTCAGGCGCGAGACCACCAGATCGCGATCATGGCTCGAGTGGCTGATGAAGATTTGCGTCATAGCGCGGCAACCGGCGAATCCACGGGGTCTCGGCGCTTCTGAAGCAACTGATGGGAACGCCGCGGTCCGAACAAAAGCCCTGCCAATCATGCACGGATGGCAGCAGACCGCGCTACCGCTCAAGCGGCGTGACCACCAGGGCCCATTCGTGGCCGATCTGTCGTGAGCTGTCAAGCCGCTCCGCGATGTCGCGTTCAGCTGGGTTGCTTCACCGGGCCACGCCGATCGCGATGCAGATGCACGGGATAAGCCCTGGACGGACTGGAGGGCGCCTGGACGCGCCCTTTCGCGGCGTTCACCTGCACCGGCTGCGATCCACCGAGCGACTCCGCTTATTCAAACGGTGCAGATCCGCACCGCGTAAACACCACCGATCACCACGTACTCGTCCTCGCCCTTGAGCATGCCGGGCAAGAGCCGGTGGAAGAAGAACACCTTCGGTAACGGCACCCGGGCCTCGAGGATGTAGTCTCCAAACTCGTCGGCGCGCTCCCGATCGAGGGTGAAAGAGCTCAGATTATTGAGCAGCACCAGGTACTCCCCATCCGGCCGGCGCTCCAGGACCTCGTGCTCGTCGATGCGGTTGATGCCCCGATACAGGGTCAGGTGTGGTTGGTCTGGGTACGCGCGCCCGAGCTCGTATTGGCAATAGGTGTAGAGCAGGTCGAGCTGGGCCTCGAGGGCATTCGTGCCGTAGAGTCCGGCACAACCCTGGATCAGGTACTGTTGATAGGCCTCGCTGCCCCGCCCATGCAGCGGGCCGCCGTGGTGGCGGGCGAGCAGCCCAAAGCGGGTCTCGGTCCAGGCCTTGAGGATGGCCCCCTCGCGGCCGTCGGAGTCAAAGGACCAGCCGCGAACCATGCGCAGATAGTTTGCGTTGGCCCGTTGCCGTCGCCACCTCCCCTGGCCGCTCCCGCCCCCACCGAGATTCAGACCGGCCTCGTCGAGGCGGTCCAGCCGAAACCGCATGGTCATATAGGCCTCAAAGCGCCGCGCGCGCTCCGCCTGGTCCGCCGTGCCCGCAAGGGCCACGAAGAGGTCGGAATGAAAGGTGCGGATGCCATCGATCTCCAACGCAACCGGGTGCTGCTGAAAGGTCAGGCTGCCGAGGATGACCGCCGGCAGGTTGCACCGATTCAACGGCAGACGCGCCGCCGCGGGCAGGCTCGGCCCCGGTCCCGGGGGTGCGGCGTCAGTGGAGGGGCTCGGGGGGATCTCTCTGTCGTTGACCATACAACTCACGCGGCCTTGTCGGCTATGTTACTCATCAGTCTTCCCGTGAAGAGCCAGAATAAAACATTGAATAACCGATAGTTACAAGATTAATTTCAACTTGGCACGCGCTCTGCATTCACTTGGTTGTCCGAGTTTGATCCATCCTGCTGAGTCCAGCAAGCAACCAAGGAGATCCCCATGGCCCTGCGTCAATGCGCCATCTACGGCAAAGGCGGTATCGGTAAGTCCACCACCACCCAGAATCTTGTCGCCGGCCTTGCCGAGGCAGGCAAAAAGGTCATGATCGTCGGCTGTGATCCCAAGGCCGACTCGACCCGGCTCATCCTACACGCCAAGGCCCAGAACTCGATCATGCAGATGGCCGCCGAGGCCGGTAGCGTCGAGGACCTGGAGCTGGACGACGTCCTCAAGGTCGGCTATTCGGGCATCCGGTGCGTTGAGTCCGGCGGTCCGGAGCCCGGTGTGGGCTGTGCCGGTCGCGGCGTCATCACCGCGATCAACTTCTTGGAAGAGGAAGGCGCCTACGAAGACGATCTGGACTTCGTCTTCTACGACGTCCTTGGCGACGTGGTGTGCGGCGGCTTCGCCATGCCCATCCGCGAGAACAAGGCCCAGGAGATCTACATCGTCTGCTCCGGTGAGATGATGGCCATGTACGCCGCCAACAACATCTCCAAGGGCATCGTCAAGTACGCGAACTCCGGCGGCGTGCGCCTCGCGGGCCTGATCTGTAACAGCCGCAACACCGCTCGGGAGGACGAGCTGATCATGGAGCTGGCCCGCCAGCTCGGCACCCACATGATCCACTTCGTTCCCCGCGACAATGTGGTCCAGCGCGCGGAGATCCGCCGCATGACGGTCATCGAGTACGACCCCAAGGCCCAGCAGGCCGACGAGTACCGCGCGCTGGCCAACAAGATCATTGCGAACCAAAACTTCGTGATCCCGACCCCCATCACCATGGACGCGTTGGAAGATCTGCTGATGGAGTTCGGTCTGATGGACGAGGAAGACGAGTCCATCGTCGGCCAGTCTGCTTCCGCCGAGGCGGCGGCCTGACGGGTACCCAACCCAGGGGTGCCAGTCGGCACCCTGCCTCCCCCTCCTGCCGGGAGCGGGGTAATCGATGTCCAAACGGGCGTCTCGTCGGCGGATGAGCCGCGGCGCCCTACTTCGGAGAGCCGTCATGGCAAGCATGAGTCGCGAAGAGACCCTCGACCTCATCCAGGAGGTGCTTGAGGTCTACCCCGAAAAGGCCAAGAAGGACCGTACCAAGCACTTGGCGGTCAACGATCAGTCGATCGAGCAGTCGAAGAAGTGCATTACATCCAACCGCAAGTCCCTGCCCGGTGTCATGACCGTACGTGGCTGTGCCTACGCCGGCTCCAAGGGCGTGGTCTGGGGCCCGATCAAGGACATGATCCACATCTCCCACGGGCCGGTCGGCTGTGGCCAATACTCCCGCGCCGGTCGTCGGAACTACTATGTCGGCGTTACCGGGATCAACACCTTCGGGACCATGAACTTCACCTCGGACTTTCAGGAGAAGGACATCGTCTTCGGCGGCGACAAGAAGCTCGACAAGCTGATCACCGAGATCGAAGGACTGTTCCCGCTGAGCAAGGGCATCACGATCCAGTCCGAATGCCCAATCGGCCTGATCGGTGACGACATCGAGGCGGTTGCCAAGAAAAAGGGGAAGGAGCTCAACAAGCCGGTGGTGCCGGTGCGCTGCGAGGGCTTCCGCGGTGTATCCCAGTCCCTGGGCCACCACATCGCCAACGATTCGATCCGTGACTGGGTCATCGGCAATCGCGATGGTGACGAGTCGTTCCAGACCACCCCCTACGACGTCGCGGTTATCGGCGACTACAACATCGGCGGCGACGCCTGGGCCTCGCGCATCCTGCTCGAAGAGATGGGTCTGCGCGTGGTCTCCCAGTGGGCCGGGGACGGCACCCTCTCGGAGATCGAGCTCACCCCCAAGGTCAAGCTCAACCTCATCCACTGCTACCGCTCGATGAACTACATCAGCCGGCACATGGAAGAGAAGTACGGGATCCCCTGGATCGAGTACAACTTCTTCGGCCCCACGAAGATCGCCGAATCCCTGCGCAAGATCGCCGCCTTCTTCGACGAGACCATTCAGGCCAACGCCGAGAAGGTCATCGAGAAGCATAAGGCCGGGTACGACGCGATCATCGAGAAGTACAAACCGCGTCTGGCAGGTAAGCGTGTGATGCTCTATGTCGGCGGACTGCGTCCCCGTCACGTCATCGGCGCCTACGAGGACCTGGGCATGGAGGTGGTCGGCACCGGCTACGAGTTTGCCCACAACGACGACTACGACCGCACGATCAAGGAGATGGGGAGCTCGACCCTGCTCTACGACGACATCACTGGCTATGAGCTCGAGGAGTTCGCCAAGCGGGTCAAGCCCGACCTGGTCGGCTCTGGCATCAAAGAGAAGTACATCTTCCAGAAGATGGGCATCCCCTTCCGCCAGATGCACTCCTGGGACTACTCCGGCCCCTATCACGGCTATGACGGCTTCGCCATCTTCGCCCGGGATATGGACATGACCATCAACAACCCCTGCTGGACCAAGATGAAGGCACCCTGGGTCGAGGATGAGGCGGCAGCCGACGCCGCCCCGTTGTCCGCCAGCGCCTGATCGGGTTTCCCTCTCCCTCCGGGGAGCGGGAAACGGCGAGAGCAGATCCCATGACATGTCTTGATTGCCGTTGTCCGCGGATGAGCGGCGCGGCAGGAGAACTGAAATGAGCCAGTCCGTCGACAACATCATGCCGAGCTACCCCCTGTTTCGGGAGCCGGAATACAAGGACAACCTCGCGGCCAAGCGAGACGGGGTTGAAGAGCGCCACGGCGATGCGCGCATCCAGGAGGTCTTCGAGTGGACCACCACCGAGGAGTACAAGGAGCTGAACTTCCAGCGTCAGGCCCTGACCGTCAACCCGGCCAAGGCCTGCCAGCCCCTCGGCGCGGTGCTCTGTGCCCTGGGCTTCGAGAAGACCCTGCCTTACGTGCATGGATCCCAGGGCTGTGTGGCCTACTTCCGCACCTACTTCAACCGCCACTTCAAAGAGCCCATCGCCTGCGTGTCCGACTCCATGACCGAGGATGCGGCAGTGTTCGGCGGCCAGAAGAACATGTTCGATGGACTGGAGAACGCCAAGGCGCTCTATAAGCCCGAGATGATCGCCGTCTCCACCACCTGCATGGCCGAGGTCATCGGCGACGACCTCAACGCCTTCATCAACAACACCAAGAAGGAAGGACACATCGCCCAAGACTTCCCGGTCCCCTTCGCTCATACGCCCAGCTTCGTCGGGTCGCACACGACCGGCTGGGACAACATGTTCGAGGGCATCATCCGTTACTTCACCCTCAACTCCATGGACGACAAGCAGGTTGGCAGCAACGGCAAGATCAACCTCGTGCCGGGCTTCGAGACCTACCTGGGCAACTACCGCGTCATGCACCGCATGATGGATGAGATGGGTGTCCCGCACACCCTGCTCTGCGACCCGACCGAGGTCCTCGATACCCCCACGGACGGCGAGTACCGCATGTATGCCGGAGGCACCAGCATCCCGGAGGTGAAGGACGCGCCCAACGCCATCGACACCCTGCTGCTGCAGCCCTGGCAGTTGCCGAAGACCAAGAAATTCGTCGAGGCCACATGGAAACAGCCGACCAGCCACATCGACATCCCCATGGGGTTGGAGTGGACCGATGAATTCCTGATGAAGGTCTCGGAGCTGACCGGCAAGCCGATCCCGGAGTCGCTGGCCAAGGAGCGTGGGCGCCTGGTCGATATGATGACCGACAGCCACGCCTGGCTGCACGGCAAGAAGTTCGCGCTTTACGGCGATGCCGACTTCGTCCTGGGCATGACCAAGTTCCTGCTGGAGCTGGGCGCCGAACCCACGCACATCCTCTGCCACCACGCCAACAAGCGCTGGAAGAAGGCCGCCGAGGCCCTGCTCGCCGGCTCGCCCTATGGCGCGGCCGGTCAGGTCCACACCGGCGCCGACCTATGGCACTTCCGGTCTCTGGTCTTCACCGACAAACCGGACTTCATGATCGGCAACTCCTACGGCAAGTTCATTCAGCGCGATACGCTCCACAAGGGCAAGGAGTTCGAGGTTCCGTTGATCCGAATCGGCTTCCCGATCTTTGACCGCCACCATCTGCATCGCATGACCACCATGGGATATGAGGGGGCCATGTACATGCTGACCACCCTGGTCAACTCGGTCCTGGAGCGGCTCGATGACGAGACCCGCGGCATGGGCACCACCGACTACAACTACGACCTCATCCGGTGACAGCCGGGCAACGTCGGGCCAGGCGCGGCGCCTGGCCCGGCCTGCGAATCACCGTCGGTCGGGTCGGCAAGACACCACCCGACAAATCCCGACAACCACCACGAGGTGAACCGATGCCCAACGTGATGATCCGCAGGAAGGAAGGCGGTGGACTCCTGTTCTACGTCGCCAAGAAGGACATGGAAGAGACCATCGCCTCGGTCGAGACCGACACCGACGCCGCCTGGGGCGGCGAGGTCGCCCTCACCGATGGGTCCAGATGGTACATCGATCCCATCAGCCCACCCCCCGCCTTCCCGACCACTTTGCGTTTCAAACGCGCCAACTGACATTCACGGCCGGGGCCATCGCCGCCCCGCCCTACCTGACCTTGGAGAACGACATGGCCCTTCAGATCGTAAGAGACGTCTGCACCGCCTGCGGCGACTGCGAGCCCGCCTGCCCGACCAACTCCATCACACCCTGGAAGGGCATCTACAAGATCGACCCGCAGACCTGCACGGAGTGCGAGGGCGAATACGACATGCCCCAGTGCGTCGCCTCCTGTATGGAAGACGACTGCATCATCGCCGCCTGACGAGTGCGACCGCCGCCCGGACGCTGGTCGCCCGGCGGCCCCCGGCAGCCACCCAAGGGACTGCTGGAGCGCTCAGTTCCGAGCCACGCCCATCCGGCGCATTCACCCTGGGACACGACCCATGCCTAGCCCCATCTCGGAAGACATCGCCCTGCGCATCGGCCTGGCCGCCCGTACCCTACCGGACGTTGCCCCGGCCGGGCTGCTCCGGGTGCTGGCGGACAGTATCGGTCTGCCCCCGACCGCGGAAAAGCTCGCCGGTCTGAGGGTCAAGGATCTCAAGAGCGCCGCGGACGGCGAACTGGCCGACATCGATACCGACAGCCTCAAGGCCGCGTTGGCCTTTCTCAAGGGCGAAGGG
>JAXGTD010000166.1:0-7789 GCA_040775095.1 Chromatiaceae bacterium | reverse complement strand
GTCCGGGGCCCATTTGCCCCAGGCATGCAAGCACCCGAAGCGCTAGAATCCATCCATGCTGCTGTCCATCAAGCACCGCTTCCTGTTCATCCACATCGCCAAGACCGGTGGGACCAGTGTGCGGGCCGCGTTGGAGCGTCAGCGTTGGGCAGACCCGTGGTACTGGCCGATGTTTCTGTGCTCGCGCTTCAGCCACCTGAGCGGCCATCGAATCGCCACCAAACTGCCGCGCCACGCCAAGGTGATCGCCGCCAAAGAGCTGCTTCCGCGGGAATTCTTCGCGGGGCTGTTCAAGTTCGCGTTCGTGCGCAACCCCTGGGATCTACAGGTGAGCTCCTTCCACCACATCCGTCGCGAGCGTCCGCAATATCTCGGCGGACACGAGCGCTTCGACGACTTTCTGCGCTGGAAGCTGGACCCGGACCGCCCCTATCAGTACCACGTCGACACCTCCATCGAGTTGCAGAGCGACTATCTGATCGACCTCCATGGGCGGCTGTGCGTGGACTTCATTGGCCGCTACGAGCAGCTGAACGCGGACTTCGAGACCGCCTGCCGGCGCATCGGCATCCAGCCGCCTGCCCTGCCGCATCGCCGTCAGGCAACCGAACGCGACAGCGACTACCGCCGATACTACGACACGAATACCGCCGAGTTGGTCGCCAACTATTTTGCCCGCGACATCGATCTGCTGGAATATCGATTCGATCCGCGCTGATCAGGCGTTCACACGTGCAGCGCACGACCGCACCGCGGACGCTCTGGCCAGCCGCAGCCTTAAGGAAACGCTGATTTACAGCGTTTCCCGCCCGGGCCACGCAAGGCCCGGCATTTTTGAGCGCGGCAAGCGCTTGAAAATGGAGCACCTCGCGAGTCGTGCCTCGCGAGGTGCGAGCCGATCAAGTGCCCGGAAGGCATTTGATCAGCGTCTCCTTAGAGAGTCCTGCGCAGATCTGCCAGACACAGCGAGAGGGACTGGCGCCAATCCGGCAGTGTCAGATGAAAGGTCTCGCGGAAGCGGCGCGTGTCGAGCACTGAATAGGCCGGGCGCCGGGCCGGGGCCGGATACTCGCTCGTTGGGATCGGCACCAACCGGCAGCGGTCCTGAGATGCCTCGCGGATGGCCTCCGCAAAGCCGTACCAGGACGTCGCCCCGGCACTGGTGACGTGATACAGCCCCTTGATGCGCCCCATGTCCAGATCACCGACGGCCACACGATACAGGATCTGCGCGGTGACCTCCGCGAGCATCCGGCTCCAGGTTGGTGTACCGATCTGATCATTGACCACACGTAGCTCGGTCCGCTCTCGGAAGAGCTTGAGCATCGTAAGCAGAAAGTTGTTGCCCCGAACGCCATAGACCCAGGCCGTGCGAAACACCAGGGCATCGGCGTCGGACTCGAGCAGGGCCCGCTCGCCCGCGAGCTTGGTCTCGCCGTATACCGACACGGGATTCGGGGGATCCTCCTCCCGGTACGGGCGGTCGGTATCACCGGAGAACACGAAGTCGGTCGAATAGTGCACCACCGGGATGCGGGAAGCCGCCGCGAGCTCAGCGATCAGACCCAGCGCATCGGCATTGATCGCCTGTGCAAGCGCGCCATCGGCCTCGGCCTTGTCGACCGCGGTATAGGCGGCCGCGTTGACCACCATGTCCGGTTCCGTCTCACGGAATAGCCGCCGCACCGACGCGTTGTCGAGGAGATCGACCGACGGACCAAGCTCTCCGCCCAATGACGCGGCGATCACCTGACCCACCGGGGCCAGGGAGCGGCGCAGCTCCCATCCGACCTGGCCGTCCGAACCAATGAGGAGAATGCGAGGGAAGTGAGACATGGGTGATATTCCGGGCCGAGTGTCGATTTGGATGAGACACGGATGGTAACCGTGGCCCGTTCGAACAGCGTTGGAGCCTTTCTGATATCCCTTCGCACCCTGCACATCGGGCTCTCCCTGGGACGGTCTCCCGAGGCGGCGGTTTACGAGACTCGGGGCGCCGCCACCCGAACCCGACGCTGGCTGAACCCGAGACGGACAACGCCGGCCCGCAACCAAAGCAAGCGCACCTCCGGGGTCGCGCCCTCATCGACCACGCAGCCTCCCCGCAAGGGGTAGACCATCCACGGCCCGATGCGTGTCTGCCCTGGCCAGCCCCATGGAAAGACCCCTTATGCGATTTCTGTGTGATCTCATACCAGCTGACTCGTCTTGACGCCCGTCTTCATTGTCGCACCGGCAGCCACATAGCCAGGCTATGCTCGTGGCGGTGTTCCTTGAAGGCAAACCGCAATTCGGCGTCATCTGGGACGAGATTCTCCGGCAATCGCCTTCAATCGCCCTTCCGTGGAATGGGCTGCTAAAACGGGATATCGTCATCGAAAGGCCCGTCGTCGTCACCCCCACCGCCGGTGTCAGGCGGCCGGCTGCCACTGCCTGAGCGCGCAGGCTCTCTGACATGACCACCGGCTCCCGTATCCGGGGCGTAAGGCGCTGTCGCGCCGGCTCCTCCCGAGCCCTTTCCATCCAGCATCTGCATGGTGCCGCCGACATCGACGACGACCTCGGTCGTATAACGGTCCTGGCCGTCCTGTCCCTGCCATTTGCGGGTGCGCAGCTTGCCCTCGACATACACCTTCGAGCCCTTGCGCAGATATTGTCCGACAATCTCGGCGAGCTTGCCGAAGAAGACCACGCTGTGCCACTCGGTTCGCTCCTGTGGCTCCCCGGTATTCCTGTCCTTCCACGTCTCGCTGGTCGCGATCCGGACGTTGGCGACGGCCCCCCCGCTCGGCATGTACCGGACCTCCGGATCCCGGCCAAGATTGCCGATCAGGATGACCTTGTTGACTCCTGCCATGAATCTTCTCCACCACTGTTGACCGCGCGGGGCCGCGCCATCTGCAATTGAAAGGACCCGGAAGCGCTATTTTCGGGCATTTCCCGTCCAGGCCACGGAACGCCGGCACGTTCAGGCACCCCGGTGACTGAACATGGAGCGAATCGGAAACCGCGTCTTCGCTTCGCGAGCCGATCCGATGCCGGGAAGGCATAGAATCAGCGCCTCCGCGGGGGAGCACGCCGACGGCAGCGGGGCGATCAGGCCCCGGCCGAGAACGTCTGCAATGTTGCCCAATCCAGCGATCGGTTGTCCACCTTCAGATAGACGACCCCCTCGTCCAGGTCGACCACCGCCTCCTCAACCCCTGGCACGGCCATTAACCGCTGTTGCAGGTCCGGCGCATAGCCGGCCGCCCCGCCGGCCAGTGGAAGCACATGACTGACCAGATTCACGGGCACACGCATCGTCGCGATCAGCCCCACCCAAATCAGTGAGGTCGACGCCCCCAGCAAGTACACCGCGTCGGGACCGAACTGCTCGTGCGCCCATCCGCCGAGCAGGCCGCCCAGAAAGGCTCCGATGAATTGCGAGCTGGAGAAGACGCCCATCGCGGTGCCCTTGGCCCCGGCCCGCGACGCCTTCGACACCAGCGAAGGCAGAATCGCCTCGAGCAGGTTGAACACCGTGAACAACATGGCCAGCAGCGCGCCAAGCAACCAGACGGAGTGCGGGAGCACGTCAAAGCCCAACATCGCGGCGCCGAGCGCGATCACCGCGCCCAACAGCACCTCCTTTACGCGCCCACCGCGTTCCGCGGCAATGATAAAGGGCACCATGGCGGCAATCGCGATCAGCACCACCGGCAAATACAGCATCCAGTGGTCCTCCGGCGCCAGTCCTGCCGCATCGATCGACAGAGGCAGCACGACAAAGAGGCTGACCATGGTCAGGTGCAGCATGAAGATGCCGAGGTCCAGCCGCAACAGCGTCGCGTTGCTCAGCACGCCGGCAACCTGATCCCACACCGGCTGGGCGTCCCGGTGCACGCCCGAGCGCACGGGATCCGGCACGAGAAAGGCCAGCACGAGCATACCGCACAACGCCAACGCGCCCGTCAGCCAGAAAATGCCGCTGACGCCGATCCAGCGCGCGAGTGGGGGCCCGACCACGAGCGCGGTGGCGAATGATAGCGCGACGCTGATGCCGATCGCGGCCATTGCCCGCGTACGCACGGCATCGCGGGTGAGATCCGCGGTCAACGCGATGGTTGCCGCGGCGATCGCGCCGGCTCCCTGGATAGCGCGACCGAGGATCACCCCCTCGATCGAGACTGCCATCGCGGCAATCGCGCTGCCGACGGCAAACAGCGCGAGACCGCCGAAGATCACCGGCTTGCGCCCGATCCGGTCCGACAGCAGCCCCAATGGAATCTGGAGCAGGGCCTGGGTGAGGCCATAGGCCCCGATCGCCAGCCCAACGAGCATTGGCGTCGAGCCCACGAGGTCATGCGCATACAACGCGAACACGGGCAGAATCATGAACAGACCCAGCATTCGCATTGAAAAGATCGCCGCCAGCCCAGCGGCAGCGCGCCGCTCCCTGGGGTCAAGCGCTGGCACATCGGGACGGGAAAAAGATGCGGACACGACAAACGTCCTCATGAGATAGAGCAGCCGCTAATACTAGCAGCTTGGCCGGTCACCCGAGGAGCGACATCCAGTGAAATCGCGCCGATGCCCGGGAGACGGGGCCGGTCGCCTGCGGCGGCATCAGGGCCACGGGCACCCGCGCAGCGCCACGGCATACCTGACCAGCTCTGCCTGCGAGGCCAGACCGAGCTTCGCCATCATACGTCGGCGATAGGTATCCACTGTCTTGGTGCTGATCCCCATGGATTGCGCCATCTCACGAGCCGGTCTTCCCGCGGCGACCTCCTCGAGCACCGCGCATTCCCGCCGCGAGAGCAGTCGCGTTTCAGGACCGCGCGGGACGTCGGTCGGATCGGGCAGGCAGGTCCCGCCCGCCGCCACGGTGCGAACCGCATCCGCCAGCTCCAACACCGACTGGTCCTTGCGCACGAAACCCGCCACGCCCGCCGCAACCATCTGGGACACAAAGGGTCGCCCACCCTGCGCGGAGAGCGCAATGACGCGGCAGCGTGGCAGAACCTTTGCCAACCGCAGGGCCGCATCGAGCCCACTGCTGCCGGGCATGCAGACATCGAGCAACGCGACGTCCGGCTTCCAGGCCCGCGCCATGGTGACCGCCTCGTCGCCATCGCGGGCATAAGCAACGACGCAGATGTCGGGTTCGCGGTTGAGCAGCTCACCAAGCGCGTCCCGCACCATTTTATGATCATCGGCCAGTAAGATATTGATTGACATGTTATCCCCCCATCGACCATCTGCCCGGCGGTTCCTGCGTTGATTGAAACATCGGCGCGGACGCCAAGGTTCAGCATTCCCCCGCGGATCCTGGATGGCCCGCTAACGGATTGAAACATGCCGATCCAATGCCGTCCTGGCCTCGGAGCGGCTCGCGCACCGAAAACGCGGTTTCCGGTTCGCTCCATTTCAGTCACTTGGGTGACTGAAAATGCCGGGCCTTCCCAGGCCCGGATCGGAAGCGCATACAGATCAGCGTTTCCTTGACCACATTAAATCATTGAAAGTATGGGAATCTTGGAATCGCGCCACGTGGATTGCAAGTGGATTCGGTGCGTGGATGGATTCAATCAGCGCCTCCCCGGGCGCGGGCCGACAGTGACGCGGCTCGGCGCTGCACGGAGAGCGCCCCCGACCCCTGCCGCGGGTGGCCAGCAAGACAGCCCTCTCCCCCGGCGACAGGGCAACGCCGCCGGATCCGGCCGCTCGCGAGGGAGCCGCACGCCCGGGCGTCGACGGTTTGCGGCGACGATTCGAGACCGGGTAACGAGACGGACCCGGGTCGTTCGCCCCGAGCCGGGGTGCCGTCGATGACGAGCACGGCGGATGTCGCTGCATCGGATCCGTCGCTGCGCCCCAGGGCGGCACGTTCACGCGTGGGTCCCCGCCGCGGCGCACAGGCGGGCCACCTCGCGTGACAAGCGCCGGCTCGGCTGGAAATCACCGACACCGTCGTACCCCGAAGGAAACGCTGATCAAATGCCTTCCGGGCATTTCATCGGCTGGCCGTTCGCGAGGCGCGACTCCCGAACGGCTCCATCCGTGGCCCGGAAGGGAAACGCTTTAGATCAGCATTCCCCCAAGGGTAGGTCATGGCCGTATATTGTCTTGCGCGCGTCTCCATGGCACTTGAGTGGTAGAACCGCGCGTGGCGTCGGGGTTCGCGTGCGCCGGAGCTCCCCGCCTCGCGCCTCGCCGCCCGGTTTACTCCAGCGATCAATTCAATCAGCATCCCGCCAGGCTTACCGATTCAGGACACGTCAATGCAAGACTATCGACCCATCCCTTCGCTGCTCAACGATCGCATCATCCTTGTCACCGGGGCGGCCGAGGGCATTGGCCGCGCGGTTGCGCTGGCCTGCGCGCGCCACGGTGCCACGGTGATCCTGTCCGGATTCGAAGAGGCCAATCTGGAACCGGTCTACGACGAGATCGAAGAGGCCGGCGGCCCCGAGCCGGCGAGCCTGCCAATCGATCTGGAGAAGGCGGACGAACAGGTTTTCCTGGGGGTTGCCACAACCCTCGGCGACGAGTTCGGGCGCCTGGACGGCTTGGTCCATTGTGCGGCCTTCGCACCGTTCCTGAGCCGCATCGACGACTATGATGCGAACGAATGGGAGCGCGTGCTGAAGGTCAACCTGACCGCACCGTTCCTGCTCACGCAGACCTGCCTGCCGCTGCTGCGCGCGGCCACGGACGCGTCGGTGGTGTTCACATCGGATCGCGTCGGCCGTCACGGGCTGGCCTATTGGGGCGCCTTCGCCGCGGCCAAGTTCGGCATCGAGGGCCTCATGCAAACGCTCGCGCAGGAGACCGCCGGGAGCACCCGTATCCGCGTGAACAGCATTGATCCGGGTATCGTCCGAACGGCCCTGCGGGCCGGTCTGTACCCGGCGGAAAACCCGCAGAACCTGCCCGACCCGGCCACGGTCACCCCGGGCTACCTGTGGCTGTTGGGGGCAGATTCCAAAGGCATCACGGGCCAGGCCTTCTGAACGACGCCGCACGCCACCGAAACGGCCTTGCCATGCACGGCGTCCTGCTCGCTTCGATCCGGCGTGCCCGATCACCCGACCCGGCGTGGCCGCCTCTTGCCGGTTGCACCAGGGAAACGGGCGCCGGATGCGCCAGGGCGTGGCTCCCG
Organism: Chromatiaceae bacterium; assembly: GCA_040775095.1. Classification (GTDB taxonomy): domain Bacteria; phylum Pseudomonadota; class Gammaproteobacteria; order Chromatiales; family Chromatiaceae; genus JAXGTD01. The sequence continues at coordinate 642 of JAXGTD010000166.1, read as the reverse complement.
CCTGCCGACAGGGTCCCCCGGAGACGTCCCTGCCACCCGTGCCAAATCCCGGGAAGAGGGTCATCGGGTCTTCTTTCTCGGGCCAGCTGCCGCGGCGGCAAACACCCGGATTGACAGGCCCAGTTGCAGCCATCAGAGTCTGCGTCGCGACAGGCCTCCGGGGAGGGAGTCGGCAGTCGGATCTGCCACCGCGGCGAAGCAACTGACTGATCCAATCCGACCAGGGATAGACCCTGAGGTATCCCCAAATTATCGGTCCGAAAGACAGGGGGGGTTACAGCCTTTCTCATGGACAGGTCTGCCGCTCACACCCACTGCGCTGCCGTTCCCCGTCGGGTCGCCCGCAAGCGGGCGACAGGCCGGCTTGGCGGAAGCGGTTTGGCAACCGACACACCGCCCCGATGCGGCTGTGAATTTGTGGGGATTCCTCAGGGATAGACCCAGATCACAATCCCGGACCCCGATTGGCGGGTTGGGAGGCATCTCGCGCTACTATCATGAGGGCGCCAAGGGTGTGAGGGCGCCGAAGGGGCATCGCCGCTCGACATGGCCGTCAGGCACCGCGCGAACGGCCCACGAGAAGGCCACGGCGCTGGCGCAGGATTTCGCCGACATCGCGTAAGATCCGATTATGAGGTTTAT
>JAXGTD010000165.1:0-7826 GCA_040775095.1 Chromatiaceae bacterium | reverse complement strand
CGGGGTCCGGTCCGAGGGTCTCGCTTATGCTATACCCAGCACACACGGATTGTCCTCCGCGATGGGTGCGGCTCGCCAACCGAGCGACCCTTGTGTGATGGGCATGGCGTCCTCTTTCGTCCCCCTGTCCGCCGGTCTCGGTCTGTCACCATGCCCACGCTTCAGGCAATCGTCGCAACGCTGTCTCTTCTCGCCTGTGTCGTGTTGGTCGCGGACCACCCCGGTCTGTCGGCACTGCTTCGGGGTGGGTTTCAGCGCCCACTGGTACGCGCAGAGCGTACTGGAGCATCAGTGGGGCCTGGGGGCGGACTTCGCGACCGGTGGCGAGGCGGTGCGCGATGGTCGCTCGCTGCTCGCGCGTCTGCAGGGCGAGCCGCTGTTGCCGCGACCCATGTCGAGGCCAGAGTCAAAGCCGGAGTCGGCGCAACCACCCAGAAACGTGGTGCTGGTGCTGATCGAGGGGCTGAGTGCGCAGTCGGTCGAGGAGGGCGAGGTGCCAGAGATCCGCGCGCTGGAGCGCGAGGGGCTGGTGGTGCGGCGCTTCGTGACGCATCAGCGTCAGACACATCGCGGTCTGTTCTCGGTGTTGTGCGGGGCCTATCCGAACCTGCTGGCGCGTGAGGCCAAGGCGCATCTGGTCGCACTCTCCGGCCTCGCGCAGCGCTGTCTCCCTGCCGAGCTGCGCGAGGCGGGGTTTCGTACCGCGTTCCTTCAGGCGGCGGACCTGGGCTACATGTCGAAGGACCTGTTCGCGCGGGCCGCGGGGTTCGACGTCGTCAAGGGGCTGCATGAGCTGCCCTCCGCCGGCACCGATGGCCCCTGGGGGCTGGATGATCACACGCTGTTTGCCGACGCGCTGGCGGACCTGCGTGCCAATTCGAAGGCGCGCAACTTCCTCACGCTGCTGACCGCGGGCACGCATCCGCCCTACCGCACACCGGTCAGCGACAACGACAAGGCCAAGGCGTTCGGCTTTGCCAGCGCGTCGCTCGGCTGGTTCGTCGAGCAGTTACGCGCCGAGGGGTGGCTGGACGATACGCTGGTGCTCGTGCTGTCGGACGAGTCGAGCCCGACCGGCAAGCTGACCTGGGGTGGCCAGGGCTCGCCGATCCCGCCGAGCAATCATGGCTATCTGCTGGCGTTGGGGGCCGGGCTGGGAGCGTTGGACCAGCCTGGCCTGTTCGGGCAGGTGGACATCGCGGCCAGCGTGCTGGATGCACTCGGCCTGCCCGCGGGTGGATTCAATGGGGCGTCCATCTTCCAGCGCCAGTCGCCGGGGCGGGTGCTCCTGGCGGCCGATGCCTACGCCAGGGAGGTCTATGTGATCGGTGACGCGGGTGTGACGCGCTGCGACCAGGCACTGCATTGCGCGGGACTGGACGGAACCGTCATGGACCCGGCGCCGCTGCGCGCGCTGATCGCCCGCAATGACCTCAGGCGGGTGGACGACTCGCCGGTGCTGGCGACGATGCCGGCCCATCGCTCTCCGGCCGACCAGATCAACACGCTGCTGGGCCGCTATCTGACCCACCTGCCGCGGGGACAGGGAATGCTGGTCGATTTGCATGCCGACAATGCGAGTGGCGCGCCCCGGTTGTTCCGCCTGCAGGCGTTCGATTGCACGGGTGTCTACACCAATCAGGTACAACAGGATGCCATGATGCCGGCGGGGCAGGCGGGCTACCGGGCACGGTTTCGCGTGCCCCAATTGTTCGACGACCAGTGTCTGCAACTGTACGCCGTGCCGCCCCCGTGGGGCGCCGCCGGCGATTGGACGCTGCAGGGGTTGACGCTGGCCGTGGACGTTGCCATCGAGCGCGACCTGTCGCGCGTTCGCTCGGGGCGGTCGGCGTTGCCGGCGGTCCGTCTGGAGCCCATTGCCGACGCCGGCGGCGCCAATGAGGGCAAGACCTATACGAGCTCCATCGCCGCGCTCGATCACAACCTGGCCGCCGGCTTTCAGTGGTTCGAGCTGGACTTCCAATGGACCGCGGACGGTGAGCTGGTCTGCGGTCATGACTGGGGGGCAACGCGGCTGGAGGATCTGGGCCTCGCGCCCGGTGCGGTGCCGACCCTGGCGGAATTCAGGCAGGCCACGACGGGCCGTCCGGATGCGCCCTGCACCATCGATGCGCTGCGCGACTGGCTGGCCACGCATCCGCGGGCTCGTATCGTGACGGATTTCAAACAGCGCCCGCTCGAGGGCCTACGCCTGCTGGCCGAGCGTATTCCCGATCATGCCGAGCGGCTGATCGCGCAGGTGTATCAGCCGGAAGAGCTGGCGCGGGCGCGTGCGCTGGGCTATCGCGACATCCTCTGGACGCTCTACGCGTTCAAGGGCCAGACGGCGGAGGTGCTCGACGCGCTGACGCGGATCCAACCCTTGGCCGTGACCATGGATGAGCAGCGCCTGGCGCGGGGACTGGGGCTCGCGCTGGAGCGCGCCGGGGTGCCCGTGTACGTGCACACCGTCAACGATGAGGGCCGGGTCCGGGAGTATCTGGCCCACTGGGGCGCAAGCGGTGTCTATACCGACTCGCTGGCACCGGCACGGGTGCGATGGCTCGGGGTCGCGGCGCGCGCGGGCCAGATGGCAGCACACCCCTGAACCCATCTTTGTCACCTTATCCAGCAGTTCCTCATGTTTTCAATGAGTTGCAGATTTCAGATGGAGATGTTGGTCACTACATCTGGGAGAGCTCGATGCTGCGCAATTCCGTCGATGCGCTACATGATTTCCTGCCGGCCGCGAACCTGGAGCCGTAGGTCACCAGCGGCCGGTCGCCTGCCTCGGAGGGTGAGCTCAGCTCAATGGCTTCTCGCATCCGTGACGCCCCATGCCGAGCCGGCTCATCCGCTCCCACAGACTTTTGCGAGAGATTCCGAGGGCTTCCGCCGTCTCGCCCATTCTCCCGCCGCAACGATCGAGTGCGCGACGGATATACCAGCGCTCGCATTCGGCGAGATAGTTCTTGAGCCCCTCGGTTGGGGGGGGATCGTCCGGCACGGCCTCAAGCAACCCGGCAGTAAGAAAGTTAGCAGGTTCCAAGAGGCCCGAGTTACTGAAGATCGCTGCCCGGTCCACCGCCTGTTTGAGCGCGCGGACATTGCCGCTCCAGGGGCGCCCGATCAGGTAACGCTCGGCCCTGGGAGAGAGGTGGCAGCGGCGCCCATTCTGTCGTGCAAAGGTGTCCAGGAACTTGCGCGCGAACCATACGATGTCCTCCGGGCGCTCCCGCAGGGGTGGCAGCTCGACATGGACCGTGCTGATACGGAAATACAGGTCCTCGCGGAAACGTCCTTGGGCGACGCGCTGTTTCAGATCGCGGTTGGTGGCCCAAACCAATTGAGCCCGCAGCTCGATGTCCCGGCCCCCACCGATGCGTCTGATGCTGCCCTCTTGTGCGGCCCGCAGCAGCTTGGCCTGCATGGTCAGGGGCATGTCGCCCACCTCATCGAGCAACAAGGTACCTGAGCCGGCCTGCTCGAACAGGCCGGAGCGCGCGGCAACGGCCCCGGTGAAGGCACCACGCTCGGCGCCGAAGAGCTCGGCCTCGATCAGATCCTCGGGTACGGCGGCGCAATTCAACGCGACGAAGGGCGCCGATGCCGTCGTGTTGCGGCAACGGTGCAGGTAACGTGCGGCATGCTCCTTACCGACTCCGGACTCGCCCGTGATCAGCACCGGTACCTGGTGTGGGGCGACCCGCTCGAGGGTCTCCTCGACGCGGCGCATCGCCGTGGACACGCCGAGAAACCGGCCCACCGGAGCCGTTGCCCGCGTGAACAGGGCGGGGCAGGCACGCCTGAGCTTGATCATCAGCTCGTCGGGCTCGAAGGGCTTGGTGATGTAGTCGTGCGCCCCCTGCTGAAGCAGCTCGACCGCCTGCTGGACCGATCCGTAGCCCGTGATGAACAGGGTCGGCGGTATCGTGACGCCATCCTGGGCCAGCTCGCGATAGAGCTCGCCCCCGTTTCCATCCGGCAGGCGAATGTCGCTGACCAGTGCGCAGTAGTGGCCATCACGCAACGCCGCACGGGCGCTCGATACGCTCCGGAACCAGTCGCATGTGAGATCCTCGAGGGCGAAGAACTGGCTCAGCGCCTCACCCATGATGGCGTCGTCCTCCAGCAGACAGATCCCCTGGTTGCCTTGGCGATTCATGCAGTTGCCCCAAGCGGCAGAAGGACGTCGAAGGCGGTCCGAGCCTGCGTGGAGCGGACCTGGATGTGGCCATTGAGCTGGCGTACCGTCTGGTCTGTCACCCAGAGTCCGAGCCCAAGGCGCTGCGGGCCGTCCGCCGTGAAAGGCTCGAACAGACTGCGCATTTGTTGCTCGGCAATCGCCTCCCCGTTGTTGGCCACGATCAGGTGCAAGCTCCGGTCCTCGATCTCGACCAGGATGGATACCGTGCTGTCGAGGGGTGCGGCCTGGGCGGCATTCAACGCCAGGTTGAGCAGGATCTGACGGACTGGCCCCGCGGGCAGGTCGAGGGTTTGCGTCAGACGGTTGTCCAGATCCAGATTCACGCGCTTCTCGCGGATCTGTGGCGCGATCAGATCGGCGATGTCGTTCACGTCGCTCGGGCTCAAGCGCCGCGGCTCTGCGCGTACCTCGACCAGTAGGGCGGAGACCGTGTGGCGGATCTGATCGAGTCCACGCTCCATGAGGGATAAGGTCTGACGCGTCACATGCTCGTCGCGGCCGTGGCGCTTGTACATGGCGATGGCGGTCAGCATGCCCCCCAGGGGATTGTTGATCTCATGGGCGATGCCCGCGGCCAGTCGCCCCAGGGCCGCTTGCCGCTCCGAGCGGATGATCTGCGCTTCGAGCGTGCGCTGTTGGCGCATCGCGTTGTCGACGGCCTCGATGCGCCTGCGCAGGAGATCGAGCTCCCGGTAAGGCGCCGGGGTCGGACAATCGAGTGCTCCGGCGTCGGTATCCATGTCTTGCTGTCCGATGCGCGCCACGCAGCGCTCCAGCTCCAGCAAGGGCCGAGCGATTCGCCGCCCGAGCCACCAGCTCACCGGCAACAACAGCAGCAGCAGGGTGCCGGTGGTCAGCAGCACCCGCACTGCCGACTCGTTGAACCTTGGCCACAAGGCCTGTTGGGAAAAGGCGAGGACCAGGGTTCCCAAGACGCGCTCGCCCTCCTGCACCGGCTCGATGTGGTAGATCCAGCCGCGCTTTGTCACCTCGGCGGAATGGGTGCCAGCCGACACCAAGCCACGGGCTTGCGTCAGCCCGCGGTCCAACCCCAGCCCCCGCGGCTCCTCGGCGAGGGGGAAACGCACGGGGTCGCTCGCCGCCCAGGTGCGGCCGGTGGGGTCGAGCACCAGGGCGAAGGCCGGCTGAAGCCAGGACGGCTCGGCACCCTGATATAGGCTGCTCAGGGTCTGGTACGCGTGCCAGATCCCATGGGTCTTGATGTCCGCGGCCAGTGCCTGGGACAAGATGCGGGAGAATCGTTCGGCGTTCTGCGAAACATCCGTGCGCAGGGCCCGATAGTCGTGCCAGAGGACGGAGCCGGCGATCGCAAGCCCGGTTACCAGCACGATCAGGCTGACCTCGATCGGGATCCGTTGACTGAAGCTGCCGGGGAGCACTGACTACTCGACCAGTGGCGCCGCGGCCCGAATCATGGCCGCAATGCCTTCGTAGATGTCCTCGCGCCCGGTTATGAAGCCGTCCAGGTAGAGCAGGTCCAACAGGCGCCGGCCCTCGGGGTCCCGATCCATCTGCAGCAGCGCTTCGACAAGGCGCGTCTTCTCCCCGGCCTCGAGAAGGCTACCGCCCACGACGGGCGGAAACCCGAACTTCTCGGAGCTGCCCACCACGCGCGTGCGATCGGTGAGGCCAGGATCGTTCAGGTGCAGCACTTCCCAGATGTAGCTGTCCATGGCCGCGGCATCGGCGAGTCGATCGGCCACCGCACGCACCGAGTCGGGGTGGGACCAAGTGAAAAAGGTCTCCCGGAACCAGGTGTTGGGATCCTTGCCCAGTCCGCCGATCGCATGCCGGGGATAGAGATAACCGGTGTTGGAGCGCGGGTCCACGTAGGCGAAGACCTTGCCCTGGAGATCCTGGTAGCCGCGGGTGCCGCCGTCGCTCGCGGGGACGATGAGATACGACTGGTAATAGGGCTCACCCTGGAAGACCGGGATGCCGAGCAAGGCCAGCTCCGTGCGGTTGAGCACATACGAATAGCTGCAGATCCAGGCGGCGTCGAGCTCGCCGCCCAACAGCATATCGGTGATCTCGGCATAGCTCTTGCGCTGCACGAAGTGGACTGGACGGCCGAGGCGCCCCTGCAGGTAGCGACCGAAACCGGCCAGAAAGGGCGTCTGATCGACCACGAAGACCGGCGTGATGCCGAACAGAAAGGGGCCGGCCTCGGGCGCTGCCGGCGCATCCCCAATCGCGATACGGACCAACAGCATCAGCGCGAGACCGAGGCCAAGCCTGGCACGCAGCAGCATCTCCAACCTCCCAAAGCCGCGGGCCGTCCCAGTGGCGAGCCCGTCTCTCATGCGATGGTCGGGCACGGACCCGGCACCCGCGGGGCTCGTGCCTCGACCTTCGGATCAGCATAAGGCCAGAGCCGGGGTGAAATCCACCGGTGTGGCGGGGATGTTACCGATTCGGAACAGATTGCAGGGCTATTGATCGAGGTTTGCGGCCTGAATGTTCCTTTTCGGTAATACCGCGGATGTTGCCTGGGGCGTAAAGGGCGCGCGCGGGCTTGCATACCGGGATGTCGGGTCGATTGGCACGATGTTTGTGTTGTTAATGCCTGCGAATGGAGGTGTCCGCAACCGTGGGGCATTCTCCACCCGATCCAGAGCAGAGCGTCCCACCCGCCGACCCGGCCCCAGGGGGCATACCAGTCATTCACCGAGGAGGATCTGTCCGCCATGTCCGTGACCAGACGTAGCTTTCTGAAAGGCACCGGCGCTCTGGCGGGCGCCGCGTGCGTCGGCGTGCCGCTGCCGGTGATCGCCGAGGCCGCCGCGGAAGCCAGCGCGAAGCAGGCGGGAGAAGAGGGCGTCAAGTACGTCAACACCACCTGCGTACACTGCGTCAACTTCTGTGGCCAGCGCATCAAGACGGAGGATGGCGTCATCCGGGTGGTCTATCCGAACCCCGACATTGCCGAGTACTACAACCACGGCATCTGCCCCAAGGGCGGGGCCGGACCCTTCAACACCTACAACCCTTACCGGATCAAGGCGCCCATGAGGCGCACCAATCCCAGGAAGGGCCCCCACGAGGATCCGGGCTGGGTCGAGATCTCCTGGGAAGAGGCATTCAGCGAGATCGCCGACCGACTCCAGAAGATCAAGGCCGACGACCCGCGCAAGCTGGTCTGGCACCATGGCCATGGCAAATACCTGATGGGGGACCAGTTCCCCAAGGCCTGGTGCGCCGCCTTCGGAACCCCCAACGTCGTGCATCGCACCACCACCTGCGAGGCAGCCCGTCACGTGGCCGACGAGCTCACCTGGGGTTACCACGGCTTCCTTCCGGACTTGGAGCACACCAACCTGCTGCTCAACTTCGGCGCCAGCTTCTACGAGGCCGAGCAGTGGGCCCGCTGGCTGGATCACGCCTCCATCGACGCCATCGCCCGGGGCATGAAGATGGTCTCGATCGAGCCACGCCTGTCCCAGACCGGCGCCAAGGCCGCCCACTGGGTGCCCATCCGCCCGGGAACCGACGCGGCCCTGTTGCTCGCCATGGCGAAGGTCCTGATCGACGAGGGACTCGTCGACGAGGAGTTCCTGCTGACCTATACCAACGCCCCGCACTTGGTCGCGAGCGATGG
>JAXGTD010000164.1:0-7854 GCA_040775095.1 Chromatiaceae bacterium | reverse complement strand
TGTGGGAATCGCCCCGGGGGGGTCCCCCCGGCCCTGGGGCGTGGGGGCCGGGTTGTCGCCGGGTGGGGGGCGACACACCGGCTTTCCAGAAGCGGTGTGGCAGCCGGCAAACTGCCCCGAGCCTGCCTTCATTCCAAATCAGCCCCCCTGCCCCATCGGCGTCGGGGCCTATGGTATTGTCGGGAAAGAGCAAAGGGCATTGGGTCAGGAGGGTCGGACGGCCGGGCGCGTTGTCCGGCATTCTGCAGGGACAGCCTCGACACGCCGCGTCATCGTTTTGGCCGCCATCATGTTCAGCGACAACAGCCTCTTCCAATACGCGGAATTCTGGATCACCACCGGCCTCATGCTCGGACTCATGGGCTCGATGCTGTGGCAGCAAAGGCGCGATCGGGCGCGGTGCAAGTCCCTCTCGCGCGGGCTGCACCAGTTGGCGTCCCTGACCGCGGCCATCCCCGATGCCGTCTCACTGGTGGACACCAACTATCGCTACCGCATCGTCAATGACGAGTATCTGCGCCGCTACGGCCAACCCCGTCACTGTATCGAAGGGCGCTCGGTCGCGGAGGTGATGGGCGAGGAGGTGTTTCGCGATGTCGTGCGCCCGAATCTCGAGCGCGCGCTGGCCGGCGAGACCATTCAGTACGAGGCGTGGTTCCACTTTCCCGCCGACGGCCAACGCCGCATGCTCGTCACCTACAGCCCCTTCCGCGCCGACGGGGCCGACTCCATCGACGGCGTACTGGTCAGCGTCCGCGACATCACCGCGCTCAAACGGGCCGAAGACGCGCAACAGGAGCAGAAGGTGCATCTGCTCAATATGGTCAATCATGCCCCGGGCATCATCTGTATCCGCGATCTGCAGGGGCGCTTCATGTTGTTGAACCCGGGTGCGGAGGCCCTGCTCGGGATCGACAGCGCCGATGCCCTCGGCAAGACCGCCGAGGATCTGTGCTCCGCGGACATGGCCAGGCGCTTGCGGGCACACCACCGGGAGGCGCTCGCGTCGCTTCGGGCGCAGACAGCCGAAGAGACCATGACGACCGACGCCGGCGAGATCACCCTCCTTGCAACGACCTTTCCGTTGTTCGATACCGCCGGGTCCGCCAGCGCCGTGTGCACCTTCGCCACAGACATCAGCGAGCGCAAGCACAACGAGGAGCAGCTCAAGATCGCGTTGGCGAAAAACGAGATCCTCTTCAATGCCGTCCCCATGGGAATCACGGTCTGCGATGCCGAGGGCAGGATCCTGGAGTGCAACGTCGTCGCCGAGCAGATCCTCTGCCTGCCCGCGAAGCAATTGCGGCGGCGCACGATCGACAGCCTGAGCTGGCGCATCGTCGACGCCGAGGGCGCACCGATGGCCCCGGCGCGGCACCCGTGGAACGAGGCCCTGCGGGAGCGCCGCCCCGTGAGGCGATCCGAGCTGGGGCTGATCAGGCCCCCCGGCGAGCGGGTCTGGCTCGATGTGACCGTGGCACCGCTACCGATCCCGGGACAGGGCGCCATCATCGCCTTCCAGGATGTAAGCTCACGCAAGGCGGCCGCTGAAGCGGCGCGGCGCTCCGCCGCGCTGCGTGAAAGCGAGCGGCAATTTCAGATCATGGCCAACGGCCTGTCGGAGTTGGTCTGGGCCCGCGACGCCGACGGTGCGCTCGCGTTCGTGAATCGCAGCTACCTGGAGTTCTTCGACGTGTCGTTGGCCCAGGTCGTTGGCGAGGGCTGGCAGGAGCTGGCTCACCCCGAGGATATTGCCGGCTACCTGGAGCGGCTTCGCAATAGCCTGCAGCACCGCCGCCCGTTTCGCGCCCGCTGTCGCGCGCGCCGCGCCGACGGCCGGTGGCGTCTGGTCGAATCTGTTGGCCAGCCAAGGCTCGACGACGACGGCAAGGTCGTGGGGCTGGTCGGCTCCACCCGCGATGTGACCCGCCGCGCGGCTGTCGATCGGGTGCTGCGCCAATCGCGCAAAGAGCTCAAGCTGCGCAGCGAGCAGCTGGTGCGGCTATCCAACGAGCTCGCCCTGGCCGAACAACGCGAACGCCGGCGCCTGGGCAAGCTGTTGCACGACCAGCTGCAGCAACTGCTGGTCGGCGCGTCGCTCGCGGCGGAGCGTATCGCCCGACGCAACGAAGCTGCCACGCGCGAGGACGTCGAGCAGCTCCAATCGCTGCTCCAGAGCGCCATTGACGCGTCGCGGACATTGATGGCGGACCTCAGCCCGGCGATCCTGTACGAAACGGGCCTGCCGGATGCGCTGGAGTGGCTCGCCCGCACCCTGTTTGAACGTTTTGGTCTGCGCACCCACCTCGCCCTGGACCGCGGCGTTGCGCCGGAGAACGAGGCCTTGCGCATTTTTCTGTTCGAGTCCGTCCGCGAGGCGCTGCTCAATGTCGTCGCGCATGCCGGCGTGTCGGCCGCGAGCGTCGTGCTCGACCGACAGGACGAGCGCCACCTGCGCCTCGTCGTCAGTGACCAGGGAGTCGGCCTCGACACCGCCGCGCTCGCGGCCGTTGAATCACAGGTGCCGGGGCTCGGACTGCTGTCGATGCGCGAGCGGGTTCGCGTGTTCGGGGGCAAGCTCTTCCTCGACAGCACCCCAAATGCCGGTACACGCGTGACGCTGATCGTCCCGCTGTTCGAGCGCACGCCACGCGAGGCAGCGCATCTTGATCAGGTACTGGCCGATCTTCCCGAATCCGCCCGGGAACGCTCCGGGGGCGTCAGCGAAGACGTCCCGCTGCGGGTGCTGCTGGTGGACGATCACGTGGTGATGCGAGAGGGACTGTCGTTGCTGCTCGAAGAGGAACCGGGGCTTGAGGTGGTCGGCGAGGCCTCCGACGGCGCCGAGGCCATTGAGAGGACCGCCGAGCTGATGCCCGATCTGATCCTGATGGACTTTTCGATGCCGCGGATGGACGGTGTGGAGGCGACCCGGCGTATCCACGCGCGCTGGCCGTGGATCCGGATCATCGGTCTGTCGCTCTACGCGCAGGCCGACCGGGCGGCCGCGATGATCAGCGCCGGGGCGGTCGACTATGTCTGCAAGAGCAGCGTCACCGATGATCTGCTCGACAAGATCCGCGCCTGTATGGTCGCGCATTAGGAAAACGCTGATTGATCACGCTTCCCGTCCGAGCCATGGAAGGCCCCGGCCTCGCAGACAGATCGGGGCAGTGCCGACATCCGCCGGCCCACCCACCCACGCGAGCGCCTGGTCAGCGCGCACCGCATTCCTTGAATATCGGCTTCGGGCAGGTCGCGCACACACCCTTGTCGAGCTTCTGGTAGATACCGCGTATGGCGGCACTCTTGGCCTGGAACACATTGCGGGCACCGGCGGCGTCGACACAGCCGCAGCGCTCCAACGCATCCCAAAGGCCTTGCTTGACGTTGATCAGATACAGTCCACCACCCGCGGCGCGGCGGCGCTCGGCCTCCTGCACCAGTGCCTCCCCGCCCTGGAGGTCGACGAAATTGATGCCGTCGGCAACGATCGCCAGGTGTTTCTGATCCGGATACTGCGCACGCAGCCGATCGAAGGTGCTCTCAACATGGGCCACGGAGCCGAAGAACAACGAGCCGTCGATGCGAACGATCCGAAACTGGGGGCATTGCGCCACGTCCGGCTCGCAGGAGAACGCGCGATTGGGCAGACGCGGGTCCGGGGCAAGCGTGACCACGCGGGGTTTGGATGTCCGCTCCAGATAGAGCACCAGTGACAGCAGCACGCCCGCAAAGATCGCGAACTCCAACTCCAGAAACAGGGCCGACAGGAAGGTGACGACCAGCACCGAGCTGTCCCGCCGCGACGCGTGCAGGATATGCCTGATCTCCTTGAAGTCGATCAGGCCCCAGGCGACCAGGAACAGCAGCCCGGCCATCGCGGATTTGGGCAGGTAGCTCGCCAGCGGCGCGACCAGCGGCACGATACCGATCAGCATCACGCCGGCAAACACCGCGGCCAGCGGCGTACGAGCGCCAGCGGCGTAGTTGACACCGCTGCGGTTGAACGACCCGGTTGCCACGTAGCCGGAGAAGAATGCGCCGGCAATGTTCGACAGCCCCTGTCCAATGAACTCCTGATTGCCGTCGATTCGGTAACCACCGCGCGCAGCCAGAGAGCGCCCGATGGAGACGGCCTCGGTCAGGGCGAACAGGGTCACCGCCAGCGCCGCCGGTGCCAGTTGCCGAATCTCGTCGAGATTGAAATTGGGCGCCGACAGCGGGGGCAGCCCCGCGGGCAGAGCACCGACGTTGGCGATGTGGGTCACGTCGTTGCCGAAGATCAGATCGAGCCCGATGGCAACGAAGCTGCCGCCCAGCATTGCGGCGATCATGTAGGGCACCCGCGGGAACCAGCGCTTGCAGGCGATGCCGATCAGCAAGGTCGCGACCGAGACCGTTGTTTCCGCCGGATTGATCTCGAGCACGTGCTGCCCGAACTGAAACAGGATGTCGTGAAAATGGCCGGCACTGTCCATCTCCACGCCAAAGAAATATTTGAGCTGCTTGGCCGCGATCAGAATCGCCGCCCCCGCGGTGAAACCGACCACCACCGAGTGCGAGATGAAGTTGACCAAGGCCCCCAGCCGGGCCAGTCCCAGGGCCAGCTCCATCAGGCCCACCATGAAGGTCAGGGTCAGGGCAAGCGAGACGTAGTCGGGCGAACCCGGGACCGCCATCAGCGACAGAGCAGAGAACAGCACCACGGATGCGGCCGTGGTCGGCCCCGAGACCAGGTGCCTGGAAGACCCGAACAGCGCGGCGATAATGGCCGGCACCATGCCCGCGTAGAGGCCGTACTCGGGGGGCATACCAGCAATGGTCGCGAACGCGACGGCCTGGGGCAACACAACCACCGCCCCGGTCACCGCGGCGATCAGATCGGCTCGGATCTCCCCGCGCCCCACACCCGGCAGCCAGGCAAGGAAGGGCACCATCCAAGACCAGCGCGGCGACACCTCGATCTGTTTCATGGCGATGGCTCCCTAAAGTGGAATGGGCCGCGGCCCGACGGCTGACAGGGCGGTTTTAGCCGACCATAATACCATCATGTATCACTAATATCGAAACCATGCCCGGCATCGATCCTCGGGGCCAAGCGGACCTGTCTGCCCATCCCGAGCGCACCGGCACCGGATCCGCGGCGCTTACCCCGGTCTCAGCTCGCGCGCTTCGCGTCGGCGTTCTGCGAGTCCGGTCACGTCGCCGATGCGTTGCGCTGCCTATCGTCATCCCGTGGGCACCACGAGCAAGACCATCCCGAGCACCGGGTCCCGGCACAGCAGGCGACAGAATCCAATCATGAAACTCAGCCGATGTCCGGCCGTCCACATCGCGTTCGCGGCCGTTGTGTGGGCCGGCACGGGGGCGCTCGGTTCTGACCTGGTCATCTACGACGATCAGGCATCCACGCAGCTCAGCCAGCTCGAGCGCGTCAGCGAGGTCCCGGAGGCGGCCTTCGCGGGCGAAGCCGGGCTGCGGGTCGAGCCGACATACTGGCACACGCCGATCATCCGCATCGCGTCCGGGCGTACCGATTTCCGGCCCTTCAGCCGCCTCAAATTCGTCATCCGCAGCACCGCGGGCAGCATCGACCCCAGCATCCTGGCGTGGGATTACGCGCGCGGAGCGCAGCTTCGGATCGCCGAGTACACCCAGGGCGGGGTCGTCGACGAACAGTGGCGAGCGGTGAGCATCCCGGTGCCCGAGCTGGCCAGCGAGGACTTCGCGCTCGAGAGCGTGTACCTCATCGGCTTCGGGCCGATGAAGGATCCCGTGGCGTTCTTTGTCGATGACATCGTGCTCGAGGATGCCGCACGCCCCACGGCGTCTGCCTGGCACTGCCGCTCCAGCCGGGTGCTGACCGTCACGTTCGACGCCTTCGACCACGCGGCCATCGCCGACCCGCGGCAGTTCAGTATCCACAGCGACAGCGACACCCAATACCTGACCCCACAATCGCCGCTTGGCGTCGGCAGCGACCGGATCGCCCGCTCGGTGTCGCAGTCGGGCCAGAACCTGATCGCTGACGCGCACCTGCACCTGTTATTGCCATTCCCGCTGAAGTCGGGACATACCTATCGCGTGGACCTCTCCGGCGTGCGCTCCGGCGCCGGGCTCCCGCCCGCGGATCCGTTCCTGACGGTCACCTACGACCCCGCCGCGGTCAGCAGCAGCATCCAGGTCAACCAGGTGGGCTACCTGCCACGGGCGACCAAGATCGCATTCGTCGGCAACTGGATGGGCGATCTGGGCCCGATGCCCGTGGATGCCCTGGCCTTCGATGTGGTCGGGGCGGACCAGGGCGATCCGGCCTGGTCCGGGGAGCTGCGCCTGCGCATCGCCGACGATGCCCGCAGCGGGGCGGACCTGTACGAGGCCGAATTCAGCGGCCTGACGCGACCGGGCAGCTATCAGCTCTCGGTGCCCGGGATTGGGCGATCCTACCCGTTCGACATCGCCGAGGACCTGTACGACGACGTCTACCGGACCACGGCGCGGGTCTTCTACCACAAGCGCAACGGCACGCTGGCGGCGCCGTTCGCCGACCCCGGTTTCGAACGCGCCGGGATCGACCCGTTGCTCAACGGCGTATTCCACCCGGTGCTGGCCGACTATCCGCTAAGCCGCGGTGAGCAGGGGTTCACGTTCATGCCGGTGGTCAAGGGCTGGTACGACGCCGGTGACTACGGACAGTACGTTCACAACGCCGCGGGCGTCTGGCCAACCATCGGGCTGGCCTTCGACCTGGCCCCGGCCAGCCGATTTGCCGATGGCGAGCTCGGCATCCCCGAGAGTGGCAACGGGATACCCGACCTGCTCGATGAGCTGGGCTGGGGCATGGAGTGGGCCCTGTCGATGCAGGATGACGATGGTGGGGTCTACTGGCGCATCGCCAGCGGTCATTGGGACGAGAGCCTGCCCGCGGACATCACCGAGCCACGCTTCATCTACGAGAAGACCACGCGCGCGACCGCCCAGCTCGCGGCAATGGGCGCCATTTATGCCCGGCTGATTCTCCCCTATGACCCGGTGAGGGCCGACGCCGCCCTGGCGGCCGCGCAAAGGGCTTGGGCCTATCTCGAGGGCCAGCCGATCTGGCCACCCGAGGGCACCGCCTACACCAATCCCGAGCAGTATCCCGGCGGCGGCACCTACGCCGTCACCAGCTCCAAGCCAGACATGCTCTGGGCCGCGGCGGAGCTTTACCGGACCACCGCGGATGCGCGCTTCCAGGACCAGTACCGGGCGCTGCAGTCGCAGGTCGACGTCGACGTGTCGGCCGCGCCGATGAGCACCTGGGCCTACTGGGCCATGGCGCAGGCCGACTATCCCAGCCGTGATGCGATCCTGGCCGAAGAGGCGCGACGCGGGTTGCTGATCGCCGCGGACACCAAGCTGCGCTGGGCCGGCGAAGACCCATATCGCGCGCCGAAGCATCCGCACATTCCGTTCACCGGCTGGTACAACTTCTCGGTCTCGCCGATCGCGGCGCTACCACTGCTGCAGGCCTACCGTCTCACCGGCGCGAGGCCCTATGCCGACGTGGCGCTGCAGAGTCTCGATATCATCCTCGGTGCCAATCCGCTCTCGCGCAGTTGGCTCACCGGCATCGGGGACGACCCGGTGCGCGACCCCCTCGACAAGCTCTCGTTGTACGGTGCCCACCCCGAGCCACTGCGCGGCCTGACGGTGTCCGGCGTGACCTGGCACCTGCCAGCGGACAACGCGCTCTACGCGGGCGTGAATGCGGCCTACTACCCCCCTGAGGCACCGCTGAGCGATGGCGACTACGCCAGCGCCTACCCGGTGTTGCGCCGTTGGATCGACGACCACATGCTCGTGCCGATG
>JAXGTD010000163.1:0-8112 GCA_040775095.1 Chromatiaceae bacterium | reverse complement strand
GGGCCAACACCGTCGAGCGCTTCCTCGTCGCCGAGGGGGTTGCGGGCGACAGGGTGAGCACGCTGAGCTACGGCGAGGAGCGCCCCGCTGATCCCAACCACGGCGAGCAGGCCTGGTCGCAAAACCGCCGCGTCGAGCTCGTCTACTGATCGCCCACCGATGGAAATGACCACGATGACCGGACGCATTCGAACCGCGGCAGCACTCCTGCCGCTCCTCCTGGCAGGCCCGTTCCCGGCCCCCGCGGTCGCGGCCGACGCCGCGCTCGAGGCCAGGGTCGAGCGACTCGAGCGCATGCTCAACAACCAGAGCCTGTCGGATCTGCTGCTGCAGATCCAGCGCCTGCAGCAGGAGGTGCAGGATCTGCGCGGGCAGGTCGAGGTCCAGCAGTACTCGTTGCAGAGGCTCGAGCCGGGCTCGTCGAACCCGTTCGAGACCCGGCGATTCGACACGGGCTCACCCGCGCCATGGCCTTCCGGGAGCGCGCAGGACGGTGCCGTCCGCTCCACCCCGGGGCTCGCGATCGACGCCCGGGCCCAACCCGTGCCCCCACCCGGTCAGCCGTCGTACCCGGGCGGCACCCCACCGGACCAGGCCCCGGTCTCCAGCTCTGGAATCCTCGCACTGCCTTCCCCCGAGACCACGTCCGGGGGCGAGCGCGACGCCTACCGCGATGCCTTCGAGCTGCTCAAGGGGCGCGATTACAACGGCGCCCGGAACGCCTTCGGTGACCTCCTGACCCGCTACCCAAGGGGCCAGTTTGCCGATAACGCGCGCTACTGGCTCGGCGAGATCGGATACGTCACCCAGGACTATCCCGCCGCCATGGCGCAGCTCAACCGCCTGATCACCGACTACCCGCTCAGTCCCAAGGTGCCGGGTGCGATGCTCAAGCTCGGTTATATCTACGACGAGCAGGGCAACGCCGAGCAGGCGCGCGCCACCCTGCAAGAGGTCGTCGCCCGCTTCCCCGACAGCGCCGAGGGACGGCTCGCCGAGGGGCGCCTGGAGCGCATGAGCCAGGGGTCGGGCCGCTGAAGACAGAGGGGCTCCGGGGGCCTCCGGTGCCCGAATCCGCGTGCCGCGTCCAACCAACCCAGGGTTCGACGCGCGAGCGACGCGGCGGCAGCCAGACCACTGCCCTACCCTGTACGTTGCATCACGGGGGCCGAATCCGGTGAAAGCTGGCGACAAGACGCGGGTATTGCTCGGTGTCAGCGGCGGGATCGCCGCCTACAAGGCCGCCGATCTGGTGCGCCGCCTGCGCGAACGCAATGCGCAGGTGCGCGTGGTGATGACGGCCGCGGCGAGCGCGTTTATCACGCCATTGACACTGCAGGCGGTGTCGGGCCAGCCGGTACGCACGGCGCTGCTCGATCCCGATGCCGAGGCGGGCATGGGACACATCGAGCTGGCACGCTGGGCCGATCGCATCCTGATCGCGCCAGCCACCGCGGACCTGATCGCCCGCCTCGCCCAGGGGCTGGCCGACGATCTGCTCACGACCCTGGTGCTCGCATCCACGGCGCCCCTCACGCTGGCGCCGGCGATGAACCACCGCATGTGGCTGCATCCGGCGACACAGGCAAACGTCGCGCGGCTGCGCGAGCGCGGCGTCGACCTGCTCGGGCCCGGGGTCGGCGAGCAGGCCTGTGGGGATTACGGTCTGGGTCGGATGCTGGAGCCAGCGGTGATTGCCGAGCGCCTGCTGCCCGGGCCGGGTGGACCCCTGGCGGGGCGGCGGATATTGATGACCGCGGGGCCGACACGTGAGGCGCTCGATCCGGTCCGTTTTCTTGGCAACCGCAGCTCGGGCAAGATGGGCTATGCGCTGGCAGAGGCGCTGTCCGCGTTGGGCGCCGAGGTCTGCCTGGTGTCCGGGCCCACGGCCCTGACACCGCCACGGGTCGCGGAGCTGATCCGGGTCGAGTCCGCGTTGGACATGGACACGGCCGTGATGGCCCGGGCCGGACGCTGCGAGCTGTTCGTCGCCACCGCGGCGGTGGCCGATTACCGCCCCGAATCGCCTTTCGCGTCGAAGATCAAGAAGGGGCGGGAGCTTTTGCAGCTGCGTCTGGTGCGCAATCCCGACATCCTGGCACGGGTCGCGGCCCTGCCGACACCACCGTTCACCGTCGGTTTCGCCGCCGAGACCGAGCGGGTCGAGGACCATGCGCGCGAGAAGCTCGAGGCCAAGGGGCTGGATCTGATCGCGGCCAACCAGGTTGGCGCCGCAACCGGTGGGTTCGAGCGCGATGACAATGCCCTGCTGGTACTCTGGCGCGGCGGACGGCGCGAGCTACCGATGATGTCGAAACAACGTTTGGCGGTCGAGCTGGCCGCGGTGATTGCGGAGCGCTATGGACTATCCCTTGCAGGTTAAGATCCTGGATGAACGCCTCGGGCGCGATTATCCCCTGCCGCATTACGCGACCGAGGGCTCGGCAGGGCTCGACCTGCGCGCCATGCTGCCCGCCTCGATGACCCTGTTGCCGGGTACCACCGAGCTGGTGCCGAGCGGACTGGCGATCCATATCGAAGACCCCGGTCTGGCCGCGCTGATCCTGCCCCGCTCCGGGTTGGGCCACAAACGCGGCATCGTGCTCGGCAATCTGGTCGGTCTGATCGACTCGGACTATCAGGGCCAGCTCTTTCTCTCATGCTGGAATCGCGGCGACATGCCCTTCCGGCTCGAGGTCGGCGAACGCATCGCGCAACTGGTCCTGGTGCCAGTAGTCCGCGCCCGACTCGAGATCGTCGACTCCTTTACCGAGACATCCCGCGGCGAGGGCGGGTTCGGTCACAGCGGTCGCCTGTAATGTGCCCAGGGGCGCACGCGCCGCCGTCCATCTTTCGTGCCTATGATGTCCGCGGCATCGTCGGCACCGAGCTCGACGCGGCCCTGATGCACCAGCTTGGTCTGGCCGCTGGCAGCGAGGCCCGGGGGCTCGGCAGCCAGACGTTCATCGTCGCGCGCGATCATCGCTGGTCCGGCCAATCCCTGTGCCGGGCCCTGATCCAGGGTCTGTGCGCGAGTGGATGCGATGTCGTCGATCTGGGTGTGGCGCCGACACCGCTGGCCTATTTCGCCACGGCACGACGCGCCGGGGCCTCCGCCGCCATCGTGACCGCGAGCCACAATCCCATCGAGTACAACGGCCTGAAGCTGGTGCTGGCCGGGCAGTCCGCCACCACCGAGCAGATCGCCGATCTGCGACGGCGCATCAGCGAGGGACGATTTACCAGCGGCAGCGGCCGGACGACGCCCACGGAGGCGGTCGATGACTATGTCGCGGCGCTCGTGCAGGACGTCCACGTCGCCCGTGAGATGCGGATCGTCGTGGACTGCGGCGGGGGGACGGCCGTGGGGCTGGCACCGGGTCTCTATCGCGCGTTGGGTTGCAAGGTAGCCGAGCTCGACTGCGACATCGCGGCGATGGCCTGCGAGCAGCGCGTCCCGGACCCGGCGCGGCCGAGCAGCCTGGATCGGCTCGCCGCGGCCGTGGTTGCGCGGGACGCCGACCTCGGCCTCGGCTTCGACGGCGACGGGGATCGTCTCGGGGTGGTCGATTCGCGCGGCCGGTTCGTGGCCATCGACCGTGTGCTGATGCTGCTCGCCGCCGACCTGCTGAAACACCAGCCTGGCCGCGACGTGATCTTCGACGTCAAGTGCAGTCGGCATCTCGGCGCCGAGATCCAGCGCCATGGCGGCCGTCCGGTGATGTCGCGATCCGGGCACTCGTTTCTGAAGCACGCCATGCGCGAGCACGGTGCGCTGCTGGCCGGCGAGCTCAGCGGTCATATCCTGTTCGGTGATCGCTGGAACGGCTTCGACGATGCACTCTATGCCGGTGCCCGGCTGATCGAGATGCTGGCGCGGGATCCGCGCCCGAGCGCCGAGGTCGTCGACGACCTGCCCGCGAGCATGAGCACCCCCGAGCTCTTCGCGCCACTCTCGCCGCGACAGACCACCAAGGCCATGCAGGCGGTCCTGGACATCGCCGGCCGCCTCGACGATGTCGGGGTCGTCACCATCGACGGGCTGCGCGCGGAGATTCCGAGCGGCTGGGGCCTGGTGCGCGCGTCCAACACACAGCCCGGGCTGGTGTTCCGCTTCGAGGCAGACGACGCGGCATCGCTCGACCGGGTCCAGGACCTGTTTCGAGACATCATGCGCCAGGCCGCGCCGGGGCTGAGGCTCCCGTTTTGATTGCGTGACCGGGATCGCGCGCGGGGTCTGGCACATCGGCCGCCGCGGGGCAGGCCCTCTTGCCGGGGACGCGCGGCAATCGACGAACGCGACCATTGCGAATCCATCTGATACGACTGTTTTGGGGTCCAGACCGGGCCTAAAGGGGAGAAATCATGTCACTACCGGCTGAACGCGCACGCAACATTGCCCGCGTCCTGATCGAGGCGTTGCCCTATATCCGCCGTTTCACCGGCAAGACCATGGTGATCAAGTACGGCGGAAACGCCATGGTCGAGCAACGGCTGAAGGAAGGATTCGCCCGCGATGTGGTGTTGATGAAGCTCGTCGGCATCAATCCCGTGGTGGTTCATGGCGGCGGCCCACAGATCGGCGAGCTGCTTCAACGCCTGGGCAAGGCCAGCGAGTTCGTGCAGGGGATGCGGGTCACCGACAGTGAGACCATGGATGTCGTGGAGATGGTCCTCGGCGGCCTGGTGAACAAGGAGATCGTCAACCTGATCAACCGCCACGGCGGCTCCGCGGTGGGACTGACCGGAAAGGATGGCGATCTGATCCGGGCGCGCAAGATGCTGTTGCGCCGCGACGCGCCCGAGCTCAACGAGCCGGAGATCATCGACATCGGCCACGTCGGCGAGGTCGAGAGCATCGACGCGGGCGTGGTCGATATGCTGGTGGGCGGGAATTTCATCCCCGTGGTCGCGCCGATCGGCGTTGGACGGGACGGCTTCTCCTACAACATCAACGCCGACCTGGTCGCCGGCAAGATGGCCGAGGTCCTGAACGCCGAGAAGCTGATCCTGCTGACCAATACCCCGGGCCTGCTCGATGCCGATGGGGCGCTGATCCGCGACCTGGAGGTCGCCAGGGTGGATGCGCTGATCCGCGACGGGGTCATCAAGGGCGGTATGCTGCCGAAGGTGCGCTGCGCGGTGGAGGCGGTCCAGATGGGGGTGCGGGCGGCGCACATCCTCGATGGCCGGATCGAACATGCGGTGATGATGGATCTGTTCACCGACGAGGGCGTCGGAACGCTGATCCGCCGGCGCTGATCGAACGCTGACCCCAGGCCGAGGGGGCGATCCCGCGCGGGCCCGCCAGGGCACGGGTCGCGCCCCCCGACACGCCCGTCCCGCGTCTGGATCAGCGCGGGTTCGGGTCGCTCGGCGCCGATTCCAGGGCCGCCTTGAATCCCGCCAGCACGCCAGTGCGCGCCTCGGTGCGGCAGGCGCTGGCGCCAGCGTTATAGCTCTCGCACTGGGTGTCGAGAAAGATCGACGCGCGCCCGCCGTCATCGCTCCAGATGCGCGAGAGGGTGAGGCTGATGTCGTCGCCGTGCCGGGGCGCGGCGGTCATGACGAGGTTCGCGTCGCGGTGCTCGAGCGCCAGCGTGGCATGTTGCCCGACGTAGTCGACGGCCAACGACCAGAGCAGATCGCATTCCCTCTGGCCATCGCAGCGCACAACGCGCTCGATGTCGGTCCAATTGCCAGCCCCGTCGATCGGTGCCACGGCCCCAGTGGTCTGCTTCAACTGCCGAAAGCGCTCCAGATCGCGAGCAGACTCCCGCCAGAGCGCTCGCTTCTGCTCGTCACGCTCGAGGATCATGGCCAGGGTCTCGGCCAATGCGGCCTCACGCTGGGCGATGTCCTGGGCGGCCTCGGGATCGATCGGCTCGCCAGCCCCGGCTCGCTCGGCGGCCTGCGCCCGCTGCGCCGCAAGGCGGTCCTGCAGGCGGCGCACCCGGCCCTTGGCGATCTGGACCGCGACGTCGATGGCATTGAGCTTGCCGTCGCGCGCCATGATGAGGTCGTCGGCCGAGCGGTAGCGCTGGAGCAGCTCCTCATCGGCGGCCTGCTGCTGCGCGGTCAGCCGCGCCTGCTGCTCGCGCTCTCGCGCGGCCTCGCGCTCACGCTCGATCTCCTCGGCCGTCTTGGCGGCCGGGACCTCACGGATGCGCACACCCCCACCGGAGAGCTCGGTATGCCCCTTCTCGGCCTGCTCCGGCGGCATGCTGTCCGTGTAGTGGACCGCCCCCTGATCGTCGACCCAGCGGTAGAGCCGCTGCGCCAACGCCGGCGCCGACCCGACGGCCAACAGCAACCCCAGAAAGGCGCATCGCGTCGCCCGGTGGCGCCATCGTCTCGGCGCGAATCCACATTGCCGATCGACGGCATCACCCTTCATCGCTCTGAACCACACCTGTCCTGGACCCTCATCTGTCTGTCCGAGCCGGTCGCTGACCGGTCGCGTTTTCGCGAATCTCTACAGATCCGCCCGGCCCGCGCCGACCTCGGCACGATAGGATTGCAGCGCGCCCAGGATAGCGGCGTTGCCGCCGTCCTCGGCCAGAAAGGCGATCAGCTCATCGACGGTGACGATACTGACCACCGGTATGCCAAAGCGCTCGCGTACCTCCTCGACGGCCGAGCGGGCGCCGCGGCCGGCCTCGCGCCGGTCCAGCGCGATGGCGACACCACGGGGCCTGGCGCCGGCGGCGATGATGATCTCGACGGACTCGCGCACCGAGGTCCCGGCGGTGATCACATCGTCGATGATCAGCACATCACCGGCGAGTGGACGCCCGACGATGCTTCCGCCCTCCCCGTGGTCCTTCGCCTCCTTGCGATTGAAGGCGTAGGGTATGTCCCGACCGTGTTGCTCGGCCAGGGCGATGGCCGTCGCCGCGGCCAGCGGGATGCCCTTGTAGGCGGGGCCGTAGAGTAGGTCGAAGCCGATGCCCGACGCAACGATGGCCTCGGCATAGAATCGGCCCAGCCGCGACAGCGCCGCGCCGCTGTCGAACAGCCCCGCGTTGAAAAAATAGGGGCTCGTGCGGCCTGACTTGAGCGTGAAGGAACCAAAGCGCAGGACGCCGCTGTCGATCGCGAAGCGGAGGAAATCGCGCTGGAATGTCTGCATGGACAGGCCCTCTGGATCAGTGAATCGCCCGGTTATGATACACATCGCCGGGCCGCTCCGAGGGGCCCCGGTAGCAAGGCCCGTGAACCGCCCTCGGCGCCGCGGCGCCAATCGTTTCAGTCTCTGTCCGCGGGAGAGAAGTTTGGAAACCTCGTTGATTGCTGCATTTCTCGTCGGACTGCTCGGCGGTATCCATTGCGTTGGCATGTGTGGGGGTATCGTCGCGACCCTGACCGCCGGTCTGCCGGCATCGCGACGCGCACGCCTGGCCACGCAGTTGCCGTTGCAGCTGGGCTACAACCTCGGGCGCATCGCCGGCTATACCCTGGCGGGTGCGCTGATGGGCGCGCTTGGCGTTGTCGCGATCCAGTTCCTGCCGCTGCACCTGGCGCAACGCGTGCTCTATGGTATTGCCGCGGTGTTCATGATCCTGCTCGGGCTCTATCTGGGGGGCTGGTGGCGGGGGCTGGTGCGCCTGGAGCGCATCGGCGCGGTGCTCTGGCGACGCATCGAGCCCCTTGGACGACGGCTGCTGCCGATCCGCAACGGGTGGCAGGCGCTGGGTGTCGGTCTGGTCTGGGCCTGGCTGCCATGCGGCCTGGTTTACAGCGTGCTGATCTGGGCGGTCTCCTCGGGCGGACCGCTCCAGGGCGCCGCGCTGATGTTGGCCTTCGGCCTCGGCACCCTGCCCAATCTGCTCGGGATCGGTCTGCTCGCGGGCGCGGCGGCACGCTTTTCCGAGCAGATCTGGATGCGGCATGTCGCCGGCGCGCTGGTACCGGGCTTCGGGCTGTTTGCCTTGTGGCAGTTGTTCCTGGGCTGATTCCTGTCGGTCGTGGGAGTGGCGGGGCCACGCGGCCACCGTGACTCGCGAGGTGCTGCATTTTCATGCGCTTGCGGCGCTCGAAGATGCCGGGCCATCCGTGTCCCGGACGGGAAACGCTGTAGATCGGCGTTTCCCTAGGGTCTCCCGGACGCTT
>JAXGTD010000162.1:0-8266 GCA_040775095.1 Chromatiaceae bacterium | reverse complement strand
GCTTGCGCCGGGCCAGGGCCTCGCGTTGGGCCGGCATGAGCGCGTCCATACGGGCCTTTGGGGCCTCGGCCAGGCGCTTGGTCTCGGTCTGCTTCTGCTTGGCGCGGCCGCGCGCGGCCATCTCGCCCTTGGCAAAGTTGAAATACTGGACCAGGGGGATGTGGGCCGGGCAGACATAGGAGCAGGAGCCACAGGCGATACAGTCCGTCAGCCCCAGCTTCACCGCACCCTCCAGGTCGCCGGCGCGTGCATGGGCCGCCATCTCCAGCGGCAAGAGTCCGCACGGGCAGGCGCCCACACAGCTCGCGCAGCGGATGCAGGGCATCGGATCGCGGGCGAAGACCTCTGCCGCGCCCAGGGCCAGCACGCCGTTACTGCCCTTGACCACCGGCACCCGGGTGCTGGGCAGGGGCTGTCCCATCATCGGGCCGCCGCTGACCAGGCGCGTCGGGGCCTCCTTGAAGCCGCCGCAGAAGGCGATCAGGGCACTGACCGGTGTTCCCAGGCGCACGCGCAGATTCTTCGGGTTGGTGATGGCCCCGCCGGTGACCGTGACCACCCGTGACACCAGTGGCCGGCCCAGCCGCAAGGCCTCGTGTACCGCAAAGGCGGTGGCCGGGTTGTGCACCACCACGCCAATGTCGGCGGTGAGCCCGCGGGCAGGGGTTTCGCGTCCGGTCAGTGCCAGGACCAGGTGCTTCTCCGAGCCCATCGGGTAACGGGTTGGGAGCCTGGCCAGCGCAATGCTTGGTTGCAGACCCGCCGGATGACCGGCTCGTGCCCCGGGACTCCCGGGCCCGGATGGGTCGCTCAACCGGTCGATGGCCGCCTGCATCGCCGCCTGGGCCTCGGGTTTGTTGTTCTCGATGGCGATCTGTACCCGCGACACCCCCAGGGCATGGGCCATGATCCGCACCCCATCGAGTACCTGGTCGGCGTGCTCACGCATCAGGCGATCGTCGCAGGTCAGGTAGGGTTCGCACTCGGCCCCATTGATCACCAGTGTGTGGAGCGCGTAGCGCTTGTGCAGATTGAGCTTGACCGCCGAAGGAAAGGTCGCCCCGCCCATGCCGACGATGCCCGCGGCGGAGACCTTGGCGGCGATCTCATCCGGGTCCAGATCGAAGGGGTTATCGACCCCCTCCAGCTCCGACGACCAGCGGTCTTCGCCGTCGGGTTGCAAGGTGATGGTCCGCACCGACAGCCCCGAGGCGTGGTGGGCCGGGTAGCTACCGATGCCGACGACCCGCCCGGATGTCGGGGCGTGGACCGCGGCGGAGATCGTGCCCTGGCTGGAGGCCAGCAACTGGCCCTTGGCGACCCGCTCGCCGCGGCGTACCGCTGGCGTGGCCAGGGCGCCGATGTGCTGTTGCATGGGGACGTGGAGCAGGGGCGTCAGGGGCAGATCTTCAATGGCCAGATGGGCCGAAAACCCCTTGTGGTCGTGTGGATGCACGCCACCGCGGATCCTGAATCGCTTCATGGCTCAGCTCCCGAGAACCGCCGGAGCGGGATTTGGCCAGTACCAGGTGTACAGCGTCGCCGTCACCGGGCGCATCTCGATGCATTCGGTAGGGCAGACCTCGTAGCATTTCTCACAACCGGTGCAGGCATCGGCGAAGACCGCGTGGATCATCTTCGGTCCGCCGAGGATGGCATCGGTAGGGCAGCGCTTGAGGCATTTGGTACAGCCGATGCAAAGCCCCTCGTGGACATGGGCTACCGCGGGTCCCTTGTCGGCCATCCCGGACAGATCAACACTGACGCCGAGCTTGGTCGCCAGGGCCTGTGCCAGTGCCCGCCCCCCCGGAGGGCAGAGCGTCACCGGGGCCTGACCCGCTGCCAGAGCCGTCGCGGCCGGGCCGCAACCGGCGTAGCCGCATTGGCCGCACTGGGCGCCCGGCAGCAGGTCGGCAATCTCCGCCTCCAGCGGATTGTCCTCCACCTTCAGGTAGCGCCCGGCAAGGCCCAGCAGCCAACCGAGGATCAGCCCGAGGGTGGCGACGGCGACGACGGCGAGGATCATGAGGGTGTCTCCCGATACGGTCAGTGGGTTGGCAGGCCCGCGAAGCCCATGAACGCCAGCGAGAGCAGCCCGGCGGCGATAAAGGCGATCGGCGTCCCGGCGAAGGAGGCCGGCACCTGGGCGAGGGCCAGGCGTTCGCGCATACCCGCGAACAGGACCATGACCAGCGAAAAGCCGAGGGCCGAGCCGAAGCCGTAAACGACGCTCTGGACAAAGCCGTGGCCGGATTGGACGTTGAGCAGGGCCACCCCGATCACGGCGCAGTTGGTGGTGATCAGCGGCAGATAGATGCCCAGCACCTGATAGAGCCCCGGAGAGGTCTTGCGTACGACCATCTCGGTAAACTGCACCACGGCGGCGATAACCAGGATAAATGTAAGGATGCGCAGGAAGCCGATGTCCAGGGGTTCCAGCACCAGTCGCTCCAGGAGCCAGGTCGCCACCGTGGCCAGTGTCAGGACGAAGGTCGTCGCGAAGCCCATGCCGATGGCCGAGTCGAGCCGTCCGGACACGCCCAGGAAGGGGCACAGGCCGAGGAACTTGACCAGGATCACGTTGTTGACCAGGGCGGTCCCGAGGATGAGGAGCAGGTATTGGGTCATGGACTCGGAGGGCTCGGCTGTGCTTGCCTTTGGCTTGCAGCCAGTGTAAGCAAGCGCAGTGCCAGGGAACGGCGAGGACCCTCGGATCGCTCGGCCCTCGCCCGGCCACGCGGTTCGGCCCCGGGGCCCCGGCCCCTCTGGCCAAGGCGGGACACGAATCCGGGCTGTCGTGATGGCGACAAGTTCCGGGGTGTCCCGGTGGCTTGTCACGATCCCGACAAACGGTCCGACGCGGCGCCACTCGCCTGGGCTTGGACAATGGTTGCCGACCGCTGCATCCCTGACGACGGGAATGGAAATTGCATTCCTTCTTGACGATCCGTCGACAATGGGGTGTTGATATGGCCAACAGCAAGACGCAACCCGCGGAACAGGCAGCAGTCGGTGCCCTGGGTGCATTTCTTGCCGCGCCGCCGGAGGGCACTCCCGCGGAGGTGTTGGACGCCTTTCGCCTGTTTCTCGGTCCCGAGGCCGTGCCCTTACCCCCGCGCCTGTTCTTCGAGGCCGTCGAACAAGCCCCGGTCGCCATCTCCATCACCGACGCCAAGGCCAGGGTCCTCTATGTGAACCGGGCCTTCGAGATGCTCACTGGCTATTCGCGCGAGCAGATCCTGGGTCAAAACCAGTCTGTCCTCTCCAATCAGGCCACCCCGGAGCGCGTTTATCGAGGCCTGTGGCGCACCATCAAGAGCAAGCAAACCTGGACCGGCACCCTGGTCAATCGCACCCGGCAGGGTGGCGACTACCTGGCCGAGCTGAGCGTCTCGCCAGTCCTCGACCGCGACGGACGCATCGCCTACTTCCTGGGTATGCACCGGGACGTGACCAAGGTCGACGCGCTGGAGATGGAGCTGCGCCAGCAGAAGTCGCTGGTCGAGACCATTATCGACGCGGCCCCGGTGGTGGTGGCGCTGCTCGACGACCAGGGCAAGGTGCTGGTGGACAACCAGGAGTACAAGAAGCTGCTTGGCGACCTGCGCGGCCGCGAGCCGAGCGAGGTGTTGCGCCAGGCGATACGAGACCAGGCCGGCTTCGATCCCATCCAGGCGGTCCTCACCGGCCGGGGTTTCAAGGACCTCGAGGTCGGCATCACGCCGATTCACGGGCGACCGCCGCGCTGGTTCGCCTGCTCCGGGGAGGCGGTGACGGAGCTGGACGCGAGCGTGCGCGGCTACTTCGGCAGGGCGGTCGGGGGCAAACAGCGCGTCCTGTTGCTTGCCAACGACATCACCCAACGCCGTCGCGAGATCGAGCGCGCGCACATGGAGAGTCTGCGCGCGCGCCTGGCCGAGCAACAGTTCGTGCAGGGCATGCGCGAGGCCTTGGCCGCGGCCATCTACCAGATTCAGGTGCCACTGAATGTGATCCATGCCGCCGCGGCCATGCTCAAAAGCGGCGGCTGCCACCCGGACAGCCTGGCGGCAATGGTCGAGCAGATCAGCATGACGGGGAGCCAGGCCCTGAAGACCTTGCGCGACGCCCTGCCAGAGGAGACCCGCGAGCTCGGGGTGGTGGTGAACATCAATGATCTGCTGCGTCAGGTGCTGGAGCTGTCGACGGATACCCTCCTGGCCGCGGGCGTGGTGGTGGACTGGCGCCCGGCGCCGGTGCTCCCCGAGCTCAACGTGCACAAGACGCAGCTGCGTTCGGTCTTCAAACACCTGCTGGACAACGCGATCCGGGCCCTCAATGAGAGCCACCTGGCGAACCGTGAGCTGCGCATCGCCACCCGTCGGGTGGGGGCCGCGGTCGAGGTCGAGATCGAGGACAACGGCGCGGGCATCGCCGCCGGTGACCAGTTGCGGGTCTTCGAGCCCTTCTACGTGGGTTGGTGCAACAAGCGCGGGCGCGCCGGAATGGGGTTGGCGCTGGCTCAGGAGATCGTCAACCAGCACGGCGGCAGCATCCAGCTCGGCCCCGGTCGGATGGCCGGATCCGCGCCGTATCTGGACCAACAGGATCAGGACGCGAGCCCCCCGGGTTGTCTCGTGCGCCTGACCCTGTCGAATCTGGTCGAGGAGGCCAACGCCGGTTACCGGAACTCGGAACGATCATGAGCTCCCACGACGACATTCCACCTCAGGGTCTCGCTGGCGGGCGTGCCTCCTTGCTGGAGGCCCAGCTCGGCGCCCTCTACGCCGTCGGGAGCGTGTTGAGTCGCTCGCTTAACCTGGGCGAGACCCTGCGTGAGCTGCTCCAGGTCCTCGACCAGCGCGGTCGATTGTCCTTCGGCCTGGTCTGTCTGGTGGACCGGGACACCGGCGAGTTGTTGGTTCGCGCCTTGCAGCACGAGCCCTCCCGAGCCGTCGAGACGGTCCGCTATCGTCCCGGCGAGGGCGTCATCGGTCGCATCCTGGAGCGCGACGAGACCTGGATCCTGTCGCGGGTCGCCGACGAACCCCGATTTCTCGATCGCCTGGGGCTTTACGATCCCGAGCTACCGTTCATCGGGGTACCCATCCGCATCGGGGAGGATGGCGGGGTGGTCGGTGTCTTCGCCGCCCAGCCGATCAGTCGCGATCTGCTCGAGGCCCAGGCCCGGTTCCTCGAGATGGTCGCCGACCTCATCGGGCAGGCCGTGCGTCTTGCCCGCCGCGTGGAAGACGAGCAGCGGGCCCTGCGCGAGGAGCGCGACAAGCTCAGGCGGGAGGTCAAGGGTGACCACGGCTTCGAGAGTATCGTCGGCCATGCGAGCGCCATGCGCCCGATCTTCGAGGCCGTGCGCCAGGTGGCCAAGTGGAATACGACGGTGCTGGTGCGGGGTGAATCCGGCACCGGCAAGGAGCTGATTGCCAATGCCATCCACTACAACTCCCCGCGCGCGCGCCTGGCGTTCGTCAAGCTCAACTGCGCCGCCTTGCCCGACAACCTGCTGGAATCCGAGCTCTTCGGTCATGAGAAGGGTGCCTTCACCGGCGCCCTGAGCCAGCGCAAGGGGCGGTTTGAGCAGGCCGATGGCGGCACCCTGTTTCTCGATGAGATCGGCGATGTGTCCCCGGCCTTCCAGGCCAAGCTCTTGCGCGTGCTCCAGGAGGGGGAATTCGAGCGCATTGGCGGTACCCGTACCCTCAAGACCGATGTGCGGGTCATTGCCGCCACGAACCGCGACCTCGAGGAGGGTGTGCGCAGCGGGGAGTTTCGTGAAGACCTCTACTACCGGCTCAATGTCATGCCCATCCAGGTCCCGCCGCTGCGCGAGCGCACCGAGGACATTCCCGATCTGGCCCGTTTCCTGGCCGACAAGGTCGCTCGGCGGCAGGGGCGTGATCTGAGCGTGACCGACGGGGCGGTGCGCCTGCTCATGCGCCATCGCTGGCCGGGCAACGTCCGGGAATTGGAAAACTGCATCGAGCGTGCCGCGGTCATGTCCGAGACTGGCACCATTGATCGCGACCTGATCCACATCGCCGGGCTGGATGACCTGGCTCCCGAGCCCGTCTTCCCGACCAGCGCCGCGCCCAAGGTGGACCTGAGCGACCCGGAGATGGACGAGCGTGAGCGGGTCATCGCGGCGCTGGAGGAGGCCGGTTGGGTGCAGGCCAAGGCGGCACGCCTGCTGAACATGACGCCGCGTCAGATCGCCTACCGCATACAGATCCTCAATATCCGTGTGCGGCAATTCTGATCGGTGCCCGGGCAATCCCCCCGGGTGAGCGCGCAATCGCGGCAGCCTGCCCCGTCCTCCAAGCGGCCGCTCTGCCCCCGCCTGGTCAGGTCCCTATCTGCCCGCTCACCGCATCCAGGCGGACATCGCTCAGTCGGTTGGTCTGGCCCGTTTGTCGTCCAGGTAGAGCACGTCGTCGCGCTCGTCCACCTGCAATCGGGTCAGCGACCTGCCGGCGCAGATCTCGCTCAGGCATTCGCCGCTCTCGGGACGATAGGTGATGCCGTGCATGGTGCAGCGGATGGATGCCCCGGCCTCGTCGAAGACGTGGCAGTGTTCGCAGTCCAGCTCGCGGGGCATATGTACGCACTCGTTGAGATAGGCGTATGCGACGCCCTGAAAGCGGATGACGATCGCCTCCCGCGGGTCCCCACGATAGAGCACGCGGAAGCGATAACTGCCCAGCTCGGCCAGGGCGTCGGATGTGCAGATGGGGCTTGGGGTCCTGCTGGGGCTGGCCATGGCTTGAAGCACCTACTCTGTTGGGGCCCTCTCGGGGAGACGCCGACCAAATGCCTTCCGAGCATTTGATCAGCTCCATTTTCGGGCGCATGCAGCGCGCGAAAATGCCGGGCCGTCCGTGGCCCGGGCGGGAAACGCTTCGAATCGGTATCTCCGGCGGCGCCCTGGTTGCTCGCTCGGGGGCGAGCGCGCGGGAGAGATCCGGGACCTGGACCAGGGAGGCCGCGACGGCATCTGGCGTGAGCACCCGCGTACGGGATTGTGACTGACCCGACACAAGGGCGCGGCGGGTCGGGAGCGGCCCTGGCGGGCTCGTCGTGGCAGGAGCGGCCCAGGGCCTGGATCGGATCCGGCGTGCTCGTCACTGTCAGGAACAAGCCTGGTCGCTGTCCAGGGTGGAATGGGGCGTCAGAGCGGCGGCTCGACGCCACCCAACTGGCTGCCTCGGGCCTGCGCACTCGCGCGCACATCCGGGTCGGGGTCCTCGAGCAGGTCCGCGAGCATGTCGAGGGGCAGGCGTTCGGCCAGGCGCAGTCGCACGCGCCAGTCGGGGTCTTGGAGCAGGCCGTTGGCCTCCTCGCAGCGTATGCGCTCGGCGACCTTGATCCGAACCTCCGGCTCGGGGTCGTCGCGCATCAGGCCCAGGCTCTGCGTTGGCAGGCGTTCGGCCACCGTGACCCGCACCTGGCGGTCGGTGTCGCGGATCAGGCGAAACAGGCGTCCTGCCGGCAGGCGCCGGGCCACGTACTGGCGTACCAGGTAGTCCGGGTCCGCCACCAGGCGCTCGAGTCGCTCCGGCGGAAGGCGGTCGGCCACGGTGATGCGCACCTCGCGGTCCGGGTCGTCGATCAACGCGTCGATATCCGCCACCGGGAGCCGGTAGGCCAGTACCCGCCGGACCACCTCGTCGGGGTCCTTGAGCATGGAGCGCAGACGCCCCTGGGGGATAAAGCGGGTGGCGATGGCGCGCCGTTCCCAGAATGGATCGTCGGTATACGCCTCAGCCAGCGCGGGGTTGCGGCGGAAGAATCGCTCGATCTGCCGGCCGCTCTCGGCCCGCACGCAGGCGTCGCCGGGGGCGCAATGCCCGGCCGCCCGCAGATCGCGATGGTGTGGACACCCTCGGCAGTCGGCCACGGGTGTCCGGGTCGTGCCGGCGCGTCCCACACCGTCCCCGCCGGGTCGGATGGGGTTAGTCCTCATCGCCTGTTTCAGCCAGGACCAGCCCGGTGGCGACTGCCGGGTTGTCGGTGAAACGCATGCAATGGGACCGTCCATCCACCAGGTAGAGGTTGAATCCCTGCGCTTCGCGCACCGGGTTGCTGACGCCGATCCCGGCGCCGATATCGTCTTCCATGCAGTAGGTGAAGTGCAGCCCGTCAAAGGCCTCGCGCAGCGCCGCAAGGGTCTGCTCGTTGAGCCCGGCCTTTTCGACCACGCGGGTTACCTGCTCGATGCGTTCGGGGGTGATCATGTCTGGGCCTCCTCGTCGCGCTCGAAGCGGATGCGCTC
>JAXGTD010000161.1:0-8270 GCA_040775095.1 Chromatiaceae bacterium | reverse complement strand
CCAGTCACCGGCGCAAATGCCGCCCTGTTTAACCCACGTACGCAAAGATGGCTGGATCATTCTTGGCTCGGATGAGGGCAATACGCGCATTGTCGGTCTGACTCCGACGGGCCGCGCGACGGTCGATGCCCTGAAGCGCAACAATGCGTATATCGTTCCCGCCCGGCGCCTCTGGGTCCAGGCAGGCTGGCATCCTCCGAAGGACGTCAGCCAGCAAAGCGATCAAGACCAAGGCGATTGAATTGATTCGCCTCAGTAGGCGACGGTGGCATGACGCGCCATTGCCTCCCCGGTGGGAATACTTGCCCAAGCTCTCCCGCGTGGGAGTGCCGGGCGATATTCCAGCGTCACGGGTACCGGACTCGACGCTGGAGCGTCGGGATTGGCTCCCACGCTGGAGCGTGGGAGCCAGATGAGCCAGGTCCCGGGCTGTGGCCGGATGTTCCCAGTGTCCCGTGACTTGCCGTCGGGCTCTGGACGGTCCTTGCCGTTGCGGCGCGGCTCGGCAACCGCGGCCGATCGCGCCTGTCAATGGATCGCGCGGATCTGCGGGTAAAGCATCCGGCCGCGATGAACGGGTGGTTTGCCCGGGCTCCGCTCAGAGATGCAGCCGGCGCAGCCCGGGGTGTTCGGTGCTGCGCTGCCAGAGTTGCTCGAACTGGCGCCGGAGGCGTCGCACCTCGGCGGCGGCGTTGAAGTCGATCAGGGCGGTGTCCGGATCGGCGCGGTGGCGCAGGCAGTATCCGTGGTCGTCGGCCAGCAGGAAGCGGTCGCATTGGGCCTGGAGCTCTTCTTCCACGGCGCGGATCTGCACCGTGGAGCTGAGAACGCGTGAGAGCTCGATCAGACGATGCCCGCGGCGGACGGCCGGTTCGGCGTCGAGCAGCAGGATGCGCACCGGCAACTGTCGGCGACTGGCAATCCCGAGCTGGCGCACGGCGCCGACCACCTCGGCCTGGTCGTAGAGGTCCGGCTCCAGGTCCGAGGTCAGGATGCTCAGCTCACGTCTGGCCTGGCTGGATAGGGTCTCGGTGGCGGCGCGAAGCAGTGCGCGCTGGTTGGTACGCAGCAGCCCGGAACTGACCCCGAGCCTGCGGCCGATGATGTCGGCGGCGCTGCCGGCATTCGGATCGGCGAGGCGCAGGCGCTGGTGGGGGATGCCGGCCTCGTCGAAGGGTTCCCCCTCCGGGGCGAAGCCCAACTCCGTGTAGAAGGGCAGGGCGCTGATCTGTGCGTTCATCCACGCGGTGGGCAGTCCTTGCTCGCGGGCCAGACGCAGGGCGTGCATCAGCAGCGCACGGCCGACGCCGCGGCGGCGCCAGGATGGCAGCACGGCCATGCGCCCAATCTGCCCGCTGGACAGCACGCGGGCGGTGCCGATGGGCTGGCGCTCCGGGGGCTGGCGATCGGGGCTCGACTCGGCGATCAGGTGGGTCGCGGCCTCGTCGAGACCATCCCACTCGAGCGCCTCGGGCACGCCCTGCTCCTCGATGAACACCTGCCGGCGGATCGAGCCCAGGACATCGCGCTCGCTCTCCCAGTGGGCGACTCGCACGCCGAAGCGCATGTCACTCGGGGAAGCCATAGTGCCCTTCATTGTAGAGCTTGCACAGTAGATGCAGGCACGGTGGCTGTTCGAGCCATCGCCGGCAGCGTGAATAGTCCAGTCGCCGGTTTTGCGTCAGCAGCGCGAGGAACGCCGCGTGGCCGGAGGCGAGCGGATAGGCGAGGCCGTTGGCGAACAGCAGGTCCGGGTCGCCGGGGGCCTCGGCGCGGGCGAAGGCCAGCCGCGAACAGCCCTGCCGCACCAGGGTGCCGGCCGCGGAAAAGGCGGATGCGAATGCGGCCTCGGGGAGCGGCGCCTCGGGGGGCTCCAGGGCGAGGTTGTCTTTGGTCTCGGTCAGAAACCCGCCGAGCCAGCGGCGGAACTCCGGGGCGGCGTGCTCGTCGCGGTGGCACAGCCTGCGTGTGATCTGCTCGTGCATGGCGTGAAACACCTCCGGGGCGATCTCGCCGGGGGCCGGCGGCGGGGCGAGGCCGGGATCGCACCAGCGCCCGTCAAGCCCCTGCGCCAGGTGCTCGAGCCAGCCGGCGGCCAGCTCGCGCCAGGCCGGGGCGCGCAGGCCAACGGACCAGGTGATGCAGGGGCCCTCGGCGACGCCCCAGTGCGGGACGCCGGGTGGCAGATAGAGGATGTCGCCGGGCTCGAGGACCCAGTCCCGATCGGGCTCGAAGCGCGCGAGGATGCGCAGATCCAGATCGGGCAGCAGCGTGCGCGGGGCCGTCGTCCGGGTGTCGATCTGCCAACGCCGCCGCCCCTCGGTCTGGATCAGGAACACGTCGTAGGCGTCCAGATGCGGCCCGACCGAGCCCTGATCGGCCGCGTAGCTGATCATGATGTCATCGACGCGCCAATCCGGCAGGAACCGGAACCGCTCCAGCAATGCGCCGACCTGGGGCAAGTGCTTGTCGCAGTCCTGCACCAGCAAGGTCCAATGGGTCTCGGGCAGGGTGGCGAATACCGCCTCGTCGAACGGGCCGTAGCGGATCTGCCAGGGGCCGTCTGCGCCGTGCTCCAGGATCAGTCGTGACTCCACATCCGGCTCGCAGGCCAGTCCCGCGAGCTCCTCGGCGGGCAGCGGATTACGCAGGCCGGCCAGGGCGCCGGGCAGCAGAAGGGGTTTGCGCTGCCAGTACTCGGCGAGAAAGCTCGTCAGGTCGAGGCCGGCGGGGAACTGCAGCCTGGGATAGGGATGCATCGGTTGGTGTCCTGTGTGGCAGGGCCGATGGGGCCGCCGCTTAGTCGAGCCGTGCCGCGGCGGCGTTATTGGCGAGCAGCTTCGGCCCGGCGGGTGGGCGAGTGCGGCGGCGGCTGGCGAGCAGACCGGCGAGGGCGATCAGGGCCGAGCCGGCGGCGACGGCCCAGCTCAGGCGCTCCCCCCAGATCATCCAACCGTAGGCGGCACCGAAGACCACGGAAAAATAACCGAACGGCCCCATCCGCGAGGCCGGGGCCAGCGACAGCCCGGTGGTCAGCGCGAGCTGCCCGAGGGTCGCGCAGCCGGCGACGACCAGCAGCCAGCCCGCCGCGTGCAGCGACGGCGTCTGCCAGGCCCATGTCAGCGGCAGGGCCGACACCGCGGTCGCGATGAGGGCAAAGTAAAACACGATCCGTGCGGTCGGCTCGCTGCGCGAGAGCCGCCTGACGGTGACCTTGGCCACCGCCGCGAGGGCGCCGCCGCTCAGGCCGATCAGCGCCACCGGGGAGATGCCCGCGAGGCCGTGCTCCAGGCCCGGCTCGAGGATCACCAGTACCCCGGCAAAGCCGATCCCGATGGCGAGCCAGACCCGAGCCGTGACCTCTTCGCGCAACCACAGCCAGGCCACCAGGGGGATGAAGATGGGGGCCGTGAGCTTGAGCAGCATGGCCTCGGCCAACGGGATGTGCGCGATGGCGTAGAAGAAGCAGTACATGGCCGCGACCCCGGCCGTGGCGCGCAGCAGATGCAGCCCGGGCACCGATGTTGCCACGCTGCCGATGCCGCCACGCACCAGCCAGGGCGCGAGGATCAGCAGCCCGAGCAGGTTGCGGAAGAACACGATGATCTCGTTTGGCAACTCGGCGGCGACGAAGCGGATGCCAACGCCCATCGAGGCGAAGAAATACTCGCCGGCGATGATGCACAGTCCGCCGATGATCAGGGGGTATCGATCGATCACCTGTTCGATGCTGGAAGTCCTGTTGTTGCTGCCGGGTATCGGCAGGCTGACGCCGCGGGGCCGGATCCCGGTCGCGGTTGCTTTGTGGCGAGCCGACAACCGCGGCGGCGCAGGGATTGGCATGTCCATATCATCGCACCGACGATTCCGGTATGGTTACCCGCCCGGTGCCTGGGTTCGCGGCCTGCCAATTGCAGAACCGCTCGACCGAGCTCGACCTGTCCCCTTTCTCTGCCATCCCGCTAATCTGAGGTCCCCTCATGCGCTGTTTCACATCCCCTGCCCTTCGCCCCATCCGGATCGCCGCCCCCATTGCGCTCGCATTGCCCTTGCTCGCCCCGGGCGCGCTGCGCGCCGAGATCATGGACAATTTCTGGTCCGGGCCCGCGGGTGCCGCCTGGACCAACAGTGCCGGGGAGTGCTGGCAGAGTCAGGATGGTCCCAGCGACCTGCCGCCCTGTGCCGCCGCCCCCGAGATTATCGAGAGCCTGACCATCGATCTGGTCAACGACGAGTTCGACTTCGACAAGGCCAACATCAAACCCGAGATGGCCGCGGCCCTCGATGATGTGGCCCAGGCCGTCAAAGACAGCTCCGGTGACGAGAAGCTGACCATCGTCGGGCACACCGACGGCGTCGGCTCGCAGGCCTACAACCTGGCATTGGGGCAGCGACGGGCGGAGGCGACGAAGGCCTATCTGATCGGCGTTGGCATCCCCTCGACCCGGATGATCACGGAAAGCGTCGGAAAACTGGACCCGGTGGCGAGCAACGACACCGAGGACGGTCGCGCCAAGAACCGCCGCATCGAGATCCGCTCCGAGCTCTACACGGCCCCCGATACGGTCGCCGAGCTCGACATCCAATGATCCTGTAAACGGCGGTTAAGCGTTCTGTCTGGGACGCAAAGCCGCTGCCTTTGATCTCGCGGACATGGTTTCCGCCGGCTCGCCGCATCGGGGCCATCCACCCGCCGTACCCAGTATGATCAGCGCCGCGCGGCGCTGACCCTGCCCGCGCCGCATCTTCAGATGGCCCTGGCCTGCTCGGCGGCGTTGCCGATGTAGCTTGCCGGGGTCATCGCCTTGAGCTGCGCCTTGGCCGCGTCCGGGATCTCCAGCGCGTCGACGAAGGCCGCCAGCGCGTCGGCGCTGATGCGTCGGCCACGGGTGAGCGACTTGAGCTTCTCGTACGGCTGCTCCACGCCGTAGCGGCGCATCAGGGTCTGGATCGGCTCGGCGAGCACCTCCCAGTTGGCGTCGAGATCGGCGGCGATGCGCGCGGGATCGGCCTCGAGCTTACCGATGCCGCGCAGCACCGATTGCAGCGCGATCAGCGTATGGGCCACGCCAACCCCGAGGTTGCGCAGCACGGTGGAATCGGTCAGGTCG
This sequence comes from Chromatiaceae bacterium, assembly GCA_040775095.1. Lineage (GTDB taxonomy): Bacteria > Pseudomonadota > Gammaproteobacteria > Chromatiales > Chromatiaceae > JAXGTD01. The sequence goes on along the minus strand of JAXGTD010000161.1, from coordinate 3,159 downwards.
CGTTGCAGACGCGAGATCGGCAGCTTGCCGGAGAGGTGGTCGAGCAGCGCGTTGGCGATGCCCAGATTGCCCTCGGCGTTCTCGAAGTCGATGGGGTTGACCTTGTGCGGCATGGTCGATGAGCCGACCTCACCCTCGATGGTCCGCTGCCTGAAGTAGCCCAACGAGATGTAGGTCCAGGCGTCGCGGCAGAAGTCCAGCAGCACGGTGTTGTAGCGGCCGAGGGCATCGAACAGCTCGGCCATGTAATCGTGGGGCTCGATCTGCGTGGTGTAGGGGTTCCACTCCAGCCCGAGCGACTCGACGAAACCGCGTGCGAACGCCGGCCAGTCGACATCCGGGTAGGCCACCAGATGGGCGTTGTAGTTGCCCACCGCGCCGTTGATCTTGCCCAGCAGTGCGACAGCGGCAACGGCCTCGCGCTGGCCGCGCAGGCGTTGCACCAGGTTGGCCATCTCCTTGCCCAGGGTGGTTGGCGAGGCCGGTTGACCGTGGGTGCGCGACAGCATCGGCGTGTCGGCATAGCGGTGCGCCAGCGCGCGGATGGCCTCGATGACGCGGTCCATCTGCGGCAGCAGCACGTCGGTGCGGGCCTCGCGCAGCATCAGGCCGTGGGACAGGTTGTTGATGTCCTCGGAGGTGCAGGCGAAGTGCACGAGCTCGCTGATGGCGGCGAGCTCGGCGTTGTCGGCGATGCGCTCCTTCAGGAAATACTCCACCGCCTTGACGTCGTGGTTGGTGGTGGCCTCGATGGCCTTGACGCGCGCGGCGTCATCGACCGAAAAGTCCGTTGCGATGGCCTCCAGCCGCGCGTGCGCCTGCGCCGACAACGCTGGCACCTCCGCAATCCGCGGCTGGGCGGCCAGCGCCTGCAGCCAGCGCACCTCGACCAGCACGCGATGGCGGATCAGGCCGAATTCGCTGAAGATCGGGCGCAGCGCCTCGGTCTTGGAGCCGTAGCGGCCGTCAATCGGCGATACGGCGGTGAGTGAGGAGAGTTCCATGTTCGGGGGTGCCAGGTTCGGTTGCTGGATGGGGTCGGCGAGCGGACGGCGCGCTGCCGAGCGGCGAGGGGCGTTGATCGGCAACCCCCCGGCCCCTCGGCCTTTTGGACGCCCGTCAGGCCAGCTTGCGCAGCACGTACTGCAGGATGCCGCCGTGCTGGTAGTACTCGACCTCGTTGGGCGTGTCGATGCGCACACGGGCCTGGAACGAACGCGTGCTGCCGTCCGGTGCGGTCGCGGTGACGCCGATCTGCTTCGCGTTGCCGTCGTCCAGATCGGAGAAGCTGTAGGTCTCGTAGCCGGTCAGGCCCAGGCTCGCCGCGCTCTCGCCGGGCAGGAACTGCAGCGGCAGTACACCCATGCACACCAGGTTGGTGCGATGGATGCGCTCGTAGCTCTCGGCGATCACCGCCCGCACGCCGAGCAGGCGCGGCCCCTTGGCCGCCCAGTCGCGTGACGAGCCGGACCCGTACTCCTTGCCCGCGATGACGATGGCCGCGATGCCATCGGCCTGATAGCGCATGGCCGCGTCGTAGATGGACATCTGCTCACCGGAGGGCTGATGCAGCGTCACGCCGCCCTCGGTGCCGGGCGCCATGCGGTTGCGCAGCCGGATGTTGGCGAAGGTGCCGCGCATCATCACCTCGTGGTTGCCGCGGCGCGAACCGTAGGAGTTGAAATCCTTCGGCTCGATGCCGTGCGCGACCAGATAACGCCCGGCGGGGCTGTCGGCCTTGATGTTGCCGGCCGGGGAGATGTGGTCGGTGGTCACGGAGTCGCCGAGCAGGGCCAGGCAGCGGGCGTTCTCGATGGGCTCGACCGGGGACGGCTGCATTGACATGCCCTGGAAGTAGGGCGGATTCTGGATGTAGGTGGACGCGTCGTTCCAGGCGAAGACCTTGCCCTCGGGGGCGGCCAGGGCCTGCCAGCGCGCGTCGCCGGCGTAGACATCAGCATAGCTCTTGGTGAAGTCGTCCTGGCCGAGGAAGGTGGCGACGGCATCGGCCACCTCGCCCTGGCTTGGCCAGATCTCGCGCAGGAAGACCGGCTTTCCGTCCTGGTCGGTGGCGAGCGGATCGTTGTAGGGATCGAAGTCCATGCGCCCGGCGATGGCATAGGCCACCACCAGCGGCGGCGAGGCGAGATAGTTCATGCGTACCTCGGCGTGCACGCGGCCCTCGAAATTGCGGTTGCCCGAGAGCACCGAGGCGACGGTCAGATCGCCCTCGGCGATGGCCTTGGACACCTCCGGGCGCAGTGGTCCGGAATTGCCGATACAGGTGGTGCAGCCGTAGCCGACGACGTGGAAGCCGAGTTGCTTGAGCGGCCCCATCAGCCCGGCCTGCTCCAGGTAGCGGGTCACCACCATCGAGCCCGGGCCGAGCGATGTCTTGACCCAGGGCGGCACGCTCAGGCCACGCTCGACGGCCTTCTTGGCTACCAGGCCGGCGCCCAGCATGACGTTGGGGTTGGACGTGTTGGTGCACGAGGTGATGGCGGCGATCACCACGGCGCCGTCGCCGATCTCGACCGACTGGCCATCGATGACGGCCTTGACCGGCGGTTTGGTGGAGACGCCGCGCTCGGTATTCAGCGTCGAGAGCGCCGACTCGAAGCCCGCCTTCACGTCGGTCAGCGCGACGCGGTCCTGGGGCCGCTTGGGGCCGGCCAGGCTCGGTACCACGGTGCCGATATCCAGCGTGAGCCGCTCGCTGAAGTCGGCCTCGAAGCCGCCGTCGGCATCGAACATGCCCTGGGTCTTGGCGTAGGCCTCGACCAGTGCGACCTGCTCCTCGGGGCGGCCGGTCAGGCGCAGGAAGTCGAGCGTCTCGTGGTCGATCGGGAACAGGCCGCAGGTCGCGCCGTACTCGGGCGCCATGTTGGCGATGGTGGAGCGGTCGCCCATCGGCAGCGTGGCCACGGCCGGGCCATAGAACTCGACGAACTTGCCGACCACGCCGTGCTTGCGCAGCATCTCGACGATGGTCAGCACCAGGTCGGTGGCGGTTGCGCCCTCGGGCAGACGGCCGGTGAGCTTGACGCCCACCACCTTGGGAATCAGCATCGACACCGGCTGGCCCAGCATCGATGCCTCCGCCTCGATGCCGCCGACACCCCATCCGAGCACACCGACCCCGTTGATCATCGTGGTGTG
>JAXGTD010000160.1:0-8387 GCA_040775095.1 Chromatiaceae bacterium | reverse complement strand
GGCGGCGGTGGAGGCGAGCCGCGAGGCGGTTGTCTCACAGATCGAGTATCAGCTCCCGGCGGAAAAGGCGAGCGCCGAGGCCGCGCGCAAGGAGGCCGAGGTCGCCCTCGGCAAGACCCTGGTCAAGGCCGGGACCGACGGCATCGTGCAGCAGTTCGCGCTGCGCCCGGGCGACGTGGTCAACCCGATGCTCCGACCCGCCGGCATCCTGGTTCCAGCCCGGCATCACACGGGCCTCATGGCGGGCTTTGGGCAGATTGAGGCGCAGGTCATGAAGCCGGCGATGATTGGGGAGGTCACCTGCATCGCCAAGCCCTGGCAGATCGTCCCGGTGGTCGTGACTGAGGTCCAGAACGTCATCGCGTCTGGTCAGGTCAGACCGACCGACCAACTGGTCGACATCCAGCAATTCGCGAAGCCCGGCTCGATCACGGTCATCATGCAGCCGCTCTATTCGGGTCAGCTCGACGACCTGCCCGACGGTGGACACTGCATTGCCAACGCCTACACCAACAACCACGACCGACTCGAGGACCCAGACCTCGGCTTCCTGACGCGCCTCGGTCTGCACGCGATCGATACGGTGGGAGTGGTGCACGCGATGATCCTGCGCATCCAGGCGCTGCTCCTTCCAGTCCAGACGCTGGTGCTGGGCGGACACTGACGGGATTGCCAGATCACTCCAGGTGATTAGCGCTATTGCGCAGCTGGGCCGCCTCCCAGCGTCCATGGCACTGGGTCCTGGCTTCCTACCGGGACGACGGCCCACGAACGTGGCCGCTGTGCCCGTTATTCCGGCTCGGATACCGGAATCCAGGGCCAGAGATGGGTACTCCTCAGCGCCGGTTGCGTTTCGACGCTAATCGCCTTGTAAAGACTGTCTTCGGGCACATGTCGGGCGTCGCAGCTCGACGAGCGCCGCCAGCGCGGACCGGGCGGCTGCGGATTTGTAGGGCCGGGGGGGCCGTTATGCCGCCGACATCACTGTCGGGTGTGGCCCTTTGACGAAAGAGTGAGGACCGTCTACGACCCGAACCTGCTTGTTACCAGTTCTGGAGCGCGAGGCAGGCTCCAAACAGGGGGTGCCGTAAATCTCATGGCGTTCGCAGTGATGATGGGATCTGGTGTGGGCACTGCGGTCCCGAAGACGCTGTCTCTGCCAATCCCGGCATTCCTTGCCGAGATGACAGGCTTGGCCTAATTTTGGTCGTTCCGGCCTGCGACTACGCGCGTTACGCGCTCGTCACTTCTGCATCGTGACCGTGACGCCGCTCATGCCCAAATTCAATTGAAGGCCTTTGGTCCGTGACTCCAGGCGCATGATCACCCCGTTTTCGTTCTTCAGATGCAGTCCGCCAACACCGCCGCCAGCCGCCACGCTCGCATCCAGCTTGGTGTAGATGCCTGGAAAATCGGAGACTTTCTTCAGATCGTAGACCTCACCCGTCGCGCTCATCTTAGAGACTCCCACGTTCGCGCCCAGGCTCAGGCCACCCAGCTTGAAAGGGTATTCTTTCCCCTTGAAGGCGAGCGTTCCGCCGCCGGTGCTGCCCCCTACGATGAAGCCGAACTGGGTCTCATCGATCGTGACCGTGCCGGATGGCTTTTTCGCGTCCCCGGCCAATGCCAACCCGGCGACGAGCATGGCGGCAAGCGCAACGAAACCGACTGTCTTACCGATTTTGAACATGATGGAAATGTCCTCGTGTTGTTGATCTCGCGTCCAGGGCATACGAACGCCCGGCGCAGTATAGAGGAGGGCGCATCGGAAGCGTAGACGCGAGAGGGCGAGGGCGCCCCGGTCATGGGTGAGCTCATGGTGTCCGATGCAGAGGGCTGGACATCCGCCGACGCAACCACTCGGGCACGGCCATATTCAACTGCGCCTTGCGGTGTTGGCCCTGCACGACACCCTAGGAGGCCGTCCGCCTTAGGTCGCAATACCCCGAAAAGGCATGAGCCCTGGTCAATAGTCGGCCAATATCGGCGCGCTACGTGCAACGCGGCGGTTTCCGTTCGGCGAAATCGCCAGATTTCACGTACGAAAGCGAGTCGGCAGGGGTGCGACCTGAGGGCGTCGGCGTCGACGAGGACCACGGGTGCTATCCCCCTACCCCCAAGTCCGAAAGGGTTGTGGGTCGGCGCGAATCCACCCGGCAATCTGTAGAAGATCCGAAATATCGGAGCCAGGCATGGGAGGTGCGCCCTTGCGTTGGTTCGCTGCCGTGGTCAACCGACGAGTTTTTAAAGTTTTTCTTGGATCAGCGAGTTTGTGCTGCTATGGCATGTATTCTGCATTTGGGCGACCAGACCTGCAAACAGGCGAGATGCATGAGCGATACCCCGGATACCCGGCCACTCGACGCCAACACCCTGCTGGCGGTGGCCGACCAGTGCCTGCGATCGACCGACTGCATCAACGTCATCGTCGCGGACAAGCAAAAGCACCTGCAGTTCACCACCACCGACGAGGCGGTCGTGCACTGCGCCAAGGGCATCGCGATCTGGGCGCGCGCGAGCAACGACGAGGGCGTGGAGCCGGACGTCGTTATGGCCTACTGCGGCGACGTGGCCACCCAGGAGGTCCTGGCCGCGACCGCGCTGCTGCGCGAGCACCTGCCGGAGTTGAAAGTTCGCTTCGCCAACGTGGTGGACCTCTACAAGCTGCAGCCCGCCGGCGAGCATCCCCATGGCTCGACCGAGTGCGAGCTCGACAGCCTGTTCACCACTGACAAGCCGGTGATCTTCAACTTCCACGGCTACCCCTGGCTGATCCACAAGCTCGCCTATCGGTTGCGCAGCCACGAGAACCTGCATGTGCGCGGCTACAAGGAGCGCGGCAACATCAACCCCCCCGCTGGAGCTGGCGATCCTGAACCAGAGCGACCGCTTCACCCTGGTGATCGACGTCATCGACCGGACGCCGGGACTCGCCGCCCGGGCCGCGCGTATCCAGGAGCAGATGACGAACGAGATCATCCGGAACCTGGCCTATGCCCACGAGCACGGGACGGATCGCGACGAGATCACCAACTGGGTCTGGCCGTTTTAGACGGACGGGGGGCTATCCAGACGGCACCGGGGGCTTGCCCTCGGTTTCCGATACAAACCATTGCGCTACCGCTCCCGCATCGGCGCGCGGCGGGAGCGGTGCCGCGAGGCGAAGAGAGGAACCGCAATGCGAAGACTCCGGCTCATCTTCCCGGTACTTGCGCTGTTAGGGGGGGTTGCGGTCACGTCGGCGGGTGCCTTCGCTGGTGAGGTTCTCGCTGGCATCAAGGCTCGGGGCGTGCTCCGCTGCGGAGTGAGCGAGGGCATACCGGGCTTCTCTCATCGGGACGCGACCGGCCGTTGGCAGGGTTTGGATGCCGACTTCTGCCGTGCCGTGGCGGCCGCCGTGCTGGACGACAGCGAGCGGGTCAGGTTCGTACCCCTGAAGTCCTCCACCCGCTTCCCCGCCCTCCAGGCCGGACGGATCGACCTGTTGGCCCGCAACACCACCTGGAACCTGGTCCGCGAGGCGGCGCTGAAGGTGCAGTTCCCCGCCGTCATCTATTACGACAGCCAGGGCTTTCTTGTGCCGACGAGCGCGGGAATCGACACGCCGCGTCAGTTGAACGGCGCCACGGTGTGCGTTGAGAAGGGGACCACCCACGAGCGCAACCTGGGGCGCTACGCCGAACAGCACGGGCTGTCGATGAAACGCGTGGAGATCGACTCGGCGGCTGACGTGGCGGCCGCCTTCTTTGCCGGTCGTTGCGCCGCGTACAGCTCGGACGTCTCGCAGCTGACCGCCGCGCGAATCGGAGCGCCAGGCGGCCCGGATGGCTACGTCATCCTGTCTGAGCGCATTGCCAAGGATCCACTGGCGCCGGTCGTCTGGGAGGGCGATCCGGAATGGACTACCGTGGTCCGCTGGGTGCTGTTCGCCCTAATCCTCGCGGAGGAGGACGGGATCACCCGAGCTAACCTCGACGCCAAGCTTGCGGCAGGCGGCGGTCAGCTCGCCTGGCTGACGAAGCAGGAAGAGGGGAAGGGCCTGGTGGCGCAAGCCATGGGGCTCGACCCGGGCTGGGCGGTGCGGGCCGTCGAGGCCGTCGGCAATTACGGCGAGGTGTTTGCGCGCAACCTCGGGGCCGATTCGCCGTTGCGTATCGAGCGCGCTCTCAATCGTCTCTGGACTCAGGGCGGGCTCATGTACGCCCCGCCGGTCGACTGAGGCGAGGGCATGCCATGAGCGACCTGCAGATCTATCTGACCATCGGGGTGTTCGCTGGCGTCATCCTGGCGATCGCCTTCGACCTCATCGACATGGTGGTCGCCGCGCTGCTCGGCGTCTGCATCCTTCTCGCCCTGGGCCTGCTGGAGTCCAACGACCTGACAGCGGCGGCGGTCACCGCGGCCGGGCCTCTGTCCCTGCTGTTCGGCGGAATGATCGTGGCACGGGTTCTGGCACGCACCGGGGTCTTCGAGTGGGTCGGGGACCGGTTCCTCCGTGCCAAGGGCGGAAGCGGCAGGCGTTACCTGCTCCTCCTGGTGGCCCTGGTAGCCCCCGTGTGCGCCTTCCTGCCCAATGCCACGGCGGTGATCCTGGTTGCACCGGTCATCGTCGGGGTCGCCCGGGCGCTGAAGGTGGACTTCGTCGGACCTTTGATCCTGACCGCCCTGGTCAGCAACTCCGCCGGCATGCTCACGCTGGTGGGCGACCCCGCGACATTCCTGGTGGGCAGCGCCATCGGCCTGTCCTTTGGCGACTACCTGCGCATGGTGAGCCTCGGCGGCCTGCTCGCGGTGCTGGTCGTTATTCCCCTCCTGCCGCGACTGATGCCGGACATCTGGACCGCGCGCCAGGAGCTGCCGACCGCGGCGCCGCTGCGATCGATCCAGAGTCCCGGTTTTGCAGCATTCGCCCTGTTGGTGCTCGCGCTGATGGTTGCATTGTTCCTGTTCGGCGAGGCCCTGCCCACCCGCATCGTCCCGCCGACCGTGGCCATCATCGGGGCTACCCTGGCGTTGCTTCTTGTCTACGGGGCACAAGTCGAGCCGGTAGACGCGGTGCTGAAGGACGTGGATTGGAAGACCATCGTCTTCCTGGGAGCGATCTTCATTCTCGTGCAGGCGTTCACCAAGACCGGCCTGTTGCAGGGCCTCTCGGTCCAGCTTTACGAGTGGTTCGGGGCGGAGCTCACCCTGGTCGCCCTGCTCTTGCTGGCAGGCATCGGGATTCTGTCGAGCCTGTTGGCCAATATCCCCGTGGTCGCCGCGGCCCTGATTATGGCCAAGGGCTACCTGGTGGCCGCCGAGGCGGTCCCGGAGATCGCGCTGGCCGCGGGCTTCGTCGACTGGCCGTCGGACACGCTGCCGGTCTTCATCGCCATGATGTTTGGGGCGACCCTAGGGGGCAATGCCACGCTGGTCGGGGCCTCGGCCAACATCGTGGCCGTCGGCATCTGCGCGAGCGAGGGGCAACGGGTGACCTTCATGCGCTTCGTCCGCTACGGGCTGCCTGTCACCGTTGTGCAGCTGGGCTTGGGGGCGCTCTATGTGCTGGCGCTCGGGGCCTTGACGAATTGAGAGCGCGCGGCAATGCGTGGCGATGGAGGCCTGTGAGGAACTGTGCGATCGCAATGGAAGAGCGCTGGGCCGATCTGGAAAACGAAACGAACGTTGGGGGCAGCACGGTTTCCCGGATGAGAGCCGCCGTGGCACCCCGCTCGGACAGCTGCTGATACATCACCGCAAATAGAGGATTGCAAGTATGAAGAGTCAAACCGGGGCCGCCAAGGTGGCGATCGGCGACACCGACCCCCGTATCGGCTCCACCGCCGAGGCCCTCAAACAGGGTGTCGTCGATCATCTGCGCTATTCCCTCGGGCGTCTGACCAAGGTGGCCGGGCCCCGCGACTACTACCGGGCGCTGGCACTCGCGGTGCGCGACCGCATGCAGCGGCGCTGGATCAGCACCACCGAGAGCTACTTCGCATCAAGGCACAAGATCGCCTGCTATCTCTCCGCCGAGTTTCTGATGGGGCCGCATCTGGGCAACAACCTGCTCAATCTAGGCATGGAGGAGTCGGCGCGGGCGGCCCTGGCCGAGCTTGGCCACGACCTCGACGAGATCCTCGCCTGCGAGGAGGAACCTGGCCTCGGCAACGGTGGGCTCGGGCGGCTCGCCGCCTGTTACCTCGATTCGCTGGCGACCCTGGAGCGCCCGGCCATCGGTTATGGCATCCGCTACGAGTTCGGCATCTTCGACCAGGAGATCCGCGACGGCTGGCAGACCGAGGTCACGGACAAGTGGCTGCGCTACGGCAATCCCTGGGAAATTGCCAAGCCGGAGGTGGCCTACTACGTCAACTGGGGAGGGCACACAGAGCCCTACGAGGACGAAACCGGCGCCTGGCGGGTGCGCTGGGTGCCGTTTCGGGTCGTGAAGGGCACCGCCTACGACACGCCGATCCAGGGCTACGGGGTGAACACCTGCAATACGTTGCGGCTGTGGAGCGCCGAGGCGGTCGAGTCCTTCGACTTCCAGGCCTTCAATACCGGCGACTACTACCAGGCGGTCAACGAGAAGCTGATCTCCGAGACCGTGACCAAGGTCCTGTATCCGAACGACGAGCCGGCGATCGGCAAGCGGCTGCGTTTGGGCCAGCAGTACTTCTTCGTCTCCTGCTCCCTGCAGGACATGCTGCACATCCTCGACCTTGCCGGCGAGCCGCTTGACGAGCTGCCGAAGCGCTTTGCCGTGCAGCTCAACGACACCCATCCCTCCATCGGGGTGGCCGAGCTGATGCGTCTGCTGATCGATGAGCGGCGACGAGACTGGGATTCGGCCTGGGCGATCACGATGGAGACCTTCGGGTACACCAACCACACCCTGCTGCCGGAGGCGCTGGAGACCTGGCCGCTGCCGATGTTCCGCGAGCTGTTGCCGCGGCACTTGGAGATCATCTACGAGATCAACCGCCGCTTCCTCGACGAGGTCCGGGCACGCTTCCCCGGCGACGAGGCCCGCGTGGCGCGCATGTCGCTGATCGGCGAGGAGGGGGACAAGCGCGTGCGCATGGCCCATCTCGCCACCGTGGGCAGCCATGCCGTGAACGGGGTCGCGGCGCTGCACACCGATCTGCTCAAGGCCAGCGTGCTAAAGGATTTTCACGAGCTCTGGCCCGAGCGCTTCAGCAACAAGACCAACGGTGTCACCCCGCGGCGCTTCCTGGCCTTCTCGAATCCGGGGCTGCGCGCCTTGCTCGACCGCACCCTGGGCGGCGGTTGGCTGACGGATCTCGGGCGTCTGCGGGGGCTCGAGCCCCATGTCGAGAATGCCGTGTTCCGGCGCGAGTGGCGCGCGGTCAAAGAGGCTAACAAGCGGCGTCTCGCCGACTATGTCCAGAGCACCACCGGCATCGCGCTCGATCCCACCTGGCTGTTCGACATCCAGGTCAAGCGCATCCACGAGTACAAGCGCCAGCATCTCAACCTCCTGCACATCGTCACCCTCTACCGCCGCCTCAAGGAGAATCCGGCGTTGCCGTTTCCGCCGCGCGCGTTCATCTTCGGCGGCAAGGCGGCGCCCGGATACTTCATGGCCAAGCGCATCATCAAGCTGATCAACGCCGTGGCCGAGACGGTCAACGCCGACGCGGAGGTCAACAGCCGACTGCGCGTCGCCTTCGTGCCGAATTTCAACGTCCAGAATGCACACCTGATCTATCCGGCGGCCGATCTCTCGGAGCAGATCTCCACCGCTGGCAAGGAGGCGTCCGGCACCGGAAACATGAAGTTCATGCTCAATGGTGCGCTGACCATCGGCACGCTCGATGGTGCGAACGTGGAGATGCGCGAGGAGGCGGGTGCAGAGAACTTCTTCCTCTTCGGGCTCACCGCCAACGAGGTGGAGCAGGTCAAGCGCGAGGGCTACCGGCCCGGCGGCCAGGTGGCGGCCAACGCCGAGCTGCGCGCCGTGCTGGAGCTGATCGGCGGCGGCCACTTCACGCGCGGCGATGCCGAGGTGTCCCGGCCCCTGGTCGAGAACCTGACCCAGTCCGATCCCTTCCTGGTGCTCGCAGACTATGCTGCCTATATCGCCTGCCAGGAACAGGTGAGTGAAGCCTGGGCGGACGAGGATCGCTGGACCCGCATGTCCATACTCAACAGTGCGCGTTGCGGCAAGTTCTCGTCGGACCGGGCAATGCACGAGTACTGCGACCAGATCTGGGGCGTCGAACCGGTGGCGGTCAGCCTCGAGTAACACGGAGCCGGACCCAGGGCCGAGGCGTCCGCTCATCCTGAGGGAGGAAACGCGGTGAAGCTGTTCCAATCCATTTTTGGTGGCCGAGAGACCGTCGGGCACCACCCCGAGGCCCTGATCGACCTGGCCATCG
>JAXGTD010000159.1:0-8530 GCA_040775095.1 Chromatiaceae bacterium | reverse complement strand
CTTGGCTCAGGGACGAGCCGCGATGGGGCCGGATGCTGGCGTGATGGGCCAAGCACAGCAGCCGGTGCGATCGGGAACCGCACCCGGTGACTCGCGCATCCAGGACGCGCCGGCCGGGACGGGCCGGCGTCTTTTTCTGGCGCTGTTCGCGTTCGCGTTCGCTTTCGCTGTCGATGGCGTGCCGGAACGCGGGGTTGCGCGGGGCGGACACCCCGTCGAGGGCGAGCAATTACGCCGACAAGCGGGCCTATCGCTTCTCAACGCGAACCGGGCCTTCCTTGTTGGCGCCGCCCAACGGTCGGGCAACGCGAAGGGCATGAAGCCGCATCAATGCGATGGCACGGACTGCGCCGGTGCAGCCTTGCCCGCCCCAAGGCCCGAGAGCAAGTCAGCGACCTCGTCCTGGCCCCGTTGTTCCGCCCAGTCCGCCGCCGTCGACCCGCCGCTGTCCCGCACGGACGCATCCGCACCGCGTTGGAGCAAAACGGTTACGGCAGCCATATTGCCTTTCGATGCCCCGTACATCAGCGGCGTCCACCCGGCCGAATCACGCCCGTTCGGGTCCACGCCATGGTCGAGCAGCCGGTCTGCCACCGCGACCTGGTCCGCTTCCACGGCCCAGGCGAGCGGCCCCTTGCCCCGCGCATCCGTCGCATTGACGTCGGCGCCATGCCGGATCAGCAGATCGACCACCGGTTCGTGTCCATTCCAGGCGGCGACGATGAGTGGGGTGAAGCCGCGGGCGTCTGTTGCGTCCGTCGCGGCGCCAGCCCCGAGCAGGGCCTCGACCTGACGAGGGTCTCCGCCCTGTGCCGCCAGGATCAGGGCGTTCGCGCCCTGTGCATTGACCGCCGAGACATCGGCCCCTTTTTCGAGCAGTTCCATCGTGATGTCGGCTCGCCTTCCGGCCGCCGCGTAGATCAGGGGTGTCCATTGATCCTTTTGCTCCGCGTTCACGTCGGCCCCATGTGCGAGCAACAGAGCAACGATCTCGGCCTGCCCGTTGCCGGCGGCGCTCATCAACGGGGTCAGCCCATCGCTGTTGCGGCCGTCGACCTTGGCGCCCCGATCGATCAGAGAGGTCACGGTGCCGAGGCTGCCACGCTCAATGGCGAGCAGCAAGGGTGTCACCTTGTTTGGGATCGATTCGACTTCAAGGGCGGCACCCTGCTCAAGGAGAACACGCAGGATCGCGTCTTCGCCTCTGCCGACCGCGATCAACAGGGGGGTGCCCCCCGCGCTATCGCGGCTGTTGACGTCCGCGCCCTCGTCCAGGAGTGCCTCGACTGCCGTTGCCTGCCCCTGCAGGGTCGCCCAGGCGAGTGCGCTTCGACCGCCGCGGTCCTTGGCGTCGATCTTCGCACCGGCATCGGTCAGGGCATCCATGACGGCCAGGTGACCGCCAGCGGCGGCCAGCATCAAAGGTGTACGCGCGATGCGGTCCTTGGCCCTGGTGTTGGGGTCAGCCCCATGGGCCAGCAGCGCCTCGACCATGTCCAGATTGCCGGTCGCCGCCGCGTGCAGCAGTGCGCGCCTGCCCGCGGGACCCCTGAGATCGACGTCCTGCTGCTGGTCCAGAATTCGCAGGAGCCTGTTGACGTCTCCACGCGCCACCGCCGTGGCGAATTCCGGCGGCGGCTCGCCCGCGACGACCCACCCGGGGCAGGCAAGCAGGATGGCAACAACGAATGGGATGAAGGGGTTGTGCATGACAGTCTTCTCTTCGAATCAGATTCGCAATCCGCCACGGGCACGTCAGGCGAGGACGACCCCATGTCTTCCCGGCGCTGGCCGCGCTCACGAGCCAAAATCAGGGTTTCCGATTCGCTCCATGATGGTCTCTAGTTCTGATTTCCGGGCGCTCGCGTCCCCTGCCCGGGCGGCTCTCCATACTGGCGATGTTTCGGGTAACCGGTTCCCGGCCCCCGCAGGCCGGGGTAACCTGGACCGCCGCGGGGGCGGTCGCGAGCACTCCCGCGGCCCAGCCCCGGCGGCGGCCCAAACACGGGCAAGTCCTCGGCCGCCGCCGGGACGCCAAGGCCGCGAGGAACACGCCGATCCTCCCAGCCCTCTGACCATCCCTGTGGCGATGAAAGCCCAGGGGCGGCCGATCCGGGGAGCTTTCCCGCGGACGGGTCCGCGTGGCCACGAGCAGCGCGGTCGACGGGGGAGCCAGGCCCCGCAGCCGGGGTGCGCGAGTCATCACCTTGACCCATGCCTGGACCTGGGTTCACGCCTGGCTTCTGTCCGTCTGGCGCAGGGAAGCTTTGCTGACGCGCATCCATGGGTCCCACATCCATTGCGGGATCGCTCTGGACCCCCTCCAGTCCTCCGAACACCAAACTCAGAACGACAAGACAGAAAATGGACCTTGGACAGGACATGAGAAAAGCTCCAGGGGGCATGGACCTGGATGCCATCGCGGCGCCGCGCCACTTTGATCGGGCCGACGTCAGGATCACCCAGTCCCGCGGTTGGCTTGCCGCCGCGACATGGCGCATGGGACCAGGGTCTCCTGGCGGATTCGCAGAGCCAACGAAAGGGGCGGCTCGTCCCGCGGACGCTTGACGAGTCCTTGGGGTGGCCACCCCGTTGGGTCAATGCAATCCCGGGGGTTTGTTCAGGGTATTCCCCGGGATTGTCCTTGGGGTTACGGTGCACAGGCGCCAAAGGTCGCGAGACTGAACGGCGCCGTCACCTGGACACGGGTCTGGCCGACCAGTATCGGCAGGGCGGGTGTTGTCCCGCTGAAGCACCCATCCCACGCGCCGCTGCTATCGCTAACCCGGAAGTTGAAGCCGTCCTGGCCGACGCCTCCAACAATCAGGCTGTAGTCGATGGGCGTGAAGAAGTTGTAGAACGGCGGCGTGGGAACCACCACGTCGTTCAGCTCCAGCTGGAAGCCGATGAGGCTCGCGAAGCCATACTCGGAAGTGACCGAACCCTTGTATTTCGTCCAGGTCGTACCGCCCCCCGTCACCCGCATGTACCACTGCTGTGGGTCACTGCAATCGTTCCACAGGAATACGGCGTTCTCGGTGCTCCGACTATAGGTCGGCGCCCCGCATACGGGCACTTCGGGCGCCTCGCCCTCGTACTCGATCTCCAGGTAGGCGTTGTATACGGCGGTCGACTTGCGATCGCCCTTGACATAGACGGCGAGATCGAAGTCGTTGCTCATCGGAAGACCGTTGGACGTGATTGGCGGCTCCCCGGGCGCAACGCTGCAGGCACCATCGACATTGATGATGGTGACATCCGGGTTGCTCGCCAGCATGCACCGCCCCGGCACCGCGGGATCGGCAACCACCGTCAAGTCGACCCATCCCTTGCTCGTGGCCAGCGGACCGTCGTCGTCCTCCCAATCCAACAGGTTGATGACCGTCGTCACCGGCTCGCCGACGTTGTACTTGATGTTGTCCTTCGTAAACGGCGGGGGACTGCACTCCTCCAGCGGGATCTCCAGACCCGGGATGTCCTGCCCAAACTTGTTGGCCTTCAGGCGCCAGCGCGGCCCGGAAACGAGCTCACCGAGGCCGTCATCCGGAAAGGCGCTGCCGACAAAGTCATAGAGGTCCGGGTCGGTGCCGGCAACCCGGTACGACCACTCGAATGGGTCACGCTCGATGGTGGTGAAGAAGGCATTCGTATGCGCATCGGGAAGATCCCCCGAGAAGGGGTAAGGGTCGGCGCCGGGTTCAGCCCCGCTCGGTGCGCCCGTTACCGCGAACGCCTGATTCCGGAAGTAGGTCCCGACACCAATGAAGGTCGGGTCGATGGTCCCTTCCTCATCGTCGATCACGTCCGCGTCCCCCTCGTAGCAGGGTTTCGTCGACTTCCAGACGGCACCGCCCTCGAAGACCCTGTAGTCGGGCTTACGCCCCGTGGCCGCCTCGTTCTCGAGGTCCTCCGGGCGCAACTGGTCGTTGGGGTTGTTGGTGATCCAGTGGTTGACGACGAGGTGTGCCTTGGTGACCTTGAAGTCGGCGCCGGGGGCTTTCCACTCTTCGGGCACGGCCAGGCGGGCATACAGACGGATGTCGTTTGGGCGCTTGATCAGCCCGCCCCAGCGGTAGAGCGCCTTGCCGTCGTCCTTGAGGGTGACGGAGTAGTCCGGGCCCAGGGCGATATTGTCCAGTACCGAGGTGTTATCGTTCGGCTCCATCTGGACGCCGGGCGTGGCATCGGTGAGTCGAACCGTGGGCGCGCCGCCGACCAGGATCGCGAGATCGTCGTCCAGGTCGATCCCGGGCATGCCGCAGTTAACCGACAGCGACCCGTCCGGGGTCGACTGAATACCCTGTTCACCTGTCACGGGGTCGGCGTAGAAGTAAGGGATGGTCTCGTGGCAGCTGAGCACGTGCTCCATGACCGTGTAGTGCTCGGTGGAGCACTTCACGGAGTTGCCGCCCAGGCCCTGGCACCAAGTCCCGAGCGGGGCCTTGACCTTGTACCGATCGGTCTCGGCGTTCGAGATCTTGATGCCGATCAACGCGCCACCTTCCATGATGTTGCCAGCCCAGCCTTCCATATAGTCCTGGTCGTAGGCCTTTTCCTGGGCACCAACGAAGTCGACCACATAGAAGCCGAACTCGCTGTCAACCGGGTAGAGCCAGACCCCTTCCTTGTCCTGGAATGGTTGCGCGTCGTCCGCCTGGCATGGCGGGGCTAGACCGTCACCGACACCGCAAAGGATATCGGTCTTCTGAAACGCGCCGGCGGTCCCGTAGGTGCTGCCGTCGAAACCGCCCTGGATATCATTGATCGAGAAGATATGGGGCTCGGGAGACACCCAAGCCTGCACCCCGGGGACGGCCATCGCTACCAGCGTGCCAAACGCGAGTGCGGACGCGAGCGTTCGGTCGTGTCGTTTTGACATCTCTTGCTCTCCTCTGCATAGTTGTCCCAAATGGTGGGGATACACCCCACCCGCCCGACTCGTGTCCATTGCTCCCAGCAACGATGCGCTTGGATTCGATCGCGTGATCAACGTTAATTCCAACCCGCCGCGAGCCAAGCATCTTGAATTTAGTTCATGCCGAACCGCCTGGCGCTAATAGAGATGCCCGATACCGCGGCTATTGAAAGCGAAAATGCGCGGAATCAAACGCCCCGATTGTTTTTTGCATTCCAGGCCAGATTCAGGTCTCCCTGTATCGCTACATCAGGTTTTCCCCTAGCCCCTGTACAGCGCCTTGCCCAGCCCGAACAGGGCGGGTCATGGAATATACTTATTTTTTGATACACGAGATCCGAACCCCCTACCCACCAAACAACGCATTGATCAATAAGAAAATTTACAGATGTCATCGTGAGCGATGTCAGCGGGCATCAGCCTGACGCAAGCCATTCAGCGGCGGCAACCCGCCAGGCCCGAACCCCGGACACGCTATCGGCCGGGTGATCGTGCCGGCGTTTCTTTCCGGCGACACCAATTCAATCGGCTCCCGGTATTGAATTCGCTCGTGGGGCCGAAACCTGGCTTCCGACTCACTCCATATCAGTCGCCCTGGTGCTACAGATGCCAGCCCTTTCATAGTCCGGGACAGGAGACGATTGAATCGGTGTTTCTCCAGGGGGAAGCTGATTCAAGGCATCCTCCGGATTGGATCAGCTCGCGAGCCGAGACGTGCTTACCGGCTCTCTCCAGGTCCAGTCGCGCGGGCGACCGAACATGCCGGGGTTGTGCGGGGTTGTGGTGGCCCAGCATGTTCGGGCACTGCAAGCAATTGAAAATGGAGCACTTCGCGACTCACGCCCCGCGAAGTGCGAGCCGATTAAATGCCTGGAAGGCAGTTGATCCGCGTCTCCTTAAGGCAAAGTCGTTTCCTGAGTCGGACTGAATCACAAGAGGGCCCCGTGATGACTCGAGATCGGGTGAATGCCCCCCGTCGGTGCAGGTCGCGCTATGCCCTGGTGGTATTGGTGCTCATCGCATTGCCAGCCAGGGGATGGGCCTCCGGCCCGGCGTGGAGCGAAAAGCAGTTGACGGGCGCCATCGCTGCCCTGGACAAGCTCGCCCCAACGCTGCTGCGGCGCTCGGGCGTGCCCGGGATGGCGCTCGCCGTCGTGACCGCGGACGGGATAGCGTATCAACGGGGCTTCGGGGTGCGGCAGTGGGGCCGGGTCGAACCGATCGATACCGACACCGTCTTTCAGCTGGCCTCGCTGTCCAAGCCGTTGGCGACAACGGTCATCGCAGGGCTTGTCGGCGACGGCGTGGTGCGCTGGGAGATGCCCGTGGCCTCACACCTGCCATCGTTTGAGCTGTCTGCCCCCTGGGTCAGCGAGACGGTGACCCTGGCCGATCTGCTCTCACACCGCAGCGGGTTGCCAGACCACGCCGGCGACCTGCTGGAGGACCTGGGATATCCACGGCAGGCGGTGCTGCAGCGGCTGCGTTATCTCGACCTGGCGCCGTTCCCGGCCAGTCACGCCTACACGAATTTCGGCTTCACCGCGGCCGCGTTGTCCGCGGCCGCGGCTGCAGGCGGAAACTGGGCGGATCTCGCCGATCGGCGGCTGTTCGAACCCGTTGGCATGCACCACGCCAGCTACCGTTTCGCGGACTACCTGGCAGCATCCAACCGCGCCGTGCTCCATGCCTATGTCGACGGCCTCTACCAACCCCTTTACCAGCGCGACGCCGATGCCCAGGCACCAGCCGGGGGTGCCAGCGCCAGCATCCACGACGTGGCGCTCTGGCTGCGCCTGCAACTCGCGCACGGGCGCCTTGACGGGGAGACCATCATCGATCCGGCGGCCCTGCGGCAGACCCATGAACCCCTGATACTGACCCGGGCAGCGGCTTCCACGAGCGAACACCCTGGCTATTACGGCCTGGGCTGGAATGTCGGTCACGACCCGAGCGGGCGCCCTCGCCTGGGCCACTCCGGCGCCTTTGCGCTCGGTGCCGGCACCACCGTGACGCTCTATCCCGAAGACGACATCGGCATCGTCGTGCTCACCAATGGCGCCCCCTACGGGTTGGCGGAGGCCACCGCACAGAGCTTCTTCGATCTGCTGTTCAATCGTGGCGAGCTCGCCCGCGACTGGCTCGATGCCTACTTCGACCTCTTCAGCGCATTGTGGGCCGAAGAGCGGGCCTTTATGCGCGACTACTCCTACCCTCCGCTCAGCCCGGCGCCAGCCCGTGGCGACGAGGCCTACTGTGGAACCTACTCGAATCCCTATTTCGGGACGTTACGGGTGACCGCCGGACCCGCGGGCCTCACCATCTGGCTGGGACCGCGGCCGGAAGCCTTCGCACTGACCCACTGGGACGGGGACCTGTTCGTGTTCGAGACCACCGGCGAGAACGCGCTGGGGCTCAGCGGTGCCGAGCTCATCGTCGGCGCCCACGACCAGGCGGAGGGTCTGGTTCTGGAGCGCTACAACCAGGAGGGACTGGGTGTCTTTCGGCGGGTAGCGGGCGACCAGCCATCGCTGGTCGCCTATCCATCCTGGCGGACCGACTCCTCGGGCGAGTCGCCCTGACGATCGCCTCTGGCGTGCGGGTCAGGGACCGCGCGGCACGGCCCTGCCGCGTCCCTGGGGGGCCTGATCAGTCCCGTGGCACCAGGTCCCGATAGGCGTGCCAGGTGGCGTGCCCCACCAGGGGCATGGCCACCAGCAGCCCGATGTAGAAGGTCACGAGACCGACTCCAACAAACATCACGATCAGGCACGCCCAAAGCGTCATGGCCTGCCAGTTGACACGCACGGCCTCCACGCTGGTGCACATCGCGGTCATCACATCCGTATTGCGGTCCATCAGCATGGGCACGGTGATCGCACTGATCGAGAAGGTAAAGGCCGCGATGACCGCGCCAACGGCGATCCCCGAGAAGACGAAGATCGGGCTGTCGCCGGAAAGGAACACGGCGGGAATGAAGTTCTCCCACGTGGGCACCGGCTGGTCGTAGAGCAGCGCGAACAACAGGATTCCGGCCAGCATCCACAGCAGCATCACCATCACCAGGACCAACGCCATGGCCCCGAGCTGTACCTCGTTGCGCTTCCACCCCTCCAGTGCCTGACAGAATTGCAACCGCTCGCCCTTTTCCAGGTTCTCGCTGATCTGGTACAGGCCGATACCAAGCAGGGGCGCGACCAGGAAGAATCCGGCGGTCAGTGGAGGGATAATGAAGAACATGCCCTCGGCGACGAGGCCCCAGGTAAGCAGATAACTGAGCACGACGAAAAAGGCCCCATAAAGCAGGCTGAATCGGGGCGCCCGGGTCAGGTCGCTCCAACCCTTGGCAAGCCACTCCCAGGGGTTGTCAAAGGTGATGGTATTGACCCGAGGGCGTGCCCCGGATCGGGTATCGTGATCGGCGGTGGTCGCAGCAGGTGCCATTGGTGGGTTCCTCCAGATGGTTATTGTGATTGGGACCGGGTCGAGGCCCCCACGGCGAGGGCGGCGTAGTCCTTCGCCATCATAGCCGGGTCGTGGGGTGTGCTAAAGATGGCGGCGAGGCGGCCTTGCGGATCGATCAGATAGATCGACGCGGAATGGTCCATGGTGTAG
>JAXGTD010000158.1:0-8630 GCA_040775095.1 Chromatiaceae bacterium | reverse complement strand
CCTGATCGGCTACGGAAAGGTGTTCCACGAGGCGGGGGTGAGCTGGACCGTCAGCACCCATGCATCCGAGGCCGCCAACTTCGGTATGTTCATCGGCTCCTACGAGAATATGCGCCGGGTTGCCCAGCGCATCCGTGAGGCCGCGATCCAACTGAAGGTCAAGCGCATCGTGTTTGGTGAGTGCGGGCACGCCTGGCGCGTCGCCTACAGCTTCCTGAATACCCTGGCGGGGCCTTGGGACTTCCTCGACCCACGTTATCCGGTGCCGCAGCACATCTGTGAGTTCACCTACGACCTTCTCCAGCGCGGCAAGCTCAATCTCGACAGGTCGCGCAACGACGACAAGGTGCTGACCTATCACGACTCATGCAACGTGGCGCGCGCATCGCGTATGGGTAATCGACCGGGTGGCCAGTTCGATATCCCACGCGCCATCATCCGCGCCTCCTGCAATCACTTTTACGACATGGACGAGGAGACCATCCGCGACCGCACCTTCTGCTGCGGTGGTGGCGGTGGACTGCTCACCGATGACCTGATGGAGATCCGCGTCAAGGGCGCGCAACCGCGGGTCGAGGCGCTGAATAACCTGATGCAGGAGAAGGGCGTCACGCACATGGCCGCGATCTGCGCCATCTGTAAGAGTCAGTTTACGAAGGTGCTGCCTTACTACGGTATGGAGATGGATCAGATCGTTAGCGTACACCAGCTGGTGTCCAACGCCCTGATCCTGACTGGACAGAATGCAGACGACGAGGACGACACGGCCGACGAGGCCGCGTAGCGCCAGGGCATGTCCCCGGTCCGAGATCGACCGGGGCGGTGCAATCAACACGAATCAGCGTTGCCGTTCTGCTTCGCGCGGGCGGTGATCCATTGACAAGACCTTACCGGTCAGAACGACCGACAGGTTCAACTCGTAACGGAGAGTGACTCATGGCGACTTCCAGCGACGAAATGACAAAACTTTCCTGGCGCCGCTTCGAAGACGGCGACAACGTCTGGGATAGCCTGACCGAAAAGATCTTCGTTCAGGATACCTCGCACAAGTGTCCCACCTATGTGCACAAGACGCCGCCTTGCCAGGGCAGCTGCCCCTCGGGCGAGGACATTCGGGGCTATTTGCAGATCGTCCGCGGTTTGGAACAGCCACCGGAGGGGATGTCGTGGCAGGAGTATGCCTTCCGGCGCTCCACCGACGCCAATCCGTTCCCGTCGATGATGGGCCGCGTCTGTCCCGCGCCCTGCCAGGACGGCTGCAACCGCAATGAGCTTGAGGACTTTGTGGGCATCAATGCCGTCGAGCAGTTCATTGGCGACACGGCGATCGAGCAGGGGTTCAAGTTTGATCCGGCACCGGCAGACACCGGCAAGCGTGTCGCGATCGTCGGTGGTGGGCCCGCCGGGCTCGCGGCGGCCTATCAGCTGCGGCGCAAGGGGCATGCCTGCACGATCTTCGAGGCCAACGACGGGCTCGGCGGCATGTTCCGCTTTGGCATTCCGGGCTATCGTGTGCCACGTGACAAGCTCGATGCCGAAATCAACCGGATCCTCGACATGGGCAACGTCGAGGTCAAGCTCAATACCCGCATTGGTGTCGACATCACCATCGAGCAGCTCGAGGCGGACTACGATGCAGTCCTTTGGGCGATCGGCTGTCAGTCCGGCCGTGGGTTGCCGATCCCTGGCTGGGAAGGCACCAGCAATTGCGTGTCCGGCGTCGCCTTCCTCAAGGCCTTCAACGAGGGTCGGATGAAGGTCACCGCCGATAAGGTGGTCTGCGTCGGCGGCGGCGACACATCCATTGACGTCGTGTCGGTGGCGCGTCGTCTCGGTCATATCAGCAAGACCGGCTCCAGGGAGCTGCCCGAGGCGGTGGTCCGCGACGGTTATGTTGCGCACGATGCCGCGGTCACGGCCGCTGCCGAGGGGGCCGAGGTTACGCTGACCTCGCTGTTTACTCGCGACAAGATGACGGCCGCCGAGCACGAGGTGCACGACGCCCTGTACGAGGGGGTCAACGTGCTCGACGGCGTGATGCCGTTGGAGGTGCTCAAGGGTGCCGACGGACGCGCGACCGGTCTGCGCGTGGCCGACTGCACGCTCACCGATGGGCGTCCGACGCCGGTCGATGGCACAGAGCGCGTCATCGAGGCCGATCTGGTGGTCTCGGCAATTGGCCAAGGCGGCGACCTCGCCGGGCTCGAAGGGCTCGACAATGGTCGCGGCCTGATGAATGCCGACAAGTACTACCAGGTGCCGGATAAGGCGGGTCACTTTGTGGCCGGTGACATCATTCGTCCGCATCTGTTGACCACCGCCATCGGCCAGGCCTGGATCGCGGCCGAGTCCATCAACGATTATCTGAATCAGGCCGAGCACAAGCGGCGCCCGAAGGTCGACGTCCACCATTTCAATCTGCTCGAGAAGATGAGCGAGGCGCACCTGGCCCCCACGGCCTTCAAGGTCGCGGAGAGCGGCGACCTGCGTGGTACCTCGAGCGCGAACTACGCGATCCACAATTTCGAGGACCGCTCCGGTGCCGAGGTCATTCCGCACGATGAGCTCTTCCTTGGCCACTTCAAGTTCCACGCGCGCAATCTGCGCAAGGAAGAGGTGCCGAGTGCCGAGGAGGTCTTGGGCCATTTCAAGGAACGCGTCATTGGTCTGAGCGATGCCGAGGCGATCGACGAGGCCAAGCGTTGCATGAGCTGCGGTATGTGCTTCGAGTGCGACAACTGCGTGATTTTCTGCCCTCAGGACGCGGTGTTCCGAGTCAAAAAGGGTGAGAACACGACCGGTCGCTATGTCGATACCGACTATGCCAAATGTATCGGTTGCCACATCTGTGCCGATGTCTGCCCGACGGGTTACATCAAGATGGGACTGGGCGAATAGCCATTCCCGGAACAGGCAATCCTGCGAGAAATCAACAGTGGAGGCATCGATGGCTAAAGCCATTGTCCAAGGTGGCCTCGTCGTGATCGGCCTGGCCGGGGCGCTTTTCGCCTCGGCCGTCATTGCCGAAGGCGTCGGTGGATATGTGCTTGAGGGCTCTCGGGCGGCCGGCCTGGACAGCTGTGTCGCGCCCACGGAGGTGATGCGCCGCAAGCATTTCGAATTCATCGAGCACCAACGCGACCTGACTGTGCACGAGGGGATCCGTTCCAGCAAGTACAGTCTGGCTGGCTGCGTATCCTGTCACGTCGTGCATAAGAACGACGCGCAGCCGGTACCGGTGAATGCCGAGGGCCAGTTCTGCAACGCGTGCCACGAGTTCGCGGCGGTGCAACTGAGCTGCTTCGACTGCCACGCAACGGTCCCCGCCGGCGAGTCATGGAATCAGGTCGTCGCGGAAGGGAGCATCCAGGCAGGTGGCGAGCGCGGAGAGGTCCTGCACATTGATCCGCAGGGGGAAGGCGAGTCCAAATGAGCGAACAACATCCAAAGGTCGATCCAGGGCGCCGCCGGTTCATCACCGCGGCCAGTGGTGTCACCGCCGCGGCCGTGGCACCGGGTGTCGTGCTCCAGACGTTTGCCAACGCGGCTCCGCGAAGCGAGCCGGTCACGGACGCGCATCGATGGGGGATGCTCATCGACACCGCCAAGTGTGCCGAAGGCTGTAACGCCTGCGTTGAGGCCTGCGACAGCGAGAACGGTCTGAACCTGCAGGTGGCCCCACGCGGCGACAGCGCGGCGAAATGGGAGAACCAACGCGCGACCTGGATTCGCAAGGTCAAGCTGCAGGACAACCTGAGCGGTCGTGTCTCCACGCTGCCGCTGATGTGTCAGCACTGCGAGCACCCGCCCTGTGTCGATGTCTGTCCGACCGGGGCGTCGTTCAAGCGGGCGGATGGCATCGTCTTGGTCGATCGCCACACCTGCATTGGCTGTCGCTATTGCATGATGGCCTGTCCTTATAAGGCGCGCTCATTCATTCATGAGGTTGTCGAGCACAAGCTGACGCGCGCTCCGCGCGGCAAGGGCTGCGTGGAGAGCTGCAACCTCTGCGTGCATCGGCTCGATGATGGGGTCTTCTCGACTGCTTGTTCCGAGGCATGCGCCGCGGAGGATCATCACGCGATCCTGTTCGGTGACCTGAACGACCCGGACGGGCCGCTGCGACAGGCATTGGCCTCGTCCGAGAGTCGCCAGATCCGCCAGGATCTCGGGCTCAACACCGGCATCCGCTATTCGGGTCTCTGAGACCGATTGCCAGGGTCCGCCTCAAGATTCGGGAGAAGTCGCAATGAGAAGAATCGTCTATCGTGAATGGAGGCTCGAGTCCGCGCGCTACTGGGGCCTGCTCGCGATCCTCGCGGCCGTGGTTGCTGCCGGGGGCCTTGCGGCCCTCTACATGGAACACGAGGGTCACTGGGTCACCGGCATGACCAACTCGGTGGTCTGGGGTACGCCGCATGTATTCGCGGTCTTTCTGATCGTCGCTGCCTCCGGTGCCCTCAACGTCGCGTCGATCGGATCCGTGTTCGGGAAGACGCCCTATAAGCCACTGGGGCGGCTCTCGGGTCTGCTCGCGGCCGCGCTCCTGGTCGGTGGCCTGTTGGTGCTGGTGTTGGACCTGGGTCGCCCCGATCGGCTGATCGTCGCCATGACCCATTACAACTTCCGCTCGATCTTCGCCTGGAACATCTTCCTCTACACCGGCTTCCTCGCTGTTACCGTCGCCTATCTGTGGACCATGGCCGAGCGAAAGGGCACCCCCTACGTGCGTGGGGTGGGTACCTTCGCGTTTGTCTGGCGCCTCGCACTGACCACCGGTACTGGCTCCATCTTCGGCTTCCTGGTCGCGCGCCAGGCCTACGATACAGCGGTTCTGGCACCCATGTTCGTGGCGATGTCGTTCGCTTACGGTCTCGCGATCTACATGTTGGTACTGATGTTCAGCTTCGACATGGATAACCGGCAGATCGGCGACAAGATGCTGCGGCGCATGAAGAATCTGCTGGCCCTCTTTGTGGCAGCGGTCCTGTACTTCACGCTCGTCTACCATCTGACCAAGCTCTACGGGGCCAAGAATGACTCGGTCGAGGCGTTCATCCTTCTCGGTGGGGGCGTCTATACGGCCCTGTTCTGGATTGGATGGATCCTGGTCGGCAGTCTGATCCCACTCGGTATCCTCTATCACCCGGTGCTGGGTAAGGATCGAAACTGGGTGGCCGCGGCCTGTGGGCTGATCGTGGTCGGCGGACTCGCGGCGATGTACGTTGTGATCATCGCCAGTCAGGCCTATCCGTTGGAGATGTTCCCCGGCAAGACCGTGCTCGAGTTTGGTCTGCCAGGCGACATCGGCGGCGCGGTCGCATCCTATTCGCCAAGCCTTCCCGAGCTGATCCTTGGAATCGGAGGAATGGGCGTCGCGATGCTGGTGACGGCAGTCGGCATCCGGGTGCTTCAGTTCCTCCCCGAATCGCTGGCAGATGACGTTGTAGATCCACACGCATCGCCCGAGACGGCCTGAGGGTCGAGCGCTGCAGTCACACGGAGTGCGACCCTGTTCAAGCGCCGGCCTCACGGCGCATTGAACCAGGTCCATGATCGATGGCGCATGTCTACCTAGCCGCCGCGCACCGCTCATCCGGCAAGACGACGCTGAGCATCGGGCTGACGCGTGAGTTGAAGCAACGGGGTTTGCGGGTTCAGCCCTTCAAGAAAGGGCCCGACTATATCGATCCGCTCTGGCTGTCTCAGGCCGCGGGTCGGTCGTGTCTGAACCTCGACTTCCACACGACACCGCGGGTCGAGATCCGCGACGCCTTTGCCCGTACTTGCGCCGACGCGGATCTCTGTGTCATCGAGGGCAATGTTGGGCTGTTCGACAGCGTTGACCTGCTCGGGGCGAACAGCAATGCGGAGCTGGCGAAGCTGCTGGACGCGCCGGTGGTGTTGGTGCTCGACGTGCGGGGCATGGCCCGGGGCATCGCGCCCTTGCTGTTGGGATACAAGGCGTTCGACCCCGCACTGCAGATTGCCGGGGTCATTCTCAACAAGACCGGTGGCAGCCGCCACGAGAGCAATCTGCGCCGGGTGGTCGAATACTATACCGACATCCCGGTGATCGGCTGCGTTGCCCGGGGTGGGGAGCTCAGCATTTCGGAGCGACACCTTGGGCTGATGCCCAGCAACGAGACACAGACGGCCGAGGCAACGATCGAGCGCATCCGCCGCGCGGTTGCCGATCAAATCGACCTGGCCCGGTTCCAGGAGATCGCCGCCGGCGCCCCGATGAGACGTCCCGGACCGCTGCCAGAGCCGTCGCGCCCGCCCTCGGCTGAATCTCCGGTGCGAATCGGTGTCGCACAGGATGAGGCGTTCGGCTTCTACTACCCCGACGACCTCGCCGCGCTCGAGCGCGCGGGCGGCGAGTTGATTCCGTTCAGCCCGGTGCGGGACCCGGTCGTACCCGAGGTCGACGGGCTGTTCATCGGTGGCGGGTTTCCGGAGTTCCGGATGCGGGAGCTTGAGGACAATGCCTCGATGCGCGCCTCGGTGGCCGACTTCATTGCCTCCGGAGGGCCAGCGTACGCCGAGTGCGGCGGACTGATGTATCTCGCCAGGAATCTGAGCTGGGGGGATCAGCGTCGTCGCATGTGCGGCGTGCTGGATGCGGACGTCGCCATGCACGAGCGACCGCAGGGACGCGGCTATATGTTGCTGCGCGAGACAGAGGCCTTTCCATGGCGAGGGCTGACGCCGGCGCGGGTCGAGATCGCGGCCCACGAGTTCCACCATTCGGCCGTGGTGGCGCCAAATCCGGATTGGACCTATGGTTATGATGTCATCCGCGGCACCGGGATCGATGGGCGCCACGACGGGGTGGTGCATCAGAACCTGTTGGCAAGCTATGCGCACCTGCGCGGTGTGGGCGGGGTGGCATGGCCCCAACGGTTCGTCGAACGGATACGAGCCCTGATCTGATTTGCCGTCGCGGCGACGCTGACTCGATACAGCGACTGGCCTTGCGGGCGGGTCCGCCGCGCGAGCAACGGGTGGACCCGCATCGAGGCGTACCGGTCCGAGAAAGAGATCGAAGAGGAGTTTGAGATGTTCAGACTGACAACGGCCGCGGCCGAACAGGTTTCGAAGGCGGCGAAGCAGGGAGGGGCAGACGGCATGTCGTTGCGGCTCGCCGCCGCCCAGCGGGAGGACGGGTCTATCGACTACAAGATGGGTTTCGATGCCGTCGGCGACGAGGACATCCGCGTCCAGTCCGAAGGGGTCGATATCATCATGGCGCCAGAGTTCGTGCCCCTGCTCGACGAGACGATCATGGATTTCGTGGAGCTCGATGACGGAAAGCGGCACTTCATCTTTCTGAATCCGAAGGATCCGGACTTCCAGCCGCCCAGGGGCAACTGAGGCGCCAGCCATCCACGTCGATGGAGCTCTCCAGCGAAGACAGCTTTCGGCTGAACGTCCTGCTCGCGAACCGACCACAGGCGATCCGTATCGACGAGTCAAGACTGATCGTCTACGGGCTCTCGGAGCGGGGCGAGGCGAAAGTGGCGTTGAATGCCACGGGTCGCCCGGAGCAGTACGTGCGAGCGGTCAAAGAGTTGATCTCCGGCCATATCCTGGGGTCGCCGGGCGGATACCCCGTCTACCTGCGCCGCTGGACCCGCATGGGCCAGATGCGCGATGAGAGCCTCGAGCAGCTGCTGATGCTCGGCGAGCCCGAGGCCGTGGTCGCGGCCGTTTGCTCCCCAGGTCTGACCGTCGAGCTGGCGCGACGCGCCTGGTGGGCGATGGAGGATGCGGAGAATGCGCGTCGCATGTTGGAGAATCCGACCATCGTCGACAGTCCGATGGGTCGCGTGCTCGCCGAGTACCTGATCGAGTACCTCCCATTCGAGACCGAGAGCGAGCGGATGAGCGCATCGATCCGCCTGATCCTGCAACCTGGCCTGATCGACGACGTCCGCCGCCTGGATCTATGGAAGAAGTCGGCGCGCAAACAGGCCTACCTGGTCGGATTCCTGCAGGCGCTGCCCGATGCATTGCCGGAGCCGGTTGGGCCGCGTGCCGATGCCGATGTCCTGACCGGCGCGCTGGCCGACGAGCTCGCGGTGGAAAATCCCGTCGCGCGGTTACTCGTGCGGATCACCGGGGCCCCTGGTCAAACCTTCCTGAAGACCGTCTCAGCGGTGCTGGCCAAACCGCCGAGCCAGGATGTGGTCACCGCAATCTTCGATGGCCTGCGCGACTATTTTGCGCCAGTGCGTCCCACCGGCGACCCCGATCTGGATCTGGACGGGCTCAGCGCGGATGCCGAGGCATTCCTCTTGAACGAGGCCGCCCCCAAGGTGGTTCAAGCATGTGTGGACGCCTATCCGCGGTGCGCCGCCGATCTGGCCGCGATGCGCTTTCTGTCGGGCGCCGGGTATGGCCTGATCCGCCCGGTGCTCCCCGATCCCACGACCCTGGGCAGCTTGATGCGCCGCAAGCTGGCGCCGGTAATCGATCCGATGCAGGCGCGTATCGCGGGTCTCCGCGGCATCTCCTAGCCCTCGCGAGGGCCGCGGGCGTCCGCGACCCGGCAGCCACCCCCCAATCGCACCTGCCCTATTGCTCGGGCAGGGCACGCAGGAAGAACGTCTTGAGGTAGTTTGTCT
>JAXGTD010000157.1:0-8653 GCA_040775095.1 Chromatiaceae bacterium | reverse complement strand
GCCCTGGCGCCCGCGACCAGGGTTGGCCGCCTGGTTGCCTGCTTGTTGCTCGCTGTCGTCCTGGCGGGCTGTGGCGAGGCCCCCTGGAATAACCCCTACCCAGGTGAGGACGCCCGGGCGAACACTGTCTACGGCGCATTTGGCGAACGGCCCAAGCACCTCGATCCGGCCCGCTCCTATAGCTCAAACGAGTATGCGTTCATCGCGCAGATCTATGAGCCGCCATTGCAGTACCACTTCCTGAAGCGGCCGTATACGCTGGTCCCGCTGACCGCGGCCCTCGTCCCCGTTGCCACCTACCTCGACGCGAACGGCGATCCGCTTCCCGACGATGCCCCAAACGAGGCGATCGTAACCAGCGAATACCTGATCCGGATCCGGCCCGGTATCCTCTATCAGCCACATCCGGCCTTCGCCAAAGATGCCGACGGCAATCCGCTGTATTACGACCTCGGGCGAACGGGGGCCGTCGCGGCGAACACGTTGGCCGACTTTCCGATCACCGGCACCCGCGAGCTGATTGCCGAGGACTACGTGTACCAGATCAAGCGGCTGGCCACGCCTTGGCAGCATTCGCCCATCGCCGGTTTGATGAGTAAGCACATTCAAGACTTCGCGGCCTTGACCGAACGGATCAGTGCCGCCGCGCCCGCGCCGGTGGATGGCGAGCGGCCCTTTTTCGATCTGCGCAAGGTCCCGTTCAGCGGAGCCGAGGTGGTCGACCGATACAGCTATCGCATTCGCATCAATGGGCGCTATCCGCAGTTCCAATACTGGCTTGGGATGCCGTTCTTCTCACCCATGCCCTGGGAGGCCGAGGCCTTCTATTCCCAGCCTGGCATGAAGGACAAGAACCTCACGCTGGACTGGTACCCGGTTGGGACCGGTGCCTTCATGTTGACGGAGAATAACCCGAATCTCCGCATGGTGCTCGACCGAAACCCGAATTTTCATGGGGAAAGCTACCCATCCGAGGGGATGGCGGAGGACCGTGCCGCCGGTCTTCTGGCCGATGCGGGAAGGCCGATCCCGTTCATTGATCGTGCCGTCTACAGCCTGGAGAACGAGAGCATCCCGTATTGGAACAAGTTCCTGCAGGGATTCTATGACAGCTCGGGGATCTCATCAGACTCCTTCGATCAGGCGATCCAGTTCGACACCGCGGGGGAGGCGGAATTGACGCCCGACATGAAGGCCAAGGGCATCGGCCTGGCGACCTCGGTGGAGACGTCGATCTGGTACATGGGGTTCAACATGGTTGATCCCATGCTCGGTGGGGGCTCCGAGCGCGCGCGTCTGCTGCGCCAGGCAATCTGTATTGCGGTGGACTTCGACGAGTTTATCTCGATCTTCGCCAATGGCCGCGGTCTTGAGGCACAGGGACCGATACCGCCAGGGATATTCGGGTATCGCGGGGGCGAGGCGGGCATCAATCCCTATGTATTCGACTGGCGCGATGACAGACCGGTGCGGCGGGGAATCGACGAGGCCAGGGCGCTGATGGAGCAGGCCGGTTATCGTGACGGCCGCGATCCGCAGACCGGCCGGGCGCTCACGCTCTACTACGAGGCGATGGATGCGGGCCCGGACGGTAAGGCTCGGCTCAACTGGATGCGCAAGCAGTTCGCAAAGCTCGGCATCGAGCTGGTCGTGCGCGCCACGGACTACAACCGGTTCCAGGAAAAGATGCGCGATGGTACGGGGCAGATCTTCATGTGGGGCTGGAACGCGGACTATCCGGACCCGGAGAATTTCTTCTTTCTTCTTTACGGCCCCAACCGCAAGATCGATGGTGGCGAGAACGCGGCCAACTACCAGAACGCGGACTTCGACGGATTGTTCGAGCAGATGAAGGATATGGACGATGGGCCGCAACGTCAGGCCCTGGTGGACCGCATGACCGAGATCGTCCGCCACGATGCGCCCTGGTCGTTCGGCTACTACCCCAAGGCATTCAGCCTGCATCACCAATGGCTCGCGAATGTGAAGCCGAATCTGATGGCGAACAACACGCTGAAATATCGTCGCCTTGAGCCTGGCATCCGCGCCGAGCTGCGCAAGGAATGGAATCCTCCGATCCTTTGGCCGCTCGGTGTGTTGCTGTTGCTCATCGTGCTGGCCGGGCTGCCGGCGATCCTCATCGCCCGCCGGCGCGAGCGGAGCCGAGCACGATGATCGCCTATATCGTGCGCCGCGTGCTCTATGCGATCCCGATCCTGATCGGTGTGAATCTGATCACCTTTACGTTGTTCTTCGTCGTCAACTCACCGGATGACATGGCGCGTATGCAGCTCGGCGACAAACGCGTCACCGAGGAGGCCATCGCGGGATGGAAAGAAGAGCACGGCTACGACCTGCCGCTGCTCTACAACGATGCATCCGTGGGTTTGTCGAAGCTGACCGAGACCATCTTCTTTCAGAAGTCGGTCAAGCTGTTCGCGTTCGACTTTGGCGCCTCCGACAGCGGGCGCGATATCGGTTATGACATCTCGCAGCGAATGTGGCCCAGCCTCGCGATCGCGATACCGGTTCTGGCGGTCGGGTTGGCAATCAATATCAGCTATGCGCTGATGATCGTGTTCTTTCGTGGCACCTATATCGATGCCGGCAGTGTCGTGTTGTTGGTCGCCATGATGTCGATCTCGGGGCTGTTCTACATCATCGGAGGGCAATTCCTGGTCGGGAAGCTGCTCCACCTGGTACCGATCTCCGGCTACGATACCGGCATGGAGGCCTGGAAGTTTCTCGTGTTGCCCGTGGCAGTCGGCGTCGTGGGCGGGATTGGAACGGGGACCCGGCTGTACCGGACCTTTTTCCTCGAGGAGATCAATCGCGACTACGTCCGAACCGCGCGTGCGAAGGGGTTGCGCGAGCGGGTGCTGTTGTTTCGCCATGTGCTCAAGAACGCGATGATCCCGATCCTCACGGGCGTCGTCGCGGTGCTCCCGCTGTTGTTCATGGGGGCGCTGATCACCGAATCGTTCTTCGGTGTGCCGGGGCTTGGCAGCTACACCATTGACGCCATCAACGCCCAGGATTTCGCCATCGTTCGCGCCATGGTCTTTCTGGGTTCCGTGCTCTATATCCTCGGGCTGATCATGACCGATCTGTCCTACACATTGGTCGATCCGCGGGTGCGGCTGTCGTGAATCCGCGCCATAGCGTGAGCCGATTCGGCGTGGCCGCTGCCGGGGTCCTCCAGCCGATGCCGCACGAGGCCAGCAACACGGTCGCTCGACCCAACCCCGGTGGCGGCATCCGTGCGCATCGGACGGGCTTTATCTCCTGGCCCAAGGGGTACTCCCGATGCCGGTAGTGCTCTGGACCGATGGCCTGATCTTTGTACTGGTCGCGGTGGCGATCGGCTTCGGCGTCTATGCCGCGCGCCACCCGCACCTGCGTGAGCCCTGGCGTCAGGTCGCGCGCTCGCCGGTGGGGATGGCGACGCTGGTGGTGCTCGGCTGCTATCTTGGCGTCGGCCTGGTCGACTCGCTGCATTTCCATCCCGCCATCGAGGCCCGGGCGGAAGCCTCCACCGCCACCCAGGCATCGGCCAATGAGGCGCGTTATTCGACCCAGGTTCTCTCGTTGCTGGATCGATGGCTCGCGCCGTTACGCGAGCATCAGGAAAAGACCTTCTCGGCACCGTTCGCGACACACCTGTTTGTGAAAGAGACCGTTGAGCTGCCGGACGGTCGCGTCGTGCGCGATTACCCTCGGCTCAAATACGGTGGCGCGCACCTCGCCGACCCCGGGGCGCGTGGCCGCGATGTCCTGATTACGGGTCTGCGCGGTCTGATCGAGGGCCTGCTCGTCTGGACGCTGCTGATGAGCGTGCTCGTCTGGGTGCTGGCGCGGCGCCGTGGGCAGCCGATGCAGGAGGTCAGCCGCGCGGTCTGGCGAGGGCGTACCGAGATACCCTGGCGGGTCGCGCTGGTCACGGCGGCGCTGATGCTCTGTCTGGGCTTCGCCGCGGGAGAGCTTGCGCTGAAGTATCACATTCTCGGCACCGACAAGGTGGGCGAAGATGTCTTCTACCAGAGCCTGAAGAGTGTCCGCACCGGGCTGGTCATCGGTACCCTGACGACGCTGGTGATGCTACCGGCGGCCGTGATCCTTGGCATCATGGCGGGCTATTTTCGTGGTCTCGTCGACGACATCATCCAGTACATCTACACCACGCTGAGCTCGGTTCCCGGCGTATTGCTCATCGCCGCGGCGATCCTGATGCTCCAGGTCTACATGACCAACCATGCCGAGGAGTTCGAGAGCCTCGTGGAACGGGCGGATCTGCGCCTGCTGTTTCTCTGCATCATCCTGGGTGTGACCAGCTGGACCGGACTGTGCCGTCTGCTTCGCGGCGAGGCCCTGAAGCTGCGCGAGGCCGACTACGTCCTCTCGGCGGTCGCCCTGGGTGTACGCCATTCCACGATCATCGGTCGCCATATCCTGCCGAACGTGTTGCATATCGTGATGATCACCGTGGTGCTCGACTTCAGCGGCCTGGTCCTGGCCGAGGCGGTCCTGTCTTATGTCAATATCGGCGTCGACCCGACCATGAACAGTTGGGGGAACATGATCAACAGCGCGCGCCTCGAGCTCGCCCGCGAGCCCGTCGTGTGGTGGTCGCTCACGGCTGCCTTCGGATTCATGTTCACCCTGGTGCTGGCGGCCAACCTGTTCGCGGACGTGGTTCGGGATGCCTTTGATCCGCGGTTGCGGAGTGCGCGATGACGGACCTGCTGCTCAAGGTGGATGGGCTGACCACGCGGCTGGGCGATCCGCGGCATCCGGTGAGCGTCTGCGACGGTGTCGGCTTCGAGATCCGTCGTGGCGAGACCCTGGCGCTGCTCGGCGAGTCCGGTTGCGGGAAATCGATGACGGCATTGTCGCTGATGCGGCTGCTGCCACTGTCTGGCCGCATCGTCGCGGGTTCGGTCGTGCTCGACGGCACCGACCTGCTGGCGCTCTCCGAGCGCGACATGCGTCGCGTGCGCGGCGGGCGCATGGCGATGATCTTCCAGGAACCGCAGACCTCGTTGAACCCGGTGCTCACGGTGGGGCAGCAAGTGGCCGAGGCGGTGCGCGTGCACGATGGCATGTCGCGAGCGCGGATCCCCACCCGGGTGGTCGAGCTGTTGCGGGCGGTGGGCATCCCGGACCCGGAGAGACGCGCCGGCGAGTACCCGCACCAGCTCTCCGGCGGCATGAAGCAGCGGGTGATGATCGCGATGGCCCTGGCGGGTGATCCGCAGCTGCTGATCGCCGACGAGCCGACCACGGCCCTGGATGTCACCATCCAGGCCCAGGTGCTGGGCCTGCTCAAGGGGCTGCAACAGCGCACCGGCATGGCCGTGCTGTTGATCACCCACGACCTCGGCGTCGTCGCCGAGACCGCCGACCGGCTGGCGGTGATGTACGCCGGACAGGTCGTCGAGCACGCGGACGCCGATGCATTCTTCGCCTCCCCGGCCCACCCTTACAGCCGCAAGCTCATGGAGAGTCTGCCGACGCCCGAGAAGCGCGCGTCGAGCCTGGCGGTGATCCCGGGCCGTGTTCCGCCGCTGGACCAGCCGTTCCACGGCTGTCGCTTCACCGATCGCTGTTTCCGGGCGATGGAGCGCTGCGCGACCACCAGGCCGGGCTGGTTCCCGGCTGGCGAGGATCATCGCGTCCGCTGCCTGCTCTGGTCCGACGGCACCGCGCGCTTCGAGCCCGCGCTTGAGGATGAACGCGGCGTCGAGCGGGCCGTGGCGCACAACGAGGAGGTATTGCTCGAGGTAGAGGGGCTCGAGGTCCACTTTCCGATTCAACGCGGTCTGTTCAAACGCACGGTCGGTCACGTCAAGGCCGTCGACGGCGTCGATCTGACCCTGCGCTGCGGGCGCACACTCGCTCTGGTCGGCGAGTCCGGGTGTGGCAAGACCACCGTGGGCAAGGGGCTGCTCCAGCTGGAGCGGCCCACGGCCGGCGCCGTGCGCTACGCCGGGGTCGACCTGGCCCGGATCGGCGCCCGGCGCATGCGTCGCTTCCGCCGTGATCTGCAGGTCATCTTCCAGGATCCGTTCGCATCGATGAACCCGCGCATGTTGGTCGGGGAGATCGTCGGTGAGGGACTGCAGGCTCTGGGCCTGGAGAGCGGCCGAGCAGCCCGGCGGCGGCGGGTTGCCGAGCTGCTCGAGCAGGTCGGCATCGGAGAGCAGGCGATGCAGCGCTACCCGCACGAGTTCTCAGGTGGGCAGCGGCAGCGTATCTGCATCGCCCGGGCCCTGGCCGTGGACCCCAAGGCCATCGTCTGCGATGAGCCGACCAGTGCGCTCGACGTATCGGTGCAGGCGCAGATCCTGAACCTGCTCAAGCGGCTGCAGGCCGATCTGGGGATCAGTTACCTGTTCATTACCCACGATATCTCGGTTGTCGCCTATCTGGCCGACGAGGTGGCGGTGATGTATCTCGGGCGCGTCGTGGAGCAGGGCACCACCAGCCAGATTCTCGATGATCCGCGCCATCCCTACACAAGGGCGCTGCTGTCGGCCGTCCCCGTGGTCGACAAGGCGCAGCGGCGCAACATCATCCGACTCGATGGCGACATGCCCTCGCCGGCGGCCCCTCCCGTCGGCTGCCATTTCCATCCGCGCTGTCCCGATGCGGTGCCAGACTGTGCCAGGGCCTACCCCGACCGGAAGTGGCTCGAGGGCGGGCGTATGGTGCGCTGCTCCCGCGTCGACTGATCGCGCGGCGCCGGCTATCCGGGTTCACGGTCCGGCGGTTGGATCGCCGCCCGAGGGGGAGGGGAGGCCGCCCGGCACGCCCGCGTTGTCGCGCCGCCAGCCTGTCTGGCCGCGTCGATCCCTCGCCGGTGCGCTCTCCCCGTTGCCGTGCTCGTTTCCCGTCCGGGCCCACGTGCCGTGCCCGACGACCGGCCGCCGCGGCACCGATTTCCTTACGAAATCGTCATGTTCGAGGGCTTGCGGGCGCCACCTCGTTTGCAGTGAAATTCCGGCGCTCTGCGCGTCCCTTCCGGCGACGCGCCTCCCCGGCGAATTGATCTCCCAGTGCATTGATCTCCCAGTGAAGTGACGACAACCAGGAGAGACAGATGATCGAAGTTCGCGAGCTCTGCCGCGCCTACGCCGAGCTCATGGCGGTTGATCAGGTGTCGTTCGACATCCACAGCCGCGAGATCGTCGGCCTGCTCGGCCACAATGGCGCCGGCAAGACCACCATCATGAAGATGTTGACGGGCTTCCTGGAGCCAACCAGCGGCACGATCAGCGTCGATGGACAGGATATGGCGCTGCATCGTCGCGCGGTGCAGCGTCGCATTGGCTACCTTCCCGAGAACTGTCCGCTGTATCCCGAGATGACGGCCATCGACCACCTGGACTACCAGGCGGCGCTGCATGGCATTCCGCCCTCCCAGCGCGGGCCGGCCATACGCCTGGCCATCGATCGCACCGACCTTGGCGCCAAGGCCATGGCCCAGGTCGCGACCTTGTCGCGCGGCTATCGCCAGCGCCTGGGCGTGGCCCTGGCGATCCTGCATGAGCCCGACATCCTGATCCTCGACGAGCCCACCAATGGTTTGGACCCCTCGCAGATACAGCACATGCGCGCGCTGATTCGCGAGCTGGCCGGGCATGCGACCGTGATCGTCTCCACGCATATCCTGCAGGAGGTCGAGGTGGTCTGCGGCCGTGTGCTGATCATGCGTGCCGGCCGTTTGGCCCTGGACAGTGACATCGGCGAGCTTGGCGCGCGGCCACGGCTGTTGGTGACGCTGGACCGCGGGGTTGGTGAGGTGCAGGCGCTGCTTGGCGCGATCGACACCGTCTCGGATGTTGGCCATCTTGGCGACGACGGCGTGCGCCGCCTCTTCGCGCTGAGCACAGACGATCCAGCGGCGCTGGCGCCACTGGTCGCCCATCGCGTGGCGGGACAGGGCTGGGCCCTGTATGGACTGGAGCAGGAGCGGCGCGATCTGGAGGCACTCTTCGGCGCGGTGTCCGAAGGCGTGGCGCTTGTCGGCGCGCCCGCGGCCAAGCCATCCGACCAGGAGTACACCCATGTCTGACATTCTGCGTGTCAGCCGCAAGGAGCTGGCATCGTTTTTTGGATCCCCGGTGGCCTATCTGTTCATCGGGGCCTTCCTGGCCGCGTGCCTGTTCGTGTTCTTCTGGGTCGATGCCTTCTTCGCCCGGAACGTCGCCGACGCCCGTCCGCTGTTCGACTGGATGCCGGTGCTCCTGATCTTCCTGGCCGCGGCGCTGACCATGCGCCTGTGGAGCGAGGAACGCCGCGCCGGCACCCTCGAGGTGCTGGCGACGCTTCCCGTTCCCACGGCCCGTCTGGTGCTGGGAAAATTCCTGGCGGCATGGGCGCTGGTCGCGGTGGCGCTGGCCCTGACCCTGCCGCTGCCGATCACGGTGTCCGCGCTCGGGCCGCTGGATTGGGGGCCGGTGCTCGGTGCATACCTGGCAACCTTGCTGCTGGCGGCCGCATACATCGCCATTGGCCTGTTTGTCTCGGCACGTACCGATAACCCGATCGTCGCGCTGATCGGCACCACCCTGGTCTGCTCGGTGTTCTACCTGATCGGCTCTCCGGCCCTGACGAGTCTGGTCGGGCACGGTGGCGGCGAGCTGCTGCGACT
>JAXGTD010000156.1:0-8680 GCA_040775095.1 Chromatiaceae bacterium | reverse complement strand
GAGATGCGCTTTAGGCCGAGCCTGTCGGCGAGGGCCTCGGGCACCGCGACGGCATAGGTGTTCTGGAATCCAAGGGGCGCGGACATGCGCAACCCGCGCGCCGTGAGTGCCGCGCGCAGGCCCTCGGGCGAGTCGACGGGCTCGTCGGCGAGGATCTCGCGGATCAGCGTCCCGCTGTACTCGGGGTACAGATCGATCTCGCCGGCGAGCAATGCACCCCACAGGATGCGCGTGCCGCCCAGACCAGAACGGTGGGTGACGGGATAGCCGGTGGCCGCGATCAGAGACGCGAGCATCTCACCGAGGATGACCGACTCGGTGAATTTCTTCGAGCCCACGGTAATGGGTTCGGCGGGCGAGTTCGGGGCCGCCGCGCCCGGATAGCTGACAATCTCCAGCAGCAGCGCGACGATGACCAGGACACGCGGCGATCGGCCGAGGGCAGGGCGCCAGGGGGCGAGCCGGCCGTGATGTGGGTCCGTCGTCCTCATCCGCGCGCCGCCAATACCTGCTGGGGTTCACGTTGGGCGTCGACAAAGGCGCTTACGAAGGGCTCCGCGGGGCGCTCCAGCAGGTCCCGGGGGGCACCCTGCTGCACCAGGCGCCCGGCACGCAGCAGCACCAGCCGATGTCCGAGGAAGACCGCCTCGGCCAGGTCGTGGGTGACCAGCAGCGCCGTCTTGCCGAGCCGCTCGACGATGTCCCTGAGCTCGCGTTGCAACGCGAACCGAATCATCGGGTCCAGCGCGCCGAGCGGCTCGTCGAGCAGCAGCAGGTCGGGGTCGAGCATCAGCGCCCTCATCAGCGCCGCGCGCTGACGTTGGCCGCCGGAGAGCTCCAGCGGATAGCGGGCAAGCATCGGTGCGGGCAGCCGAACCAGCTCGGCCAGCTCGGCAACGCGCCCGCCACGGCGTGCCGATGTCCAGCCCAGCTCACGCGCCATCAGCTCGACATTGCCGCGCACGGTCAGGTGCGGGAACAGCCCGCCCTCCTGGATGACGTATCCCATACGCAGTCTGGCCGCGCGCAGCGTCGTTGGACCAAGGCGGACCCCCTCGAATCGGACCTCGCCGGTATCGGGCTGGATCAGCCCGGCCGCGAGACGCAGCAAGGTGGATTTCCCGCAACCGCTAGGGCCGATGAGCACCGTGGTCCTGCCCTCGGGCACGTCGAGATCGACCCTGTCGAGGGCCGGGGTCCCGGCGTAGTGTTTTGTGACGCAAAGGAACTGGAGCATCGCTGTCGGGAGGTTGGAGTTGGTCCGCGGGCGGCCGGCATGCGCGACAGGAGTGACCTGCCAGACCCGAGATGTGGCGGCGCTTGCACCGGAATAAACCTGGAAACGGCAGGCGACGGCGATGGCCGTGACGCAAGCTGCTGTCTTGATTTCGCGAAGATCGCTTCACCCGACTCGGCTCATGGGTGAAGGGCGCTACGACCCCTATGGCACGCACTACGCGGGGATCGGTGGCGGCGCCGTTTGTCTTTTCCGGCCGGTGTGCTTGACTGATGGATAGATCTGACGGCCGTCCGGCGCCGTTCGCAACCACTCTGCTGAAGTCGATTGCCCTCGAGCCAACGCATCTTTGCCGCGATCCTCTTGCTCGGCGCCTGTGCGCAAGTGTTGCAGGCGCTGTTGATCCGCGAGGGGTTGACGGTCTTTTACTGCAACGAGATCAGTCTCGGCGCCTTCTACGCGGGCTGGCTGTTCTGGCTGGCGATTGGCTCCATGTTGGTCGTCCGCTGGGGTGGCGCGCGCCGGTCGCTGGATCCGCTTCCCTGGCTACGCCGCTCGCTGCTGCTGTTGCCGTTGTTTTTGATCGCGCAGGTGCTGGCGCTGCGCACGGTGCGGCTGCTGTTGGATGTCTCGCTCGGACAGCTCGTACCGCTCGGTGACCTGTTCCTATCGCTGTTCGTCATCACCGCGCCGAGCGGTCTGGTCATCGGCATCGCCTTTCCATTGGCCTGCCGTGCGCTCGAGATGGCATCGGCGGTGCCCGCGCTGGGCGCGGTACCCCGGGTCGGAATCGCCTCCCGCCTCTATCTGGCCGACGCGCTCGGCGCCCTGGTCGGCGGACTGCTCTTTACCTTCGTGCTGGTGCGCTGGGCCGGGGTCGCGCAGACCCTGGCATTGGTGACCCTGTGCTGTGCGGCGATGGTACTCGGACTCTGCGCCCGCTCGGCCCCCTGCTGCCGGGCGACGTTGTTGGCGTCCATCGCGCTCGCGACACTCGGGCTGCTGGTCGTGCTCGCACCGGCGAGCTCGCGCATCGAGCATCGGCTCGAGACCTTGCGCTTTCAGACCCTGCAGCCGGGCCTGGCGATGGTGACGGCCGCGCAGACGCGCTATGGGCATCGCGCCGTGGCGCGGCTCGGCGATCAGTATTCGCTGGTGGCGGATGGTCAGGTCAGTGAGAGCTTCCCGCTACCCCTGGAGACGGCCCAACAGGCCGCCTATGTGCAGGCACAGGCGGCAGGTGCCGGTGGCGCGGCCAAACGCGTGTTGCTGCTCGAGGGATTTGCGGGCGGGCTGGCGGCCGAGCTGCTGCGCTGGCGGGTGCAGCGCCTCGATCAGGTGGAGCAGGACCGCGTGGCGTTCGATCTGGTGCGGGCCTACCTGGATGCGCCCTCGCGTGCGGCGCTGGACGACAGCCGACTGCATCTGCATTTCGCCGATGGGCGGCGCTTCCTCGCGCGGCTTCCGGCGGACGAACGCTACGACCTCATCCTGGCCCTGTCGGCGACGCCGTCGAGCGCAACGGGCAACCGCTACTTTACCCAGACCTTCTACACGTCGGTGCGGGATCATCTGAGCCCCGGGGGTGTGTTCTGCACCCGTGTCAGCGCCGCATCGAACTACCTGGGCGAGACGGTGGGGGGCTATCTGGGCTCGGTCTATCGCACCCTCTCGGCGCCGTTCGCCGAGGTGGCGATCATGCCCGGTGACGAGGTGACCCTGTGCGCGTCGCCGACCCCGGGACAGGTCAGCGAGGATCCGGAGGTGCTCGAGGAACGCTATCTCGCCCTGCCATTGGCAGAGCGGCGCTTTCCCGCTGAAGGTTTTCGCACGTTGCTGCCGGCATCGGACATCGCCTACGTGCGCGAGCGCCTGGCGCGCGTCCCGGCCGACATCAACACCGACGCCCGCCCGGTCACCTACTACCTGAACATGGTCCTCTGGGGCAGCTTCTCCGGCTCGGGTTTCGTTGCTGCCCTGGCGGGCCTGCGTCTGCTCGGGGCCTGGCCCTATCTGCTGCCGCCGGTGCTGTTCGTGCTGCTGTGGCTGTTGCGCAGCAGTTTCGAGGGCTTCAGTCGGCCGGTGCTGCTGCGTCGCGCCGGAACCTTCGGCCTGTTCGTGCTCGGCATTGCCGCGATGGCCGCGCAACTGGTGGTGCTGTTTGGCTATCAGGCGCGGGTCGGGTTCATGTTCGAGCGCGTTGCGCTGTTGAACGGTCTGTTCATGACGGGATTGGCGCTGGGGGCGGGGATCGGGCAACGTCTGGCGCGCGGGGTCGCGCCGGTGGCCTGGCTGCTCGGCCTGTTGGTCGCCACCGCGCTGGTGCTGCTGGCCGTGCCCTGGGCGGTGGAACGCATCGGTGACGGGGCACCGGCGCTGCAGGAGCCGGGCTTTCTGATGCTCGCGCTGCTGCTCGGCCTGCTCACCGGGACCGGGTTCCCGCTCACGGTGCTCGTCGCCGAGTTGGACCTGGCCGACGTCCTCTCGAGCGGCGGAATGGCACAGGCCGCGGACAACCTCGGTGGGGCCGTCGGTGGCCTGGTGGCGGGGGCGCTGATGGTCCCGCTGCTGGGGATCGAGGGGACCTGCCGGGTGCTTGCCGCGCTGCTGGGCCTGAGCCTGCTGCCGCTGTTGTTTGCGCGCTGGATGCCGGAGCGCAACGCCCGGCTGACGCCGCGGGGTTTCCGGTCCTTTCCCGGGCCGGTGCTCGGCCCGAACCTGGGTTGGGCGCTGATCCTTGCCGTGCTGATCACCTATGCCTGGCATTGGCTGGACCTCGGCCTTGAGCGCGGTGCGACGCTGCGTTTTGACGAGGCCTCGCTGGCGACACTCGCCGATGGACAGCGCTTCGAGTTGGTCGAGCAGCCGTTCCCGCACTATCTGGGCCACGCGGACAAGCAGGGCGACGCCGACCTGGTGGCGCTCTCGAGTATGGCCGCGGCGGCCGACGTGCGCGGCTTCGCCGGTCCGCTGAATCTGCTGCTGGCGGTCGATCGCGATGGCGTTCTGCGCGGCCTGCGCTACATCGACTCGGACGAGACGCCGGCCTATATTGCCGGCATCGACGACTGGCTGCAGGGGCTGCGCGGGCAGTCGCTGGCAGGGACCCCGTTGTCGCTGGACCGGTTCGACGGGCTCAGCGGTGCGACCGTGACCAGCCGGGCCGCGCTCGCGGCCATCAACCAGGCGGCGGGCGCCGCCACCGGGGCCGCATTCGGGCGCGCGATGCCGCCGCGGGTCTCTGGGGCCGGTGCATTGCCGGGTATCGGCTTCTATGTGACGCTGGCATTGCTGGCGGCGTTTATCCCCGTG
Organism: Chromatiaceae bacterium; assembly: GCA_040775095.1. GTDB lineage: Bacteria > Pseudomonadota > Gammaproteobacteria > Chromatiales > Chromatiaceae > JAXGTD01. The sequence continues at coordinate 4,131 of JAXGTD010000156.1, read as the reverse complement.
TTTCTGGCCGGGGGTGGATGGGCGCGGCTCGGGTTCCTTGCTGCCTCGCTTGCGATACTGGGTGTCTGGATGAACACACCATTGACCGAGATTGACCTGGTCAATCTGAGCCTCGGGCAGGTGGCGACGCCGGTGCAGAATCCGCAACGCTGGCTGCTGATCGGGTTTGCCGGCGTCAGCGCGTTGCTGTTGGGGCCGGTCTGGTGCGGCTATCTCTGCCCGTTTGGCGCGCTGCAGGAGTGCGCGTCGTGGCTCGGTTGGCGCCTGGGTCTGCGCGGCTATGTGGACCGGCATGTGGACGATCGGTTGCGCTACCTGAAGTACGTCCTGCTCGCGGCCATGCTGGTGATGGTCTATGCCAGTGGTGATGCGCTCTGGGCCGGTTTTGATCCCATGCAGCACGCCTTCGGCAACTGGTGGCGTGGTCATGGCGGGCTCTGGATGGGGCTGCTGCTTGCCATCGTGGTGGTTGGCTCGCTGTTCCATTTTCGTCTCTGGTGCCGCTATCTTTGCCCGATGGGCGCGATGCTGGCGCTGGGGAACAAGGTTGCACTGCTGCAGCACCTCGCACCACGCAGGCGATTCGAGCATTGCGATCTCGGTGTCCGGGGCGAATTCGACCTCGATTGCATTCGCTGCAATCGCTGTGTGAACGGGATCGACACGCGGCTTCGCGCCGGGCACGGCCATCTGGCCGGCCGCTCGCGGGCCGCGACTGAGCTGGAGGCTGGACATGGGAGCGGCTGACGCGGGAGATGGCCCGAAAATGGTCCGCCAGGGATCGAAAACCGTCCGCTGTTTGTCGAATAGGAAAGTGGCGGCGAATGCCCAGACCACGCCCGCCCGGCCGGGTGGGCCGCTGAACGGGATTCCGGGAGCGGCGCATCCATGAAACCGGTTGCTCGCACGCTGACCATGGCGTTGCCTCGGATGCACGCCCGCGAGGTGCGGTTGTTGGGGCTGGTGCTGTTGAACCTGGTATTCGGCGGCCTGTATCTGGATGCCACCCTGCGTGGAGAGACCGAGCAGGGTAGCGGTTGGCGCCGGGTGGACCTCGATGCGCTGCGGCCCCTGATCGAGGCCGGGGATCTTCGCGATCGTGAGGCCGACTGGTATCACCCCGAGGGTGAAGACGGGGCCGCGAGCGGCCCCGGGAGGCACATCGAATGACCGCCGTGGTCTGTGAGCTTTGTCCGCGCGCCTGTGTGATCCCCGAGGGGGCCGCCGGCGACTGCCGTGTCCGCGTCAATCTCGACGGCAGGCTTCGGGCGACCACCTACGGACGTCCGTCTGCCGTGCACATCGACCCGATGGAGAAGAAACCCCTCTATCACTTTCTGCCGGGGTCGGCGGTCTTCTCCGTGGGTACCGCGGGTTGCAACCTGCACTGCCTGAACTGCCAGAACTGGCAGTTGTCGCAGCGCGGCGGGGAAGAGATGGAGGGCATCTTCCGGGCCGATCCGGCAGAGCTCGTCGAGACCGCTGTCGACGAGGGCTGCCGGAGTATCGCGTATACCTATTCCGATCCCATCGTATTCTACGAGTACACCTACGACAGCAGTGAGATCGCCCACGCGCGCGGGTTGCGCAACTGCCTGATCACCGCCGGCTATATCAACCAGGCCCCGTTGCGGCGGCTATGTCGTGTGGTCGATGCCGCGAACGTCGACCTGAAGGCATTCGACGACGGGTTCTATCGCCGCAACAGCGCGGCGACGCTGCAACCCGTGCTCGATGCCCTGGTGACCATGCGGGCCGAGGGCGTGTGGATCGAGGTCACCAATCTGCTGATCCCGACCCTGAACGACGACCTGGCCATGATCCGGCGCATGGCGCACTGGATTCGCGATGAGCTCGGGCCAACCACGCCGTTGCACTTCAGCCGGTTCCAGCCCCAGTACCGGATGCGCAATCTGCCGCCGACGCCGGCCGCGGCCCTCGAGATGGCGCGCGACGAGGCCATGGACGCGGGTCTAAGCTACGTCTATGTCGGCAATCTGATGGGGCACCCGGGTGGCTCTACCCATTGTCCGCGCGACGGCACGCTCCTGATCGCACGCACCGGATTCTGGATCGACGCCAATAATCTGACCTCCGATGGCCGCTGCCCGACCTGTAACGAGCCGATTGCCGGCGTTTGGCAATGAGGGTGACGCACATGAAAAGCGCGATGATGCGAGGCGCGACGAACCGCACGGAGCCGGAACAGGACAGGCCGACAGCCGGGACGGATGGGCTGCGCTCGCCGCCGCGTCGGCGCCTGTTCGCCGGTGCGCTGATGCTCCCAGGGCTCTGGCTGCTGGGGCGGTGGCCGTGGTCGACGAGGTCGCCGTGCGGCGGACCAATCGAGACGGCGCTGCGCGATGTCCCCTCGGCGGCGCTGCGCCGTCCGCACAACCTGGCCGGATGACCAACCCGCGACCGGCGACCATGCGATGACAACCCGACCAAGACGCCGGGCGGCGGTGCTGTTGGCCGCCGCCCTGACCCTGTTGCCCCCGTGTGGCTCCGCGAGTGCCGCGACCCGTCCCAGCGCACTGGCCGGGGGCTGGTATCCCGCCGAGCCTCGGGTGCTGGCCGACGAGATCGATACCCTGTTGGACCGGGCGCAGGTCCATCCGGCGACCGCGGACCTGCGGGCGTTGATCGTCCCCCACGCCGGCTATCGCTACAGCGGTGCGACCGCCGCCGAGGCGTTTTCACTGGTGCGGGGGCGGCATTTCGCACGCGTGATGGTGCTCGCACCGGCTCACCGCAGCGGCTTCGAGGGTCTTTCGATTGCCGATGTCTCTGCTTACGAGACCCCGCTCGGAGAGATCCCGCTCGACGTGGATGCCATCTCCGGTCTTCGCGCCTCGCCGCTGGTGCAGGCGCATCGGCTGGCGCATCGTCAGGAGCACGCCATCGAGATCGAGCTCCCGCTGTTGCAACGCGCGCTGGCACCAGGCTGGCGATTGCTGCCGGTGTTGATTGGCGCACCGGACGACGATGGGCTCCGCGCGGCCGCGGACCTGCTGCGGCCCTATGCCGACGCGCGGACACTCGTCATCGTCTCCAGCGACTTCACCCACTATGGCGAACGATTCGGCTTTCTGCCGTTTCCGCTTGATGGGCGCACGGCCGAACGCATCCGTGCCCTGGACGATGGCGCGCTGGAGACGATCGAGAATAAGGATCCGGCCGCGTTCCTGGACTATCGTGAACGCACCGGCATCAGCATCTGCGGCTTTCGGCCCATCGCGGTGCTGCTCTCGATGCTCCCGGGCGGGGCGCAGATCAGACCCATCGCGTATACAACCAGCGGGGCCTTGACCGGGGATTACTCCAGCTCCGTCAGCTACGCGGCGCTGGCGGTGTCGAGCTCGCGGCCATTTTCGGCGGTCGCCAACGCAACGGCCGATCCGGCAGTCGACGAGCAAGGGGATGCCGCGGCCACCGGCGCGACACCGATCGGCACCGGCGATCTCCAGCGCCTGCATCGGTTGGCGGTGTTGGCGATCGAGCAGGCCGTGTTGGGCCGCTCCGAGGCACTGGAGGCCGAGATCAAGCGCCTGTTGACGGATCTGCCGGCATCGCTGAGCGAGCCGGCGGGGGCATTCGTGACCCTAAAGCGCGATGGTCGGCTGCGCGGCTGCATCGGCTATATCGAGCCGCTCGCGCCGCTGTATCTGGCCGTGCTGGAGAACGCTGTCAACGCGGCGGTCAACGATCCGCGTTTCACGCCGCTGACCGGCGCCGAGCTCGATGGTTTGGAGGTGGAGGTGAGCGTGCTCTCGGTACCCCGACCAATCCCGTCCGCTGACGCGTTTGCGGTTGGCGAGCAGGGCATCATCCTGAGCAAGGATGGCCATCGCGCGGTCTTTTTGCCCGAGGTCGCCAGCGAGCAGGGTTGGGACCGCGCGCAGACCCTTGGCGCGCTGGCGCGCAAGGCCGGTCTGGCCGAACAGGCGTGGCGGGACGGGGCCCAGTTTGAGGTCTTCACCAGTCAGAAGATCAGCGCACCCTATGCGGGGCTGGAGTCGGGCCTCAGCGCCCGATGACAGGCCCCTTGCCGCCAGGCCGTCGGCGGTTCCACGCGATCGATCGGCACGCGTGAAGCAGCCGCGCGCCGCGCCCCACCGAAAGGTGGGG
>JAXGTD010000155.1:0-8694 GCA_040775095.1 Chromatiaceae bacterium | reverse complement strand
GGTGGCAGTCTGGGTGGCAGTCTGGGTGGCAGTCTGGGTGGCAGTCTGGGTGGCGGTCTGGGAAACAGCCTGGGCGGGGGCGTTGGCGACGGTGGCCAGGTCAGTCGGCTCGAGGCGGGCGATCTACTGATGGCCTGCCTCTGGATGCTCCTGGTCGCGGTACTCTCCGCGAGCGCCGCGACCTGGCGCGCGGCGCGAGTGACACCGGCAGAGGGCCTCCGTGAGCCAACCATCTGAGGACAATCCGCGCCCGGATCGAATCACGACCCGCCACCGGTGCATGGGTCTGATCTGGCTGCTGTCGGTCACCATCGCCGCGGCCGGCGCGGATGGCGATGTCCAGGTCGACTGGGAGCAAAAGCTCTACAACCCGAAACCGGCGCAGGGCGATCTGCTGCTGCCGATGCCCTGTGGGGGCGCGATGGCGTTTCGTCCGGTTGGCACCGAGGGCGACGGCGGCGGCACCGGCCCGTTAGGCGACAAGGCGATTGAGCTCGGGAGCGACGCGCAGGACGTGGGCTACGCCGAGTACCGCCATTTCGACCACGTCGCGGGCAGCTTCGGCACCGACGCCCTTGGCCCCGATCCTGGTCTCGACCCAGACGCCGATGCCGGCCACGACAAGCGCGTGCTGCTGGTCGGCAAGTACGAGGTGACCCGCGCCCAGTACCAGGCGGTGCTCGCCCAGGCCGCTGGCCGGCCCTGCCCCGAAACCAACGCCCAGGGCCGCATGCCTCAGACCGGGATCAGCTGGTACGACGCCATGCACTTCGCCCACGCCTGGTCGCTGTGGCTGCGCGAGCACGCGCGCGCCATCCCGGCATGCGACGGGACACACGACCTTTGTCTTCCACGCGCGGACGGCCAACCGGCCTTTGTGCGCCTGCCCACCGAGGTGGAGTGGGAGTACGCGGCCCGCGGCGCCGACCGGGTCAGCCCGGCCGACTTCCGTGAGACACACTACCCGATGCCCGATGGCATCGAGCACCACGTCTGGTTCAACGAGACCGCCGAGGGACGTGTCCGGCCCATCGGTGTGCTGGACGCGAACCCCGTGGGGCTGCACGACATACTCGGTAACGTGGAGGAGATTGCCCTGGAGCCGTTCCGGCTGCAGCGCCTGGACCGAGCGCATGGCCAGCCCGGCGGCTATGTGGTGCGCGGGGGCAGCGTACACGCCAGCCGCGCAGAGGTACGTTCGTCGTTGCGTCGCGAGGTCCCACAGTATGACGACCGCGGTGCGGTCGGCACCGCCGACACCGGGTTTCGGGTGTTGCTCTCCGCGCCGGTGCTGACCTCCGCCGCGCGACTCGAGGCGGTGCGCGCCGCGTGGTCACGGCTCGGCACCGACACCGCCCGGACCGACCAACCCGGCGCCACCACGCCCTCTCCCGCCGATGCCGGCCCGGCCGGGCCGCCAGTCGCCGCGAAACCGGAGCCGGCAGCGGGGCCCGCCGCGGAGTCGCCCCCGACCGGGGCCGAGGCGCCCGCACCACGGGAGCAACTCAGCCCCGAGGCCTACGCGGATCCCGTCATGGAGCTCACGCACCTCGCGCGCGTGGCCCCCGATCCCGCGATGACCAAACGCCTGGAACGCCTGCGCGCTGTGATCGCCGCCAGTGCCGAGCGACTCTATGAGCAGCGCGCCCGCAGCGCCCGCGAGGCATTGCGTTTTGGCGGCCTGTTATGCCAAAAACTGGCCGACGAGGGTCGGAACCTGGACCTGCGCAAACAGCGCGTGGCGCTGTGCAACAAGGGCAGCGGCAGCGATGCGGCGCGCTGCCGGACCCTCGCCGAGCGCCTGCGAGGCGAGCTCGACGCATTCGCGTTCAACACCGGCTTCTACGCCGATACGCTCATCCGCACCGCGCGCACCTATCCGGACGATCTCGCGGTGCTCGAAACCGAGCTCTCCGCGCTCAGATCAGAGATTGCAGCGCGCGGCCACGAGGCCCTGGGCGCCTATCCCGCGGGCTTTTACCAGCAGGTCAGGGAGTACGCGACAAGCGGTCGGGTCCGCCGCGAGGACTGGCTCACCGCATGTAAGGCGATCGGCCAGGGACTTGCACCGCACTGACGACAACTTGGGAGCATCAACCATGCAACAGACAGCACCGCGGCGTCACGGAAGGATGGTTTTCGGCTCGGCCCTCGCCCTCGCCCTGGCCGCCAGCTTGAGCGGTTGCAGCAGCGCCATGCCAACGGCTGGCCCATCCACGGCAACCGGAGCCAGCAACGCCGGCTACACACCGGCCGAGCGGAAGCTGCGCCAGGAATCCACACTGTTCAGCAAATCCTCCGCCCAGGGCTGTCTGGCCGGTGCCGCCGCCGGGGCCCTGATCGGCCTGCTCGCGGACCGCCACGGCAGCCGTGGCGCGGTCGTCGGCGCCCTCGGGGGATGCGTCGCCGGTGTCGGCGTCAACGCCTACGTGCAGAGCAAGCGCGGTACCTACCGCGACAACGAGGCGCGCATGAACGCGATGATCGCCGACGTGCGCGCCGACAATCAAAAACTGTCTCAGCTCATTGCAACCACCAAGACCGTGATCGCCGACGATCAGCGTAAGATTGCGCAAGTGCAGGCGGCCTATCGCGACAAGCAGATCTCGGTCTCTCAGGCACAGACCGAGCTCACCCGGGTCAAGGAGAACCGCCGCCTGCTCGGCAATACCATCGCCGACGTGAAAAAGAAGGAGGACGAATGGGTACAGATCGCGAAACTGGAAAAGCAGTCGGGGGCCAATACGGCACGCCTCGATGCCGAGATCGGCGCTCTCAAAGACAAGGTCACGACCCTGCAGGCGGAGGCCGCGCTGATCGATCGTGAGATCGCAGCAACCCCGGCCGCGGCATGACCACGGTCTCCCACGAGCCTGGCACGCCGAGCACCGCAACATCGCCGCCGTCGCGGCCTCCCGATCAGCGCAACGCCGCCACGAGCTTGACTGCCCTACCATGAAGGACCGTCCGATGCACAAGACACGACCGCTGCCCCTGCTGTTGTCGACGACCACGCTGCTCGCCAGCGGCCTGTGCGGCTGCGCGACCACCCCGGGCGCCTGTGACCCAACCCGCGAGGACTTTTTCAACAACACCAGCTGCCTGGCCTCCGGCGCCTACGGTCAACGCCAGCGTGATCTGCAGTCCACGCTGGCGTCGGAGCAAGGCCGCAACCGCGCCTTCAAGACCCTGCTGGCCGACCTCGAGGCGCAACAGGCGGCGGGGCGCTCTGATCTGCGCGCACAACAGGCCGCCCTGGCCCGGGCCGAGGCCAGCTGGCGCCAGATCAAGCAAAGCCTGGCGAGCGCAAGCCGCGATAACCCGGCGCTGGCCAGCCGGGTTCGGATCATCGACGAGGACATGTCGGGGCTGGAGGCCAGCAAGCGCGCCGAGCGCGATGCCCTTGCCAACCAGGTCAAGCTGCTGCAACAGGAACTGGACGCCGGTATCTACGACTGATCTCGACGGAGCCTGCCGTGCAATCGTCACTGCGTATCGCGCGCGTGGAGGTCGGCCAGTATCGCCTGCTGGTGTCGGATTTCGCCGAGCTCGAGGGCCTGCACCGCGAGCTCACCGCGACCATCCGCCGCCACCTGCCCAGGGTCACCGCATCCCTGCTGGCCCTGCCGGTCCCCGCCGCCGACGGTATCACCGTCGACTGGTACAGCGATCTGGGCGGCCAACCGGTGCCACTGGCGGCGTTGCCCGCGGAGCGGCGCGCCCTGGTGCGCGAGAAGCTGCAGGACCGACTCAACTCGCTGCAGCGCCTGGCCGACGAGCTGCCACGGATCGTCCGCGGCTCGGATGACCTGGCCAAGGCCCTGCGCGCGGCGACCCACTACCCCGGCGATGAGCACGTCTTCGCGGTGGGCGACGAACCCGTGTTGACCCTCTGGGGTTTCGTCTCCACGGGTCGGCGCCAACGCCTGGCCACGCCAACCCAGGCCCGCGCCACCGGCAGCCGACGCCGCTGGCTGCTCTGGCTTGGGCTGACCACGCTGACCCTCGCGGGGCTGGGCGGCGCCGGCTGGTATGGCTGGATGTACGCACGCGAGCAGGCCCTGCGCGCTGACGCCGCCGACGCCCTGGCCAGTGGCTGCACGGACAGCGACGGGCTCGCCCTGCTCGGTCACCGCCTACAACAGATCGACCCCGACGGCCGGAGACTGGGAGAGCTGCAACGCCAGATCAGCGCCGAGCAGCAGCGGTGCAGCCAAGTCGCAACCGTCGGCCAGGGCATTGCCAGCGCGGGCTGGGACTGCGCCGCGATTGGGCGACTCCCGGGGCAGCTCGCCGGGCTCGACCCGGCCCGGGAGCCGGTGCCGGATCTGCTGGGCCGCATCGAGCAGCGCACCGCAGTCTGCGAGCAGGCGAGCCGGCTGAACGCCGAGCTCGAGCGAGAACACGGCAACTGTGGCGCCGTCGCCGCGCTGGCTGACCAACTGGGTGAGCAACGGGCCGACGACGCGACCGTTGTCACCGAGGGCGCGGATGGCTCCCCCCTGCCCGATCCGCTCGCTCATGTGCGCGAGCGTATCCAGGACGAGCTCGCCCTGTGCGCCAACGCCACCGCCCTCGCCGAGGAGGTCGCCGCGGCCAGTGCCCAGTGCGAGCCGCTGCTGCGCCTGGATGGGCGCCTCGCGGGTCTGGACACCTCGCGCGCCCCTCTGCTGCCCGTCCGCCAGCGCCTGGACGAGGAGCTAGCCCGTTGCGCCCGCGCCGAGGCGTTCAGCCGCGACCTCATCGATGCGCAGATGGACTGCACGCGCATCAAGGCCCTGGATGCCCGCATGCAGGGTGAGGACGTGCGCAAGCCCCCCCTGCTGCCGGTGCGAGAGCGGCTCGATGAGGCCCTCGAGCGATGCAAGGCGCTGGATGCCCTGGATCAGGCGATGCGCGATGCCGGCCACGACTGCGCGCGACTCGCGGACCTGGCCGAAACCATCCGTGACACCCACGCGAACAACCCCATCTTCGTTGACCTGCGCCGGCGCATTGCCAGCGAGACCGGGCGCTGCGACCTCGCCGAGCGCCTGCGCGCCGAGCTGGCCGCCGCCTCCGGCGACTGTACCGCGCTGGGCGCGCTGGCGCCCCGCATCAACGCGACCGATGCCGCGGACGAGCGCCTGGCCGGGCTGCGCAAGACGCTCGCGGCCGAACGGGAGCTGTGCACCGCCGCCGATGACTGGCGCCAGCGCATCGCCAGCGCCGGCGAGGACTGTCAGCGCATCGGCTCCCTGCGCGCGACGCTCCCGGGCGCCGCGGCGGCCAGCCCCCAGTTCAAAGACATCCTCGCGCGCCTTGCGGCGGGGGAACAGCGCTGCCTGCGCATTGCCCAGGACCAGGCCAAGGCCGAGACCGAGCGCGCGCGGCGGGTCGTTCGCGTCGCCCGGGCACCCCCGGACGAGCCTCCGGCCCCGGCGAGCGACGACAAGGGCTCGACCCAAGGCCAGCGGAGCAGCGCGAGCGCCGCGCGGCGCTGTCCCGGGCAGCGCACAACCGGCGAGACCCCACAGCTGGTCATGGTGTTCGACGCCTCCGGGAGCATGCGCCACGGAATCAACGCGGACGCCGGTGCACTGCGGGCGCTGCGACAGATCGGCGACAGCGCCGGCGGCGCGGTGGGGGGTCTGCTGGGCGGCCTGCTCAGTAGCGCCGTCAGCGGTCCCAGCCGCATGAAGGTGGCCAAGGAGGCGGGCGCACGCATCGTCGGCCAGCTCCCCAGCGATGTCGACGTCGGGCTGGTGAAGATCGAAGACTGCCCGGCCGCCACCAATGCCGGCTTCTACCCTCCGGCGCGCCGGCAGGCCCTTCTGGGGCAGATCCGCGCGCTCCAGCCACGGGAGGAGACCCCGCTGGCCAGCGCGATCGCCCAAGCGGCCTCGATGCTCGACGGCGTCAACCGGCCGGCGGTGATCGCGGTGATCAGCGATGGCGAGGACACCTGCGGCGGCGACGTCTGCGCCACCGCGGCGCGGATTGCCCGGAGCAAGCCCAAGCTCAAGATCAACGTCGTGGATATCGCCGGCCTGGGTGGTGCCAACTGTGCCGCCCGGGCCACCGGCGGGCGTGTGCTGCGCGCCGGCAACGCCGCCGAGCTCGGCACCCAGATGCAGCGGGCCACCGAAGAGGTGATGGGCCCGGCCGAGTGTCGCGGCGGCTGAATGGGCCACCTGGCGCCAACCATGCACCGGCAACCGGGATCGGGGAAGACCATTGAGCAAACCGGCCGGGCGTGCGATCTTGCACCCAACCCATCCCCACGCGGCCGTTGGGTGCCCGCTCAAGACCCTTGTGCTCGCTCATCGGGCCGGGCAATCAGGAGCTCATCATGACAGGTCCACTGCTGAAATCCGGTAGCCTGAGTGCGTATCACCCGGTCGGCGCCGTCGGGAACCCCGTGTACCTGGCCGCATCCCAGTTGCGTGCGGCCATCGCCCGACGGCTCGGGGCCGAGGTGGCCAATACCTTCGCGATCCCGCAGCGCAACGAGGACGGCGATGCCGTCGACTGGTATGCGCCGCTGCCCGGCCCCGTGGTGCCCTGGAGCGCGGCGAGCGACACGGAACGCGCGGATGCCCAGCAGCAGCTGCTGAGCGTGCGCTCCCAGGTCGAGGATCTGGGCCACCAGATGGAGGCCGAGGCGTCCCCGGAGCGACAGGTCTTCGGGCGCCTGCTGGCCCAGGTCATGAGCTTTCCGGATGAGAACGACGTGCATCTGGTCAATGGTCAGCCGGTGCTAACGTTTTGGGGGTTCGTCAGAGATCGCGCCGCTGTCGGCTCGGACCCGTTGCGCAGCCTGGATACACACCGCGCCGAGATCAACGCGCCATCCCGACGCCGCCCGCTCGCGTGGCTTCCCTGGACCCTGCTCGGTCTGCTGTTACTCCTGCTGCTATTGCTGGCACTGCTGGGCCTGCGCGGCTGCGAAGGGCTGCCATGGGCGGCGGACGAGCCTGCCCCCGCGCCCAGCGCGGAGGCCCGAAAGCTCAGGGGCGGGGAGCCGGCCCCCGGGGACGTCGTTGCGCCGCCCGTCGAGCCGCCCGCCGAGCCAATGGTCGAACCGCCGGCCGAGCCGGCCCCGCCGGTACCCGCGAGCGCGCCCGGGCTCAGCCGGACAAGCATCGAACGCGACCGGCTGATCAGGGACCACGAGCAACGACGGCTCGATCTCCATCGGGTCGAGGGCGGGGGTCTCGACGCGATCGGGCGCGACAGCAGCACGACAGGCACCGCGGTCGATACCCTGGTCGACGAGGCGTCCCGCCCTGTCGATGCCATGAGCACGGATCTGGACGGCGGCACCGCGCCAGCGGACGAGACGAGTGCGACCGAAGTGACGCTCACCGGCGACGGGACCGATGCAGACCTGGTCTCGGACCAGGGCGTTGACACCGATACCATCGTCGATGCCGCGGCCGACACGGCCGACACGGCGACCCCCGACGATCAGGCACAGGACCAGGCAGCCGAGGCCGATGCGACGCCACCCGCTACCGACGCGGCCCCCGTCGCAACCGATGACGCGCTCGATGCCGGTTCAGCCGAGCCCGCCACCGATACCGCTGCCGCGCTCGACGACAGCGAGGCGGCCCCAGCCACCGGAGATGCCGCGATCGGGGCCGAGACCGATGCCGGCGAGGCATCCAGCGACACCACCGAATCGGCCAGCCCCGCGGAGGCCCCCGGGCCGGCGGAAACGGCCGAGTCGCGGAGCGGCGTCGATGCCACCGCAACGACGGCCGCCGCCGGTGAGCGCGCCGGGACAGGGGCCTCGACCGGGACCGAGACCGCGACGCAGGCCGGGGCGGCGACTGGCACGGGGCCGGGCGCGGCCGCCGCCGCGGGCATTGCACCCAAACGCCTGCTCAACAGCAGCTGGCGCACCGCCACCACGTTGCTCGATCCGAAGGATGGGAGTCCAATCCACCTCGATTACCGCTTGAAGGACGGCGCCGGAAGGCTCAGGCTGACCCGTCAGGACGGGAGCGTGTGCGAGAGCGGGGCCGCCGCCAAGGTTCAGGACGGGCGTCTGGTGGTTGACAGCGCCGCCGAGATCGTCTGCGCCGACGGCACCAGCTTCGGACGTCCGCAGATCGACTGCACCCCGCGCGCCGGTGGCAAGGCCCGTTGCGTGGGTCGTTACGCCGATGGCTCCACCTTCCCGATCGACATGCAGCAGCAACCCGATTGATCATCGACGGCGGCGATCGGCCGCACGCACCGAGCACCGACCACCAGCCCCGAAACCGACCCGACCAAGCCGGACCCATCGACGCCATGCTGGCTAAACCCATCGACTTCGAACACAAGGTCACCCTGATCGCCGACAGCGGCATCCAGTTCATGGACTTCGGACTGCAGTTGGCGCTGCGCAAGGAGCCGGCCGGTGAGTTCATCCGTCAGGACAGCAACCAGTCGCTGGGGCGTCTGGTCTACGACGAACGCACCGACCAACACTACTGGCCGGACCGCCCCGGGGTAGCGCTCAAGTCCCAGCTCGTCGTCCCGGTGGACGAGTCGGCACGGCTGCTCGACGGGCTCTGGCTGCCGATGCCGTTGCTGCGCGTGAACCCGCCGCGGGGCGTCGCGCCGGGGGCCGAGCCCGGGGCGCGGGGGGGGCGGGGGGGGTTGTCGCCGGGGGGGGCCCCCGGCCCCCGCCCCAACCCCCCCAGCCCCCGGGCCCAAGACCCC
>JAXGTD010000154.1:0-8904 GCA_040775095.1 Chromatiaceae bacterium | reverse complement strand
CGGTAGTCACGCTCGCGCTTGCGCAGCGCGCCCTGCGCCTCGTTGATCTGCCTGCGCTCCTGCTTGTAGCGCTCCTCGACGCGGTCGTAGTTTGCCTGCGCGCGCGCACGCTCGACGTCCGGGGCGGCGTCGAGCAGGGTCTGCGCCCGGGCCAATCGGGACTGCAGCTCGGCGAGCTGTTGCTCGTGGCTGGCCAGCTCGGCGCTCAGTGCCGTGAGCGTGGTGCCCTCTTTATCGATCGCCGCCTCGGCCTGTTGCCACTGGGCGACCTCGGTGGGGCGCACCACGTGGCGGTTGGTGAGGAGGTAGCCATCGGCGCTGATGAAGAAGCCCGAGCCGCTGCCCAGCTCGTGCTCGATGGCGACCACGGCCAGGGTCGCCGACTCGATCGGCGAGTGCGGCTGGAAGCGTGCGCCGAGCCGCGCGGCCAGGTCCTGGTCCGGGGCGCTGTTGCGGGCATAGGCCCCAGGAACGGTTTGGAATTTGCTGCCCGCGGGCGGCCGATCGGTGAAATGCCAGGCGCCGCTGGCGTCCTGATAGCGGTACATCTCGGCCTGGGTGGTGGCCGCAACCAGCGCGAGGATCAGGGTCGCGAGCGTCGCGACCCGGTGGCGACGGGGATCGGGGGGTGGGGTAGGGCGGCGATCCATCGGCAGGTCTCGGGCGTTGTGGGCTCGTATTGGCCCGAGTGTAGCACCGACGCCTCTGGACCCGATGCGCCACGCCCTCGGTTGGCCGCATCGGGTCGAGCCCGATCAGGCGTCCTCTCCGGGCGTGCGCTCGGGACTCTTCATGGTCACCAGCTCCTCGGCACTCACGGGGTGGATGGCGACGGTGTTGTCGAAGTCCGCCTTGGTCGCGCCCATCTTCAGCGCCACCGCGAAGCCCTGGAGCATCTCATCGACGCCGTCGCCGATCATGTGGATACCGACCACGCGCTCTTGCTCGCCCACGCACACCAGCTTCATCGCCGTGCGCGGCCCCCGGTGGTTGAGCGCGTAGCGCATGGGCTCGAAATCCGTCTGGTAGATGGTCACCGGCTCACGCGTGTTTGCCCGCGCCTGCTCCTCGGTGAGACCAATGCTGCCGACCGGCGGATGGGCAAAGACCACGGTCGGGATGTTCTCGTAGTCCAGGCGCCGCTCGGGTTGGTCGTCGAACAGCCGCTCGGCAAGCCGTCGCCCGGCGGCGATGGCCACCGGTGTCAGCGGTGCGCGCCCGGTCACGTCCCCGATCGCGTAGACCCCAGCGGCCGTGGTGTTCTGGAACGCATCGGTGGGGATAATCCCGTTTGGCAGCATCTCCACGCCAGCCGCCTCGAGATTGAGCTCGCGGGTGTTCGGGGTGCGGCCAACCGCCCAGATCACGGTATCGAAGCCAGTCAGTGCCGCGCCGTCCTTGCCATAGAGCGCGATGCCGTCGGACTGGCGCTCCAGCGCGGCGACCGCGAACGGCAGGTGCAGCACGATGCCTTCCTCGCGCATGTTGTGCGCCAGGGTCTCGCTGATGAGCGGGTCGAAGGTCTCCAGCACGCGGCCCTCGAGGGCGACCAGGGTGACCTCCGAGCCGAGCGCGCGCAGCACGCCGGCCAGCTCGACGCCAATATAGCCGCCGCCGATGATCGCCACACGGCGCGGCTGCTCCTGCAGCGCGAAGAAGCCGTCGGAGGTGATGCCCAGCTCGGCGCCGGGCACGGGCGGGACGGCCGGGCGCCCGCCGGTCGCGATCACGATGTGATCGGCCTGGTAGCGCACCCCATCGACCTCGATCGTCTGCGCATCGACGAAGTGCGCACGCCCGTCGATGCGTTCGAGGCCCTCGCCGGCCACGTAGCCGTCCCAGTAATCGACGATGCCGTCGACGAAGCCCTGGCGCCCGTCGATCAGCCTCTTCCAGTCGACGCCGTGGGCCTCCGCGCGCACGCCGTACTCCGAGGCGTGGGCGACGCTTTGGGCCAGATTGGCGGCATACCACATGACCTTTTTGGGTACACAGCCGAGGTTGACACAGGTTCCGCCGAGTCTTCCGGACTCGACGACGGCCACACGTCGGCCGAGTTGGGCGGCCTTCTCGGCGACCGCGAGGCCGCCGCTGCCACCGCCGATGGCGATGAGATCGTACTGCTTGTTCATTTGGCGTGGACCCCGGATCAAGAGAGCGAGCGTGTTGGTCGGAACGGAAAATCGGAAAAAGGGCCGTCATCGGTCGCGGCCAGAGGGCGTGCGCGGCACACCCAACGGCAACGATCCATCGTCGCGGACCACCCATGCCCCGCGCTGTTCGCGAGCAGGAGCACCGTGGGGGGTGATGCGCATCCCTGCGCCGGGTACCCGCACCGAGGCGGCGCGGGTGTTGGGGGCCGTTAGGCCAGGTCGCGGCGGCGCCCGAGCCAGCCCTCGAGGTCGTCCGCGCCGCCGACCTTCTCACCGTCGACGAAGATCTGCGGGACCGTGACGGCGTTGGCTACCGCGCGCAGGGTCTGCTCGGTGTAGTCGCGGTTCAGAACCAGCTCCTCGAAGTCGAAACCGGCGTCGCGAAGCATCTCCTTGGCCTTGGCGCAGTAGGGGCACCCGGGGCGCGTGAAGACCGTGACATCCACGGGCTTGGCCGTGCCGGGGGCCAGGTAGGCCAGCATGCTGTCGGCATCGGACACGCCATAGGGGTCGCCCTCAACCTCGGGCTCGATGAACTCCTTCTCGATGACGCCGTCACGCACCAGCATCGAGTAGCGCCAGGAGCGCTTGCCGAAGCCCAGGTCGTCCTTGTTCACCAGCAGGCCCATCCCCTCGGTGAACTCGCCGTTGCCGTCCGGGATGAAGCGGATGTTGTCGGCGTTCTGCTCGGCCTGCCAGGCATTCATCACGAAGGCGTCGTTGACCGAGACACAGACGATCTCGTCGACGCCATGCTCGCGAAACAGCGGCGCGAGCTGGTTGTAACGGGGCACGTGCGAGGACGAGCACGTCGGGGTAAAGGCCCCCGGAAGCGAGAACACGACAACGGTCTTGCCCTTGAAAATCTCGTCGGTGGTCACGTCGACCCACTCGTGCTCGCGGCGGGTGCGGAAGGTGACCTGGGGGACGTGCTGGCCGGTGCGGTCTTGCAACATGGTGTTGGCTCCTGATATCGAGTGAACAGAGGTTGGATGGTGAGGAAGAAGGTCGCCGGGGCAGGTCGCCCCGCGCTTGAGGCATATCTTGGGGTCCCTTCTGTTATCCGTAAAATGGATTGTTCCGATCGAGTCGATCGGTTATGACGATCAAGTCGCGGTGCGGAGCACCCCTCCCACAAGGGAGCACCCCTCCCACAAGGGAGCGGCGTGCCGGCCAGGGAGCAGGTCTCTTACAGGGGGCTAGCTCGATCGGGCGACCGATGGCGATTTGCGCCGAAGCTCAGCGGGGACTGCGAGGTCGCCATCCCTGGCCCTGGATTCCGGCATCCGGGCCGGAATGAGGAGCACGGAGGAAATGTTTGTATGCCGTCGTCCCGGCAGGACGCCGGGACCCAGTGCCATGGACGGTGGGAGGCGCTGTCGTTGATGAAAAGCGCCGATCACCCGGCCCGTTTTCTCGGGGGTAGTGGTCGCGGTGCGGAGCACCCCTCCCACAAGGGAGCACCCCTCCCACAGTTGGGTAGACCTTCCCACAAGAGGGCAGCCTTTCCCGTACGGGAGCGCCCTTCTGACCGTGTCAGAGCGCGAATTGCTGGCGCAGCCGCAGTTGGAGTTTCTTGGCCTGGCGGAAGGCCTCTTTGAGCATCAGCCGATGTAGCTCGTTGAGGTCGTTTGGGTCGACCCGGTTGACGGCACCACGGTCGGCGATCTGGAGCTGTTGGTGGATACGAAAACGCTGGATCAGGTGGAAGGCCTCGATCTCGGCGGCGGTGTCTTCGATCGACCGGCCGCGGGCGGCGCCGGCGGCACGCAGCCGGTCGGCGGTGCCGGTCTCCCATGCGCCGGCCTGCAGTCCCCAGAGGCGGGCGGCGTCGGTGAATAGCCGCGCTCCACGCAGCTTGAGATCGATGGTGTGTGGGAAGTCGCGATTGCGCTCATACGCGAACTGGCCGGCCCAGCCAAGTGGCGGCGGTACGCTCAGTGCCAGCTCGGCCAGCGCGCGGAAGAAGCGTTCGTGTCTGGGGGCGGCGTCGATCAGCCAGGCGCGCAGTCGATCGGCCGGCTCGAAGCGCCCGTACAGTGGGCGGAAGTCGAAGAAGATGCTGCCGTTCAACAGCGCATCGGGGTCGGGGACACGCAGCCAGGTGCCGAAGCGTTGCCGCCACTCGTCTTCACTCAGGCACCAGCGCGGGTTTCCGGCCATGATGTTGCCGCGACAACGCTCGAACCCGCAGTGGTGCAGGGCCTGGTTGACGGCTTGGGCGAATGGCAGGAATCCGGCGCGGGCGCTCTCCGTGGCCTCGGGCGAAGGCGGTACGAACAGCAGTCCGTTGTCCTGATCCGTGGCGAAGGTTTGCTCCAGCCGGCCCTCCGAGCCGAACGCGAGCCAACACCAGGGGACGGCGGGGAGGTCGTGCTCGTCCTCGATCAGCTCGCAGATGCGCATCGCGATCAGGTCGTTCAGGCCCGACATCCACTGGCAGAGTGCCTCCACGGCCATGCCGCCGCGGAATAGCTCGGCGGCGCGTCGACGTACCTGATCGGCCGCGATGGCCATCGCGTTCAGGTCGCGGGCACTGGCGATGGTCTCGATGAGCGCGTCGGCACCGTCGCTGCGAAGCCCGAGCAGATCGGCGTAGTCGACCAGCCCACACAGACGCCCGTCGGGCTCGGTGAGCAGCACGTGTCGAACGCCGCGTTTGGCCATCAGCACCCTGGCGCGGTGGGCCGATGCATCGGCGGCCAGCGTCAGCGGTGCGCCGATCATCCTGGCCGCAACCGGCTCGTCCAGCCCGGCCTCCTCGAAGCCGATCCCGTGCAGCAGCGCGCGTAGCGTGATCAGGCCCAGCGGCAGGCCGCTGTCGGGATCGGCCACGACCGCGGCATCCTCCTGCCCCTGGCTGATCTGGTGCAACAGCTCGCGCAGCCGGGTGTCTGGCGCCACCACCAGCGGTGTGCGCCTGGCCAGACGCCGCAGGGGCCGCTGGCCCGGACCGGCGTCGGCGATGCCCGGTGGGCCTGCGTGAGCAGCGACATCGCCGCGGTCTTTCAAGTCGTCATCGTTCATCACGGGTCTCGACTGGCTGTTGGGAGCGCGCCGCGTCGTGAGACGCGCCGATCATCGCGTGTTCGACGCCGAGGCCGTCGGCCAGATGCCCCGGGACCGACGCTCATGTCTCCGGGCCGAGCAGTTCCTTGACCTTGTCGACGAGGTCGTGTGTCGAGAACGGTTTGGCCATATAGGCGTCGGCGCCGAGTGCAAGCCCCTTCTTTTGCTCGGCCTCGCGGCTCTTGGCGGAGAGCATCAGCACCCGCGTGGCCGCGATCTCGGGGTCCGCGCGCACCGCCTCCATGACACCGAACCCGTCGAGCTTGGGCATCATGACGTCGAGCACGACCAGGTCCGGGCGCAGCCGCCGGATCTTTTCAAGCCCGGCCTCGCCATCGCGCGCGACGCGTACCTCCAGCCCCTCTCGCTTCAGCAGAAACTCCAGCGAGATGACGATGTTTGGCTCGTCGTCGATGATCAGGACACGTTTGGTCATGGTCGGTTGCCTTTGGTGCGTCGGCGCGGCGCCGCTGAGCGCCCGCGTTGCCGCGAAGCGTGCGTCGCGGCGCGGTCACAACCCGCCAGCACTGTCGGGGCAGTGCGTCGGCAGCTCAAAACAGAGGGTAGCACCTTTTCTGGGGCCGCCTTCGGCCCAAATCCGCCCGCCCAGGTGCTCGACAATCTGTCGGCTGATGGGGAGCCCGAGGCCCGTGCCAATGGGCTTCTCGCCACCGCTGGCGGATTGGCGGAACTTCTCGAAGACCAGCTCCAGCTCGGCGTCGGGGATGCCGGAGCCGTTGTCGCTGACGCAGACGCGTTGCCACCCCTCGCCAGCATGCAGGCAGATGCGGATCTCGCCGTCCTCGGCCGGTGCGAACTTGGCCGCGTTGGAGAGCAGATTCACCATCACCTGGACCAGGCGGTCGCGATCGGCGAGGACCGTTGCCGGCTCGGTCTGGCCGGCCGGGTTCAGGTCCAGCTCGACGCGGATCCCGCGCCCTTCGGTCAGCTTGGCGGTGGCCGCGACGGCCTGCTCGACGACGTCCGGCAGTGCCACCTGCTCGGTATGCCATTCGGCATGGCCGGACTCGATCTTGGCCAGGTCGAGCACCTGGTTGACCAGCCGCGAGAGGCGTTCTGTCTCGCTGACCAGGATGCCGAGGAAGCGTTTGCGCTCGTCGAGCTCGATCTCCGGATCGTCGTAGAGGATCTCGGAAAAGGCGCGGATCGCCGACAGCGGCGTGCGCAGCTCATGGGTCACCGAGGACATGAAGTCATCTTTCACATGGTCGAGCTCCTGGAGCCGGAGATTGGCCGCGCGCAGCTCGGCACTGGCGGCCTCCAGCGCGCGCGACTTCTGCTCCAGCTCACGACTGTAGGCGCGGATCTGCGAGGCCTCGTCGAGGATATCCAGGACCTCGTCGAGCCCCAGCTCCTCTTCCTGGGTCACCGAGGCCACCATGACGCGGGCCGAGGCGCCGCCGATGGCGCCCGAGAGCAGGTTCTCGGCGAACTCGACCGTCTCCGCATCGGGGGGCAGCGCGGCGGCGCTCTCGCAGCCGCGGGTGCGGGCGTATTCGCTGAAGGCCCGGTCGGTGCGCGCCTGGCCCAGGAAACGCCGCGACAGGCGCATCAGCTCGGCGATCTCGGCACTGCCACGCCACAGCGGCAGGCCAACGAGCGTGCGGCGGCGCAGCGCGTCGACGAAGGCGCTGGCCTGGGCCGCCTCCACCGCATTGGGCGCGCGCAGCGACGAGACCAGCACGAAGCTGGCGACATTGGCCGTCAGACTCCAGAACAGGCAGTGGGTGATCTCGTTCCATCCGGTGAGCCCGAACAGGGCCTGCGGGCGCAGGGCGTCGATGCCGAAAGGGCCGCTCTCGTAGAAGGCCATCGGCAGCCACCCGGATTTGGCGAACGACGGGAGCAGCAGGGTGTAGACCCAGACCAGGAAACCGGCGCTCAGCCCGGCGATGGCGCCCTCCCGGGTACCGCCGCGCCAATACAGGCCGCCGATGACCCCGGGCGCGAACTGCGCGATGGCCGTAAAGCTGATCAGCCCGATGCTGATGAGGGCATAGGCCTCGCCCGCGACCCGGTAGTACAGGTAGCCGAGCAGCAGGATGGCGAGGATGGCGCCGCGTCGGATCAGGAGCAACAGCTCGCCGATGTCCGGCTGCAGCGCGCGCTGTTTCCAGCGCCGCAGCAGCACGGGCAGGACCAGATCGTTGCTGACCATGGTCGAGAGCGCGATGGTCTCGACGATGACCATGCCGGTGGCCGCCGACAGGCCGCCGATGAACACGGCCAGCGCGAGCCAGGGCTGCTGATACGCGATTGGCAGCGTTAGCACGTAGGTGTCGGTCTCGACACCCCCTTGCGGGAAGGTGAGCAGGCCCGCCAGTGCGATCGGGATCACGAACAGGTTGATCAGAAACAGGTACAGCGGGAAGAGCCAGATCGCGCGCCGGATCTGATGCTCGTCGCTGGCCTCGACCACGGCGACCTGGAACTGGCGGGGCAGCAGCATCACCGCGAGGGCGGCGAGCAGCGAGATCCCGAACCAGTCCTGGTAGGGGATGAGGACCGGGTCGAGCAGCGCCGCGGCACGCGGATCGCCAGCGGCCACCGGCAGCCCGGGGCCGCCGAGTCCGAGCAGGCCCAGGGTCACGAACGTGCCCAGCGCCAGGAACGCGATCAGCTTGACGATCGACTCGAACGCGATCGCGGTCACCATGCCCTCGTGGCGTTCGCTCGCATCGAGGTGGCGGGTGCCAAACAGGATGGTAAAGGCCGCCAGCAGCAGCGCGGCGACAAACGCGGTGTCCTGCCAGAGAGGGCCGCTCGGCATCGCCGGCATCGCAACCCTGGGATACTCCAGCAGGATGGTGAAGCCGCGTGCGATCGCCTTGAGCTGCAGCGAGATGTAGGGCACCACGCCGATCACCGCGATGACCGTCACCAGGCCTCCGAGCTCCTGGCTCTTGCCATAGCGCGAGGCGATGAAATCGGCGATGGAGGTGATGCGCTGCGCCTTGCTCACCCGGACCATCTTCACCAGCAGCGAGCCCCAGAGCAGCGCGATCAGCGTCGGCCCGAGGTAGATCGGCAGGAAGCCGAGACCGCCCGAGGCGGCGCGCCCGACGCTTCCGTAGAAGGTCCAGGCGGTGCAGTACACCGCCAGGGACAGCGCGTAGATGGTCGGATGGGCGCTGACCGAGCGGCCTTGCGCGGCCCGCCGATCCGCCCACCAGGCGATCGCAAACAGCAGCCCCAGATAGGCGAACGACACGCCAACCACCAGTGGCGCGGTGATTGGTCCCGTCGCGGGTTCAGTCACGATCGCGCCCGATGATCAGCGCGGCCGCCGCGATGATGGCGGCCCAGACCAGAAACAGGTACAGATAAAGCACCGGTATTCCCAGCCAGCGTCCAAACTGCTCGAAGCGCTGCACCAGGGGCGAGAACCAAAGCAGCAGCGCGACCAGGAACAGGGCGGCCAGGCGCTGGCGAGAGAGTATCTGGCTGGGGCTGGACATGGGCGTCGGCCGGCGGACGATGCGTTCATGACGTGTCTGTCGATGGCCGCGGGCGTGCGCCACCGACATCGCAGGATCAGCATCTTACAGGGTCTTTGCCGCCGCGTGGCGCGGGATTGGGCCCGGTCGGTCCGATAGACAGCGTCGGGTCGCCCGCGAGCGGGCTCCTACGCGGTACGGTGAAGGTGTTCCGTAGGAGCCCG
>JAXGTD010000153.1:0-8921 GCA_040775095.1 Chromatiaceae bacterium | reverse complement strand
TCGTCGAAGAGCGCGACCACGGCCCGTGGCTCGCGCACGTCCACGACCCGGTAGACCACACGGGCACCGAGTCCCTCGAGCTCGCGAAGATTGGCCAGGATCTCTCGATCGCGCTCGATCGCGCGCACCTGCCGTTCGATCGATGCCGGCGTGGCCGGGGCCCCGTCGGCCTTCGCCTTCGCGATAAAGAAACGCCTCAGCTCTGACGCGTCGGTCAGCCCTATCAGCTGCGCCGGCTCCGGTTCGGGCAACGGGGTGCGCCCGGTCAGGATCAGTGTCAGGCCGGCCTGCGCGAGCCCGCCGAGGACCTCGGCGGTGATCCCGCGCGCGCCGCCCGTGGCGAGCACGACCCAATCGGCCGACGGGGTCAATGAGGGCGCATCGGCAACCGGAGTCCGCTGGGTGCGGAAAATCGTGCGCACGCCACCGGGGTAACCGACCTCGAGGCGCCCGCCCGGCAGCCGAATCTCCTGCACGACCTGTGTCGCGAGCGCCTCGGGCGGCTGCCGCGGATCCAGATCGATCGCCTTGACCCTGGCCCGCGGCCATTCCTCGTGCGCCGACTTGATCAGCCCGACCCCGCCGCCCTGGACAGACAGACCCGGCACGGACCCGTCGCGTCCGAACAGGCCACCGAGACCACTGACCGCGACCAGTGTCCCACGCGAGAGCGGCTCCGCGCCGAGATGTGTCAGGCGGAACAGGCTTTGCTCGTTGCGCATCAAGCGCGCCCGGAATGCCTCGATATCCTGATCCCAGGTGAGCGGGGTCTCGCCCAGCGGCGCCAGGTGCACGACGCCCGCAAGCCCGTTCACGCCCGCCACACGGGCCTCGAGCGCCGCGGGATCGTCCAGCATCGCGGCGGGCAACAGCAGGGTTTCGGCCCCCGCTTGCTCGAGCATCGCGGCGACCCGGGCGGCAACCCCGAGGGCATCCTCGGTGAGGAGATAGGTGCCGCCGGGCACCGGCTCTGGAGCAACCCCATCGACGGGTTGCGGGAGCGCCGAGATCAAAAACCGGGGCGGGACGGCATCCGTGTGCCGACTGTTTCCCGCCCCGGCAAAATCAAAAGGGCGCGCGGCCCCCCCTTCGGTCAGCGCGGTCGAGGCGATGAGCTCGACGATCCCATCCAGGGTCTTTTGCGCATTGATCTGGTCACGCTCGGCGCCGATGCGCTCCACGACCTGCGGGGGGAGATCCTTGAGCAGGGCCCCGGCAATCTCCACCCGCTTGATCGAATCGATCCCCAGATCGGCCTCCATATTCTGATCCATGCCGATCATATCCCGCGGATAACCGGTGCGATCCTCGACGATGCGCAGCAGCTGATCCACCAGTGCCTCGCGCGTCAGGCCACCGCCGTTAGCCTTCTCGGGCGCGGCGGGGGCCGCCGCGGCCGGCGCCGCGGGCGGTGGGGCAGCCTGCGGGGCCGGCACCGGCTCGCTGGCTGGCGCTGGCGCCGGCTCGGCCGCTGACTGCCTGGCTTGCACCGGCATCGGCTCCGCCACGGGCGCTGGCGGGGGCGACGGTGGCTGCAACGCGGGCTGCGCAATCGCCAGCCGCCCCGGCGGGGCCGCGATCACGCCACGGGCCGGCAGGCCGCGGCGCCGAGCCGCGGGGGCGGCGCCCAGGTACGCGGACATGACCGCCTCCTGACTGACCAGGAACTGGCGCATCGTCTCGAAGTACGATTCCAGGACGCCGTGACGGTCGTCGCCGGACTCGGGGTAGTAGGTCTCTGTCATGGCAGTCCTCTGCGTGCCCATTGAAATTGGAGCGGACGGCGTTGGCATCGCAACGCTCGCCACCGGCTTGTCCGACTGGGGACGGCGAGTCGGCGCCGCCTCCACGCCGCTGTCTGCGATCTCATCCAGGGAAACCCCGACCCTACGCGGTGGCGCCGAGGCCCGCCGCGCGCCGCTGCCGTTGATGATCCACGCGTGTGGCGGAATCGGCGGCTCGCGTCCGGCACTGGCGAGATCATCGAGGGCAATGGCCCGGCACTCCCGCCCGGCGAACAACCCCTCGAGGTTGAGCCCCATCCCGTGCGCGGTCAGGGTGCCGAGGGCATCGAGGAATCCGCCGATGCCGCTGTTGCCGCCATCCAGCGCCACGCTGACGTGGGGCCGCCCGTCGAGGATCATGTCGACCAGACGGCTCAACACGCCCTTGGGTCCGATCTCGACGAAGACGCGCGCACCGGCGTCGTACATCGCCTCGACCTCGGCCACGAACTCGACGGGCCTTGCCAGCTGTGCCACCAGGTTGGCGCGGATTCCATCCGGGTCGTCTGGGTGTCGCGCCGCCGAGGTATTGGAATAGACGGGCAGCCTCGGCGCCGCGAATCGGATACCGGCCATGAATTCGCTCAACGCCTCGCCGGCGGGCGCGACAAACGGGGAGTGGAAGGCGGCGGCGACCGGCAGGCGGCTGGCCGTGTATCCCGCGGCGTTGAGCTTCGCGACGACCGCCTCGATGGTCTCGCTCCCCCCGGCGAGGATGCTCTGGCCCGGGGCATTGTGATTGGCCACCTGCACATCGGGATACTCCGCGGCGATGCGCTCGACCTCCTCGCGCTGAGCCTGAACCGCCGCCATCGCGCCCAGATCCGAACCGTTGGCCGCCTGAACGATGAAACGCCCGCGCGCCTCGGAGAGCCGGATCAGGTCTCTGAAATCCAGCACGCCCCCCGCGTAGAGGGCGGCATACTCCCCGTAGCTGTGGCCGGCGGCCATGTCGGCTACCAGACCGAATCGGCCGGTCATCAATTGCCACAGCCCGGCGGAGAGGGCCCCCAGCGCCGGCTGAGCGACGTCGGTTCGCATCAGGGCCTGGCGCGCCCGGCTCTCGTCGTCGGGATTGAAGCGCCCGGGTGGGTAGATGGCCTCGGAGAGCCGGGCCGGGCCCCGCGGGCGGGACCCGGAGCTCTCCTGGAAGGTCGCGTCTGCCTGGGCCAGGGGCTGGACGATCTCGGGGAACGCGATGGCCAGCTCCCGTAGCATGTCCGGATACTGGGACCCCTGCCCGGGAAAGAGCGCGGCAACCTTGCCCTCCAGCGCGAGGGGTTCGTCGGTGAGATGCACCCCGGGCACCGACCCACTGGGATCTGCCAGCAGGGTCAATGCCGCGGCAATGCGCTGCCTTAGCGATTCCATATCCGATGCCACAATGGCAAGGCTCGGCCGCGTGGCATCCCAGCGCAGGAACAGGCTGTACGCGAGATCCCGCGGCCGCGGGCGCGCGCCCTGCGCGAGCGCCTCGTCGAGGGCCTGAAGCGTGCCACTCAGCGCGTCGTCACGGTTCCAGACGAACAGCTCGTGGGTCCAGTCCGAACGCGGCGCGCGCGCGGGAAGGTAGCCGTCACGGTACTCCTCGAGCGCGATATGGAAATTGGTTCCGCCAAAGCCGAACGCGCTGACCGAGGCCCGGCGAGGATGCTCTGCCGATGCCACCCATGGCTGCGCCTGCCGCACGAGATACAGCGGACAGCCCTCGGCGCGCAGCGCCGCATTGGGTTGAACGACGTTCGCGTGCGGCGGCAACACCTTGGAGTCTAATGCCAATGCGATCTTGATCAGACCGGCGACGCCGGCGGCCGCCTTGGTATGGCCGATCATCGTCTTCACGGAGCCGACGACCGCCCCATGCGGCGGCGCCCCGACGGCTTGCAGCAAACGGGTGGTGGTCTCCAGCTCGGCGGTGTCGCCAGCCACGGTGCCGGTCCCGTGCGCCTCGAACAGGCGAACCGTCTTGGGCGAATAGCCGGCCTTCTCGTAGGCCCGATTCAGTGCCCTGAGCTGCCCCTCCGGCAGGGGGGCCGTCAAGCCCTTGGCGCGTCCGTCGCTGGATCCGCCAACACCCTTGATCACGGCGTAGATATGGTCACCGTCACGCTCGGCATCCGCGAGCCGTTTGAGCGCGACCATCCCGATCCCCTCGGAGATGACGATGCCATCGGAATCGGCGTCGAAGGTGCGACACCGACCCGTTGGAGACAACGCGCGGGTCTTCGAGAAGCACAGAAAGCCAAACGGACCCTGCATGGTGTCGACGCCGCCGGCGATGACCAGATCGCTGCGCCCGTCCTCGAGCTCGATGACCGCCTGATAGATCGACGCGAGTGACGAGGCACAGGCGGCATCGACGGTGTAGTTGACTCCACCGAAGTCAAACCGGTTGGCGGCGCGACCCGCGACAACGTTGAGCAGAATGCCGGCGAAGCTGTCTTCGCTCCAGGTCGGCAAACGCTCGCCCACCTCTGTCGGCAACGACCCCTGAAAGCGCGGCAGCTCCGATCGCAGCCCATACTGCATGCCGACGTCGCCAGCCCCGCCACTGGCACCAAAGATCACCGACGCGCGCGATCCGTCGAGCTCGCGATCGCGGTATCCGGCATCCTCCAGCGTCTGGCTGACCACGTGCAACGCCATGAGCTGGATGGGATCAACGAACTCCACGGCGTTCGGGGGCATCCCGTAGCTGATCGGATCGAACGCCAGGTCGTCCAGGAATCCACCCCATTTGGAATAGATCCTGTCCTTGGCCGACGGATCCGCATCGAAGTACAGGCGCCAGTCCCAGCGATGCTTGGGGATCTCGCTGATCGCGTCCAGTCCGTCGAGGATATGCTCCCAGTATTGTTGCGTCGTGCAGGCGCCCGGATACATGGCGCCGATGCCGACCACCGCGACACTCGCCGGCTTCGGGCGCCGGCGGCGGGCCTGTCGATGAACCTCGGCGGCGCGGGCCTGAATGACCCTGCTCGCTTCCGTGGCCACCTCGTGGTGAAGCTCCGCAACGCCGATCACCCGGTCGCGCAGACCCGCGACCTGTCCGATCATGTACTGGCCGAGCTGTCGTTGTCGGTCCGGGTCCACGTCAGCGAGCCGGCCGTCCTCGGCGCGGCGCTCCTTTCCCTTCGATGCAATGCGCAGACGCCCGAGGCTCATGTCCTCGAGGACCTCGCGGATCGAATCGGCGTCCTTCCCTTCTTCTTCCAGCCGCCGCTTGGTTTGCGTGAACTGATCGGCGAAGGGCGTCAGCGCGCAGCGTGTCGCGTGCCCGGTGCCAGACTCCAGGCTAACGGTGCGCGCACACGCCAGCGCCTCGGCCTGAAAGTCGGGAACGATCGCCCCGCTCTCGACGATCTCCTTGGTGAACAGATAGGCCGTCCCCATCAGCACGCCGACCTTGATGCCACGTTCCATCAGCGGCGCGGCCAGCGTCCCGACGATCGCCGCCGATAGACGGTCGTGGATCCCGCCGGCGAAAAGGACCTCGATCTCGCCGGCCATGCGATCGTCGCGGGCGGAGATCAGCAGCTGATCGACCATGGAATCCCAGAGCACAAAGCTGCTCAGCGGCCCAATGTGTCCGCCGCATTCACGCCCCTCGAAGACGAAACGCCGCGCACCCTGCTCGACGAACAGGTCCAGCAACCGCGGCGATGGGACGTGCAGAAAGCTCGGGATGCCATCCTTCTCGAACTCCAGTGCCTGGTCCGGGCGCCCGCCCGCGATCAGCACAAAAGACGGCTTATAGGGCCTGCTGGCCGCCACCTGCTCGGCCAATAGCGCCGAGGGTGCGAACCCGAGCAGACCGATACCCCAGGGCCGCCCACCGATCCGCTCTGATGTCTTCTGCAACAGCTTCGCGACCTGCGGCCCCTTCTGCAGCGCGAGGGCGAGCATCGGCAACGCGCCGGCCTCGGCGACCGACACCGCGAACGGGGCGCAGTCGCTGACGCGCGTCATCGGGCCCTGGACGATCGGATAGCGTGTGCCCAACGCCTGGGCCAGCGGCGCGCCCTCATTGAACGCCCCGTGGCGAACCGCGGTCTCGACCGACTCGCGCACCGCGCCCTGCATGGCCGTGATCACGCCCCCCACTGTCTTGAAGCGCGCGGCAAGACCCTCCGCAAAGGCGAGATCCTGACCCAGCGGCAGGAGTTGCCGGGTCGGATCATCCCATCCACACTGCGCCAGGCAATGCGCGACCAGGGCATCTACCTCCATGGCGCGGGCGACCCGCCGGGCCGCCTTGGCCGCCTGATAACCCGGACGGTCCAGCACACGGAAATAGCTCCCCTGGCGGGCCGACTCCATCGCGACCGTTTCGGTACCGACCAGTCCCTTGATGATCGGCCGAAGTCGCCCGGCCAGCGGCGACTCGCGCGTCAGAAGCAACTGGTTGTCCAGGACCACCCCGGCAGCCCCGGCGACGAAGCAGGCCGCCGCGCTGTGTAGGCCGATGCCACCCTGCACCCAGACCGGGAGCTCGGTCGCGGCCAGGGCCCTCTGGAGCAGGATGAACGAGGTCTCTTCCCCGACGACGCCACCCGCCTCGTGGCCCTTGACGATGAATCCGTCGACCTGGGCGCCAGCGGTGTCGCTGGACCATCCCGTCGTCTCGAGCAACACACGAACCCCGCGCGCCCGGGCCGCCGCCAACGCTTCGGCATCGGTGCGCAGGCCATCGGCGTCGACCACCAGCCAGCCAATGGAGACCGGTAGCGCGGCGAGCAAGGCGCGCCGCTGTTCGTTTCCAGCAGGGAGCCTGACGCCGACGTCGCCCCGTCCAAGGGACGCCAGTTGCTCCAACGCCGTATGGATGGCAGTGAGGTCCGTATGCGCCTGGGCATCGAAAATGCCGACCCCCCCGGCGCGAGCGCCGGCAATCGCGATCGCAACGTCGTCCTGAGCCGCGGGTGAGTAAGCAAGAGCTCGGAAGGCAGCCATCAGTTACACCTCAAGGCGTGAATCGCCGGACGGTGGCGCGAGACGCACTGGCAGAAGGCAAGCATCAGGGTTTGACGCCCTCGAGGAACGGCACTTCGAAGACCTTTTCGTGCATCACGGGCCCGTGGCCAAAGTATCCCTGCTCGCCGAACAGCTCGCCATGGTCGGCGGTAATGATCAGGTGCGTGTTCGCGGGACATTTCGACAGCAACTCGCCAACCAGCCCATCCACGTACTCCACGGTACGGATCTGCTGGTTGCGCAGATAGTCCATCTTTTCCATGTCGAAGAACTGGTCCGACGTTGCCTGGCGCGTCGGTTCCCCCTGCTCCGCGCCAAGCGCCTTGAAGACGCCATGAACACCGGAGATCACGGGCAGGTCATCCCCCGTCAGCATGTACGGGTAGTGGGTTTCCCCGAGATTCAGGAAGTAGAAGTGCGGCTCCTCGTCAGGGAACTCCATTTCCCGCACCATACCGGCGAAATCGGTATGATTTTCCATGAGTTTATACTCATCGAAATGCTGACTGAGGAGCGTGAACTGATTGAGCACGGGCATCGATACCTTGCCCACCGTTCGATATCCAAGCTTGGACAGCACCTTCGGCAGGGACAGTTGCGGGAGGAAATCCCGAAACGACAGCGCGTCGACTCCGAGGCGGTCGACCCATTGCGTGAACTCCTTCTTATATACCTCTGAGGCAAATACATGCTGCGGGCTGTGATGCGGAAGCAGACCCATGAGGAACACGTAATGAGATGGGCTCGTCCAGGATGCATAGGACCACCGTCTCTGCACCTGGCCAATACGGTCCATGTTGGGTGTCGAAGCCGCCACGTAGGCGTCGTAACGACAGCTGTCCATGATCATCAACACGAGATGCTTTTTCATCAGCAAGGATCTTCAGTGAAGGATTGTTGGGCTGGAGGCCGCCCTTGGCGACACCGGCATGCCATGAGGCACTGTTGATCCGGGTCGGGCGATGGGTGGCAGGCCCGCACCAGTAATGGGAGCCTGATATCGGAGGGGTCCACGACACGGGCTTGCGCGTGAGACTCTTCTGGGGAAACCCCACGGGAACAGCGGACTGGGTCGATCGGACATCGACGCGCCGACGATCCGCCAACGCATCGGGCGTGGATTCCGCATCCACGGGACGAACCATGAATTTGAGTACAGCATATAGCAGCAGAGGGCATACACCCAGAAACGACCCGTGTTCTGAATATAGCCGAGGTCGTCAAAACGTCGACCGCCTGCCGCGTGTACAACCCACGCCGCAACCCGGTCACGCCGCTTCCCGCGCTGGTCCAACAACTGAAACACTGCTATCGGGAGATGTCGGGGGGATGAAAGAGGCCAGAAAACGACAACGGCACCGCTTTCCACTCCCTGGACGACCGGGGATGACTTCCCCCGGACTGTGCAGCCGGCAACTGGGTATCTTTGTAGCATGCGCGAGCGGCCACCCGCAACCGCCAACCCCGATAACGTGGACGCGGTCACGATGGAGAGGCCCCATCTCAATCCGCATATAGAGAACCGGCTTGTAATACAATCGAAAGATACGCCAAGATCGCCAGAATTTCAATATCTTACAAGTCATTTAACATTACGCGGTTAATATCCCGCGCGGGAAATCGCGTACGATCCGTCGCCCCCTCAATTGATCGTGCACGATCCACGGACCGTCGGTCAGATGCACACGAAACGGGCCAAATACCGTAATCGAATAATATTAATAATTGCCAATCCATTTCCTTTCCGCCCATGGTTTATCTCGTTCGGTGGAGCACGCCGAACGATCACTTGGCGACGGGACCTAGAGCCGGGGCGACTCCCGCCGCGATGGACCGAGCGCCTGGACCATCACATCGAGGACGTTTTGGCCGGGGCCTGCCTTGCCATCGGCGAAGACCCTATCCGTCTGTACCGGCGCGGGTTCCAGCCGACATGCCCCGCGGGGCGCAAGGGTCGGGCGCACCCAGCCAGAGCGATGATTGCCCCGCCGCGGGTGCCGGGAGGAGATGCCGGCAGGTCGCCCGACACGCGGATCGCGCGTCTTCCGGGAGCCCCACGTGAAGGGGACGCGGGGGTATGCCCGACCCGACGCCCGGGACACCGCGCGCGGCCGCGGCGGTCTCTGCTGCCCCCGTTCGTGCACGCATCGGCGAGGCGACCCG
>JAXGTD010000152.1:0-8957 GCA_040775095.1 Chromatiaceae bacterium | reverse complement strand
TGTGCAGCGGAGCCGCGTGTGTTACAGCTCCTGGCCATTGCAGGCGGCGGCGCCCTCGGGGCGCTTTCGCGTTTTTGGGTGTCGACCGGGGTCTACCGGCTGCTGGGGCGCGACTTTCCCTGGGGCACGCTGGCCGTCAACATACTGGGATCGTTTGCGATGGGGCTCCTGTTCGTGCTGCTCGGCGAGCCCGGCTGGCTCGACCCGGACGTGCACGCCGCCGTGCTGGTCGGGTTTCTGGGTGGGTTCACAACCTTTTCCACCTTCTCGCTGGAGACGCTGGCCCTGACCGAGCAGGGTGAGTCGGGTCGGGCGCTGATCAACATCGGCGTGAGCCTGTTGCTCTGTATCCTGGCCTGCTGGGCGGGGATGGTGATCGCGAGGGCGTTGTGATGGACATGGACGAGGCCAGGCCAGGCAACGCCACCGCCCCGGCTCCGGCTACCGGGATGGACACCCATCGGTGCGTGGGTGAGGGCGGCCCGGGTGATTCGAACAGGACGCCTGCGGATCGATCCGGTGCGGCGCATGGCCTGGGGCCGTTGGTGAAATGCCTGCGCAAAGAGCTGCGCGCCCTCGGCCGCGCGCTGTTACAGGTCCTGGCCATCGCGGGTGGCGGCGCACTTGGGGCGCTCTCGCGTTTCTGGGTGTCGAACGGTGTCGCCCGGCTGCTTGGACGCGATTTCCCCTGGGGCACGCTGGTTGCGAACGTGCTGGGCTCGTTTGCGATGGGGCTCCTGTTCGTGCTGCTGCTCGAGCGCAGCGCGCTCGGCCCGGAGCTGCGCTCCGCGCTGCTGATCGGGTTTCTGGGTGCATTCACGACCTTTTCCAGCTTTTCGCTCGAGACACTGCTCCTGATCGAGCAGGGGGAGCCGGTCCGGGCGTTGGCGAACATCGGAGCGAGCCTGTTGCTCTGTCTCGTGGCCTGCTGGGTTGGGATGGTAACCGCGAGGGCGTTCTCATGACGATCGACGAGACCAGACCGAACGCCGCCGCGGCGGCCGATTCCGGGGCCGGCGAGCACCGGCTCGAGGGCGAAGACCACTCGATTCGGGCCACCATGGTGCGGGTCTATCTCTCCGAATCGGATCATGGCCTGAGGCCGCTGCTGAAATGCCTGCACGACGAGCTGCAGGTCTGCGGCGCCACCGTCACGCGCGGTGTCGCCGGTTTCGGCGCGTCGGGGGTCGTGCACAGCGCATCGCTGGTCGACCTCTCCAGCGATCTGCCGTTGGTGCTGGAATTCTTCGACCGCCCCGAGCGAGCGCGCATTGCCATCGAACGCATCAAGGACTTCGTTGAGCCCGGGCACGTCGTCTCCTGGCGCGTCAGCGTCGAGGCCAACGGAAAGCATCAACGCTAATCTACCCATCACGCATGGATTCCCCGCCGCGAGGCACGCCCCTGGCGCTCGATCGCGGCGTTGCGGCTCCCTGCAGTCGATGCGGTAGATGTCGCGATCACTCGTCGCCGTGCCTGGCTCTCGGGCTCGATCGACGCACCTCGCCAACCGAAAAACCCATGTGCGATGGGTATACAGAATCAGGAAGCAGACCATGCTGGATCCCCGACTGCTGCGGACCGAGCTCGCCCATGTGGCCGAGCAGCTCGCGCGCCGTGGCCTTACCCTCGACACGGCCCGCATCGAGGCGCTCGAGACGCGACGCAAGGCGCTGCAGACCGAGGTACAGGCGTTGCAGAGCCGGCGCAATACGGCATCGAAGCAGATCGGAAAGGCCAAGGCCGCTGGCGAGGACATCGCCCCGCTGAAGGCCGAGGTTGCCGTTGTCGGCGACCGGCTCAAGGCCGCGGATGCGGAGCTGGCGACCTTGCAGGAGGCGGTGCGGGAGATCAGCCTGGGCCTGCCGAATCTGCCTGACGCAAGCGTGCCGGACGGCGCCGACGAGGGGGCAAACCGCGAAGAGCGCGCCTGGGGCGAGCCGCGCCTGTTCGGGTTTCCGCCCAGGGATCACGTCGACCTCGGGGTGCCGGCGGGATGGCTGGACATGGAGGCGGCGGCCAAGCTCACCGGCGCACGCTTCGTCGTGCTCAATGGTGCGCTGGCATGCCTGCACCGGGCGCTGATCCAGCTCATGCTCGACACCCACACGCGCGAGCACGGCTACAGCGAGACCTATGTCCCCTACCTGGTCAACAGCGACAGCCTCTATGGGACCGGACAGTTGCCCAAGTTCGAGCAGGACCTGTTCAAGGTCCCCGGCGAGCGCGACTTCTATCTGATCCCCACCGCCGAGGTCCCACTGACGAACCTGGTGCGCGACAGCATCATCGAGGCCGATGCGCTGCCGTGCAAATGGGTCGCCCACACCCCCTGTTTTCGCAGCGAGGCGGGCTCGCACGGCAAGGACACCCGCGGCATGATCCGCCAGCACCAGTTCGAGAAGGTCGAGCTGGTGCAGGCCGTGCGCCCCGAGGACGCCCTCGAGGCGCTGGAGGAGCTCACCGGCCACGCCGAGACGATCCTCCGGCGGCTGGAGCTGCCGTACCGCGTCGTGACCCTGTGCACCGGCGACCTGGGCTTCTCCGCCACCAAGACCTACGACCTGGAGGTGTGGCTGCCTGGGCAGCAACGCTATCGCGAGATCTCCTCGTGCAGCCATTTCGGGGACTTCCAGGCGCGTCGCCTGCAGGCGCGCTGGCGCAACCCGGAGACCGGCAAGCCCGAGCTGGTGCACACCCTGAACGGCTCCGGATTGGCCGTCGGCCGTACCCTGGTCGCGGTGATGGAAAACTATCAGGAGGCAGACGGCAGCATTCGCGTGCCGGCGGCGTTGCGCCCGTACATGGGCGGACTCGAGAAGCTCGAGGCCCCTTGAGCGTTGGCGGCCCACGGTCACCGGCTGGGCCGCCGCGCGGGGGCGCGTCAGCCATCTTGCTCTCTCGAGCGAGGCTGAGCGCAAAGCGTTCAGGGCCTTTCGTCAGCGCGCGCCGCCCGGGGCGCGAAACCACTGGGGACGGGCACCCGTGCTTGTGACTGGCGCATCGATGGACGCCTTTGCGGCGACGCGTTTGGGGGCGGTTTTCGCGGTGATCAGAGGTGCCGTTGACGGATCTCCGCCAGCAGTCCCCGTGCGGCCGCCTCGATCATGTCGAAGACCTGCTCAAAGCCCCCGGGGCCGCCGTAGTAAGGGTCCGGGACATCTCGTGTGCGAAACTCCGGTGCATGGTCCATCAACAGCGTCAGACGTGGCTCGAGACCACGAGGGCAGATGGCGGACAGGCTGCGGTAGTTGTCCTGATCCATCGCCAGCACGTAGTCGAAGTGCCTGAAGTCCTCGGCCTGGGCTCGCCGCGCGCGCAGGTCGCTGAGATCCACGCCCCGGCGCGATGCCGTCTCACGGGCCCGCGGGTCGGGCGGCTCGCCGACATGGTAGGCGTGGGTGCCGGCCGAATCGACCTCGAATCGATCCGTGACCCCCGCATCCTCGACCAGCTTCTGGAACACGCCATGGGCCGTCGGCGATCGGCAGATATTGCCCATACAGACGAACAGCACCCTGACGACGGTTTCTTCGCTCATGGCTCGGTCAACTCTCCAACATCCGGACACCCAGGCGGTGAGTCTAACATTCCGTGCCGGGCGCGCCCGAACGGCCCTGCCGCGGCCGGCTCAGGCGCCAATAGGCGGCCGCCAGGAGCCCGATCCACAGTGCGGCGAGCCAGCCGATGATGCCGTCGTAGTCGCCGGCCAGAAACGCCAGCGGTGCGCCGTCATTGCCGTCGGTCAGCCGCCGCGAGACCTGAATCACAAACACCCAACCCGCGTGCAGGCCCACGCCCCACGCGATGTGGCCACTTCGCTCACGTACCAGCGCCAGGAAGATCCCGACGAGGAAAAGGGCGACGAGGGAATCGACATGGGTCCACTGCCAGATGCCAACGAACACGTGCGTGAACATCTGCCAGGCCCCGGCCCAGTCGAATGCCACCCCGGCGGGCAGCGCGTGGGGCTTGAGAAAATGCACCAGGGCGTAGAGCAGGGCCGACCAGGCGGCCGCTGCTGCCACCCCCCCGCCTCGCCGGCGAATCGCCGTGAACAGGGCGCCGCGGAAGAAGGTCTCCTCCAGCAGGCCGATCAACAGGCCACCGATCAGCGCGGCGACAGCCTTTTCCAGCAGCCGGGCCGCGAACCCGGGTCCCCAGGCCGCCGGCACCCGGACGCCGAGCAGGAGCAGACAGATGACCAGGACGAGTAGGATCGCGACCCCGATCAGCCAGCCGCGCGTCAGCGCATGCGCGAACGCCCGCCGCTGGATCCCGTAACCCAGGGCCGCGCGATCCCACAGCCCGGACCAACGCAGAAAGGGCCAGACTCCGAGCAGGATGAACAACTGCGCGAGCCGCCCCATGACCCGCTGTGGTTCCTGGTCGATCCAGCCGGTCTGCAGCACCGGGTAGGTCAGCAGCGCCGCAAGCATCAGACTGCCGAGCAGGTAGAGAAAGAAGACGGCGGTGGTGCGCATGGACGAGTCGGCCTGGTGCAAAGCCACAGTCTACACCCCGGTTGGTTGGCTGGGGTTGGTCGGCTGGGCCCCCGCGGCGCGCCCGAGCAATACGCGGTTTCAAGCCCGACCCACCCGGGCCAGTGGTCGGTGTGACCCGTGGCGCGCGCCACCCGGACTCGTGGCCGATGGGATCGGGCGCATCCTCGGTGGGACGGAAATTCCGGGCGTCGACATGGATTGGCGCCGGTCGTTGTGCAACAATCCGGCCCGCCCGGTTGGGATGGGCGCCGAGGATGGACCTTGGGGTCGGATCCTGGCGCCCGGTCCTGTATTGGGCGGGTGCGCCAGGGTGGCCCGGCCGGGTCCCGCTCATCGCCGATGCCGCGGATCGCCGCGGTGTCGCCCCGGCACCTTGTTCCCGAGTCCTTCTATCAACTGATCTGGAGAGAAGTATGTCCTTGAAGCAGAGCGCGTCCGCGACCGCCGCCGCCATCGCCTTCCTGTTGTCGGGCGCTGCCGTTGCCGAGACCGAGGCCGATGCCGTGGCCGAGGGTGCCAAGATCATTGCCGAAGACGTCGGGGCCGTGGCCGAGGATGTCCAGGGCCAGGCCGACGCCGCGATGAAGATGGCAGCAGAGCGCAAGGCGGAGGCCGACGCCGCGCTTGCCGCAGGTGAGGCCGATGCCGCGGCCAAGGAGGCTGCCGCACAGGCCGCCGCGGACGTGGCCGAAGAGAAAATGGACGAGGCCGCCGTGCTGCAAGAGGCCGGGGCCGTCACGACCGAGGTAAAGCAGGAGACCGCCACCGACGCGATGCTCCACGACAACAGCGCGATCATCCACGGCGATTGATCGCCGCCTGACGACGCACGGACGCGTCGTCAGGGGTTCAGGCAGACGCGCCCAGGGCTTGTCTCATGGCTTTGGCAGCGTCACCCCGCGCTGACCCTGGTATTTGCCCCCCCGATCCAGATAGGAGCTCTCGCAGGTCTCGTCGGACTCGAGAAACAGGATCTGGGCGACGCCCTCGTTCGCGTAGACCTTGGCCGGGAGGGGCGTGGTGTTGGAAAACTCCAGGGTCACATGCCCCTCCCATTCCGGTTCCAGCGGGGTCACGTTGACGATGATGCCGCAGCGCGCGTAGGTCGACTTGCCCAGGCAGATCGTGAGCACGTTGCGCGGGATGCGGAAATACTCGATCGTGCGGGCGAGGACGAACGAGTTTGGCGGGATGATGCAGACGTCCGAGCGCAGGTCGACGAAGCTCGAGGAGTCGAAGTTCTTCGGATCGACCACCGCGGAGTTGATGTTGGTGAAGATCTTGAACTCGTCGGCACAGCGGATATCGTAGCCGTAGCTCGACGTGCCGTAGGAGATGACCCGGTCACCCGTCTCGGACTCCCGAACCTGGGTCGCGATGAACGGCTCGATCATGGCATGGGTGGTCGCCATGCGGCGGATCCAGCGGTCAGACTTGATAGACATCGTTGTGTGGCACCTTGGGCCGCAGAGCAGAGGTTCCCGTGATGGTGGGGAGTCACCGAGTAACGGGCGGTAGCCCGTCGGCGGGCCTATCTTAGGCCAAAGACGATGGAAAAGGCGCCCCGAGGGCGGGCGGTGCTTCGCGGTGGATCAGGGTGCTGGTCTCTCGCCCGACGGCCAGGGCCACGGTGGGGCGCCCGGCTTGGATCACCTCGCCGGGCGCGCGAACGCCTGAGCCGCCGTAGGAGATGGATTGTTGCCGCCCAAGGGGCGGATGATCGCGGCTCTTGCCGGCCTTTGATCGACTCGCGAACCGGGCAGGCGGTATACGGTTTGCTGCACGCTCGGTCGCTTGGGTGACGGAGCTGCCTTCCCTGGCCCGGACGGGAAACGCTCGAAATCGGCGTTTCCCCAAAAGGCGAATCTCGCGCTACCAGGGACTCCAACAGGGTGAGATGAGCGCATGGGCGGATTGCGCGGCTGGGAGTGCGCGCGGGTATCGCCATGGGGGGTGCCGCGGTGTTTCGCTCAGGGCGGAGGCGGCTCGCTCGGAGGTCGATCCGCCGGTGACGCGCCGGCGTACTTGGCCTGGGATTCGGCGGCGCGCATGATGGTGGCGCGACCGCGTTCGTCCGTCGCCCGATAGCACTCGATCAACTTCCACTCCGTTGGGGTCAGTGGCGAGGTATCGTCGAGACAGAGCAGATAGGTCGGCGACAGCCCATCGAGGGCCTCTGCCAGCTCCTGCGCCTCCTCGAGGCCCATACGGCGGATACCCTGCTCGTAATTGCTGATTCTCGACTTGGACAGCGTCTTGGTTCGCGCGGCCAGCTCAGAGAGGCTCAGCTTCTGTGCCGTTCGAACAGATCGCAGCCGCTGGCCAATTTTCTTGTTTAGCGTCATGCGGTCAGCATATATAAGGGACGGAGTGGCTTGGTACACGCTTGGCTATTAATTCCGAGTGGTTTTTTGACGAGGGATGCAGTTTCCGCACACTTGTTGTGCCATCGGTCGCGTTTTGTGCAATCCATCGCGAAAGGGTGCCGATCGTGCGCGGTAATGTGCCCTGACTTGCTTGCCTATCGCGGTGGAGTCATCCGAGCATGCCGTCCTCCCATTCGGTATCGCCGGTGCGCTGTCGTCGAGTAACGTCCGCGACGCGGTCGGGAAAGACCGCGGTGAGGATCTCCTGAAAACGCTTGGTCTGCGGCGAGAGAAACTTGCCCTGGCGCAGCACGATGCCGTAGCTGCGTTGCGGGAAATGCTGCTCGAGCGGGATACGCTCCAGCTTGTCGTTGGCGGTCAGGCACACGTCGGTGACGATGGAGATGCCCAGTCCGAGCTCGACGTACTTCTTGATCACCTCCCAACCCCCGGCCTCCAGGGTCACCCGATAGCTCAGGTTATTCTGTCGGAACACGAGGTCGACGAGGCGCCAGGTGCTCAGGTGGCGCGGTGGCAGGATCAGCCCGTATTTTGCGATCTCGGCGAGACTGACCTCATGCCCCTTGGCCAGTGGGTGACCCAGGGGGGTGATCAGCGTTGGGCGATAGGTGACGACCGGTTGGTATTCGATGTCATCGGGCACGTCGAGCATGGACCCGACCGCCAGATCCACCTCATCGGCCCTGAGCATTGCCAGTCCGTCACGACCGGTGACGTTATGCAGCCGCAGGTCGATACCCGGATAACGGGTGACGAAACGGCGTACCGGCTCGGGCAGGATGTATAGGATCGTTGACTCGCCGGCGGCGATATCCAGTGGGCCTTGATCGATGCGGCCGCATTGCGCCGAGAAGGTCTCGTGCAGCTTGTCCATGCCCTCGACGAGAGGCTGGGCAAGCTCATAGAGCAATTGACCCTCGGGCGTGAGACGGATCTTCGGCCCGCGACGCTCGAACAGCACGGTGCCGACCTCGCGTTCCAGCGCCTGGATCTGCAGCGACACGGTGGGCTGGCTCAGGAATATCTTTTCCGCCGCCGCGCTCACGCTGCCGGTCCGTGCGGCATGGCAGAAGGCCCGCAATTGCTTGAGGCGATTTTGCTTGTAATGGACCTGCGGCCCGGAAGCCATGGGACTGGCGCTCCACCTGTGGCGGTCTTCGGTGCCGTCGCCGCAATCATTGTCGGGGCGACGCTGACGGAATTGCCGAGCCAGCCCACCACTGGCTGAAACGGCATTCGATTCCGCAATGCGTTATCCCTTCGCGCGCCATTTCCAATGGCCCTGATTCCAGTGGTCAAAACGACGCCGACTCGACCCATCCATGCGGGACATCAGCGCACGATCCAAGCCGTGCGCGGCGCCGATTGCGCCATCTTCGACGGATCAGGTCCGCGGAAAATGACGGACCATCCCTGGCCAGTGCGGGGAACGCCCACATCCGCGTTGCCCGAGAGCTGTCCCACATCGCCGGGACTAATGATCAGCCCGGTGATGTCGGTCCGGCTGCCAACTCACTATTTTAGCGGTTTTTGCCCCGAAGGATACGAAATGGGCCTGATCGGGTCGCAATTCATCAGCAACTCCGCCATGGTTGCGGCATTGAATGGGTCGCTGAGGACGCGCCCTGCAATGGAGTGCAGTGCCTGAATGGCCGGCTCACGCCAGCGCGGGTCGGGTGCCGTGGTCAGCAGGCCGAGCAAGACCGCGTCAGCTGCCGGCAGCGGGGCGTCCGACAGGATCACCTCGCCCGGCACATCCGGCAGGAGCACGGCGGTGCCGTCGCGCCAAAGCCCATGGCGACGAAACAGCGCCCAGGCCCGCCGGGCGAGCTCTTGTGCGAGCGCGCGGTCGGCCGCCGAATCGCTCAGCTGTGCCCAGTCGCGCAGGCCGCGGGCGACATAGGCATAGTCTTCGAGCGTTGCCTCGCCCTGCCAGCCCGATGCGCCGCGGGCGCGGTGCAGCCGCTCCCCATCCCAGAGCGAGCCGACGAGAAAGTCGCGCACCTGTTCGGCGGCGGCCCGATAACCCGCGTCGTCGAATGCGCGGGCCCCGGCGGCCAGGGCC